>JAGIAK010000055.1:0-266 GCA_017744855.1 Microbacterium sp.
CAGGTGGGTGACGTCTCCCGCGTCGCCACCCACGTGACGGTGAACGTCGGGACGAAGCGGGAGATCGTGTGGACGCGGATGCGACGGGTCGTCGTCGCCAATCGTGACGGTGTGGAAGGCATGACCGTGTTCATGGCCACCGAGGGCGACGTCGACATCTGCGAACGGGAGTTCCGTGCGATCGCAGGCTGCACCATCGGCGACGATCGTCGACTCGCGCGCAACGCGCGAAGCGTCATGCTCACGTTCCCGCGTCCGCTGATGTT
>JAGIAK010000055.1:276-18341 GCA_017744855.1 Microbacterium sp.
CGCGATCACCGAGGTCGAGGTGCGTCAATCGGACGGGGCCGCGTTGGAGCTCGACACCGACTACGAGGTCATCGCCGAGCAGCGGCTCGAAGAAGTGCTGCTCTGGGTGTGCTTCGACCCGACGGAGACCCCTCGGCGCTGCTGGATCTACTTCACCGAGGGCGAGCTGCGACACGAGTGGCCCGTCGACATCGAGGGCGCGCACTCCGCCCACTACCGCGTGCGCGACTTCGGGCCTGGGTCTCTCGGCATCCGCTGGGAGTGGTGATCCGCACCCTTCACAGACACCGATCCGCGCGTGAAGGCGGGCGGCGATAGCGTCGTTCCGCGGCTATGACAGCGTCGGCGCGTTCTGGGGACCGCGCCGCAGGGGGACGTCCGGATGCGGGGTGCATACCCGGCGCATCGATTCCGGCTCGGGGAGAAGCAGGCGGGCGTCCTCCTCTCATTCCGCGCGGCCGTCGTGGCAGGGGAGGACTCTCAGTTCGCTCAAAAGTTGCAGTCATGTAATATTGCAGGTCTGCAAAAATCTTGACGCCTCTGAAGGGGACGAATGTCCACTGCCACCACCCGGACCGGGTCCACCCCGGCCGTCACCACCGATGGGCCGAAGCCGATCATGACGCACCGTCAGATCCTCTTCGTGATCTACGGCCTCATGGCCGGCATGTTCCTGTCGTCGTTGGACCAGACCATCGTCGGCACCGCCATCCGCACGATCGGCGATGACCTGCACGGTCTCGATCAGCAGGCCTGGGTCACCACCGCCTACCTGATCACCTCCACGATCTCCGTCCCGATCTACGGCAAGCTGTCCGACATCTTCGGCCGGCGCCCCCTGTTCATCTTCGGCATCACGGTCTTCATCATCGGATCCGTGCTGTCGACGTTCTCCACGTCGATGCTGATGCTGGCCGGATTCCGCGCCTTCCAGGGCATCGGAGCGGGCGCGCTGATGTCGCTGCCGCTCGCGATCATGGCCGACATTCTCGCTCCGCGTGAGCGCGCGAAGTACCAGGGCTACTTCTTCGCCGTATTCGGCGTCTCCTCGCTGATCGGCCCCCTCGTCGGCGGCATCTTCGCCGGCGCCGACGAGATCCTCTGGCTCTCGGGCTGGCGCTGGGTCTTCCTCATCAACCTGCCCATCGGCCTCATCGCCCTCGGCATGGTGATCGCGTTCCTGCACCTGCCCAAGGTCGCGAAGCACGAGAACCCGCGCATCGACTGGTGGGGAGCGACCGCGGTGATCGTGGCACTCGTGCCTCTGCTGCTGGTGGCCGAGCAGGGCCGGGAGTGGGGCTGGGGCTCTGTCGGCGCCATCGCCTGCTACGTGATCGGCGGCCTCGGCGCGATCGGCTTCGTGCTCATCGAGATCGCCATGAAGAACGACGCGATCATCCCGATCCGCCTCTTCCGCTCGAGCACCTTCTCCTGGGCGACCATCATCGGCGTGCTCGTCGGCTTCGGCATGTTCGGCGCCATGATGACGATCCCGCTGTACATGCAGATCGTCGCCGGCCTCACGCCGACCGAGTCGGGCTTCGCCATGCTGCCGATGGTGGTGGGTCTGATGACCTCGTCCATGGCGGCCGGCCAGATCACGTCGCGCACCGGCAAGTACGGCATCTTCCCGCGCACCGGCACGCTGACCACGGCGATCGGCTTCCTGCTCCTGACGTTCGTCTCCTCCACGACCTCGATCTGGTTCATGATGATCGGCATGTTCGTGGTCGGCCTCGGCCTCGGCCAGCTCATGCAGTCGCTCACTATGGCGAGCCAGAACGCCGTCGACGCGCCAGACATGGGCGTCGCGACCAGCGCCGCCACGTTCTTCCGCCAGATCGGTGGCACCCTGGGTACGGCGATCATGCTGTCGGTGCTGTTCACCCTGCTTCCGACCAACATCACGCACAGCATGGCCGACAAGCCGACGCTGACCGCTGCGTTGAACGCCGCCCTGGATCCCGCTGTCGCCGGTGAGAAGCAGAACAAGGCCGTCATGGATCAGCTGTGGACCCCGATCGTCGGCCCGCTGCAGGAGAACATCCAGTCGCAGCTCGACACGGGCGTGGCCCAGGCGAAGACCTCGGCGAAGGATGCGGTGATCTCGGCCGTGACCGATGCCGTGAACCAGGCCGTCGCCGCTGGGCAGCTCCCGGCCGCCGCCGCGCAGGCGGCCATCGACGCGCAGGTCGCCGAGGCGACTCCGGGCGCCGAGGCCAAGGCCCTGCAGGCCGTCGCCGACAAGGCGCACGCGTCGGTGACGGACGGCACCGTCTCGGTGGACTGGTCCGATAAGGACCAGCGCACCTACTGGGTGGATCAGCTCGTGCCCGAGATCGCGAAGAAGATCGACTCCGGCTCCTCTGAGGCGTCGAGCGGGACGAGCAGCTCGGTCAGCGACACCTCGTTCCTCAACGGGGCGGATGCTGCGCTGACGAAGCCCTTCATGGTCGGCTTCACCCAGGCCATCGACGTCATCTACTGGGTGGGCTTCGGAGTGCTGATGCTCGCGTTCGCGCTGAGCTGGTTCTTCAAGGCTCCGCCGCTGCGCACGCGCTCGGCCCTGCAGGAGATGGCCGACGGTGCGGGCGTCAGTGAGACCGGCACGATCAGGGTGCAGAGCTGAGATGAGCGTCGACCAGAGCGCAGGGGAGCAGGCGGGCGGACTCCGCGAGCGCAAGAAGAAGGTGCGCCGGGAGGCGCTCCACGAGGCTGCCCTGCGCCTGGTCGAACAGCACGGCTTCGACGGTACGACCGTCGAGCAGATCTGCGAAGAGGTGGGCGTCTCGCCGCGGACGTTCTTCAACTACTTCCCGTCGAAGACCGCCGCCGCCCTCAACCTCCCCGAGCAGATCATCTCGCCCGAGGCCGCTGCACGCTTCCGCGCGGCCTCGGGCGAGCTAATGCCCGCGATCTGCGAGCTGCTCGCCGACTCGATGTCCTCTGGCGTCGAGCGGAAGCGTCTGAAGAAGCTGATCGCCGACCAGCCTCAACTCGTGGCGGCGTTCACCCAGTGGATGGGTGCCCTGAAGGCGGAGTTCCACGTGCTGGTCGAGGAGCGGTCCGGTTCGCCGGAAGTGGCCGACGCAGCGATCCTGCTCGCGTTGAGCTCTCTGCGCACGCTCATGCACCGCCCCGCAGACGACACCCGTCCCGATGCGGTGCGCCTCTTGGAGACCATGGACCGCCTGATCGCGGTGCGCCACGTGCCCATGGTCCCCATCGACGCCGACCAGGTCGTCAAGCCTACGGACCGGCCCGACTAGCTCGACAGTCCGGCGAGCCGCGCGAGGCGTTCGGCCATCGCGTCCGGCTCCCACGTGTGCCACGCCCCGGCGAGCTGCTCGGAGCTGCCGTCCGAGGCCGCGGCGGCCAGCGCATCCGCCGTCGCGATCATGCCGGGGAACGTGTCTGTACCGACGACGGCGACCACCGGCGCAGACACCGCGGACAGTGATTCCGCGTACCCGCGTTGTTCGACCGCGGCGAGCGCCTCGCCATCGGGCACCCAGCTGAGCACGAGCTGCGGATAGTCGGGGGACTGTTTCATCGCTTCGAGCCACTCCGGCGGCATCCCCACCATGTAGCGCGCCACCGCCGCCTCCAGGTCACCGGCCCTGATCGCATCGCGCACGTGCCCCCACCACTTCGCGGCGCCACCATCGAACAGGCCGAGCGGCGCCTCCCAGAGCACGAGGCCCGCGAGCTCGGGGATGCGGGAGGCCGCGAGCATGGAGATCGCACACCCCGAGGAGTGCCCGATGAGGATCACCGGGGCATCGGCCTCGCGTGCGAGCGCCGCGATGGCGTCGAGCTGAGCGGGGAGGTCGATCTCGCCGGCGGACGGCGATTCGCCGCGGCCGAGCCGGTCGGGGATGAGCGCCCTGCCGCCGTGGGCTGCATACGCCTCCCCGGTCGCGAGGGTCACCGGGTCGTCGGCGCGCGTGGGGCCGGCGCCGGCGATGAAGATCGCCGTGACCGCACCGGGCGCGCCCCGGTCGTCGAACGTGATCGTGTCGCCGCGAGGTGTCGTGAGCGCGCTCATGCCGCGACCTCGATCCGCACTCGCACACGGTCGCCCGCCGCGGGGTGGACGAGTTCGGCGTCGAACTCGAGGGGAGTCCTGCTGGTCATCTGCGCCTCCTGAATAAAGACTGGTGAGTCTGATTTCTCTCACACTAGACTCGTCAGTATGAAATCGTCAAGAGGTGCGGAGGAGCTTCGCCCCAGCTCGGTGCGCAAGCGCGAGTCGATGCTCGCCGCCGCGCAGGAGCAGTTCCTCGCCCACGGATACGAGGCCGTCACGATGGACTCGATCGCCCGAGCCTCCGGGGTCGCCAAGCAGACGCTCTACAGCCACTTCGGCGGCAAGGAGGCGCTGTTCCTCGAGCTGGTCGGCTCGCAGACGCGAGCGGCGAGCGAGCGGGTGCTGGGGGAGCCGCCCGCGCTGCCTCGCGATGCCGATGCCAGAGCGGTGCTGGCGCCGATCCTCGAACAGCAGCTGGAGACGGTGCTCAGCCCTGGGCTCCTCGCACTGCGACGCCTCGTCATCGGACTCCTTCCGCAGTTCCCCGACCTGGCCAGGGAGCTGCACCAGCACGGTCCCCAGCGGGCGATGGACGCGCTGGCCGAGGTGCTCAGACGACTCGACGAGGCGGGAGCCCTCCGCATCCCCGATCCCGCGACCGCTGCGTCCCAGCTGAACTGGCTCGTGATGGGCGAGCCCGTCAACAGGGCGATGCTCCTCGGCGACGACGAGGCGCTGCCGGGGACGGATGCCGCGACTCAGGTCGCGCGCGCTCTCGACGTCTTCCTCGCCGCGTACGGCGTCGACTCCTGATCAAGCAGGGCGCCCTGCACGACCGTCATCGGCGGTCCCCGCCATCAGCGGCCCCATCGAGGATGACGAGCTCCCCGGTGGTGCGGGTCATGGCGACGTAGCGATCCACCGCCCCCGTGATGCCGTCTCCGAAGGCTCGCGGATCGACCAGCACGACGAGATCGAACTCCAGCCCCTTCGACTCCGCTGCGCTCAGCGAGCGCACCCGTGGCGATGACGGGAACCACGGCGCGCCGATCACGCACGCCGTGCCGTCGGGGTGCGCCGCGACCCACGCGTCAACGGTGGACTCGAGGTCGGAGGGGGAACCGTGACGCACCGGCATGCCGCTGGTGCGCACCGAGGTGGGCACGTTCGCGTCGGTAACCGCCGACAGGATCTCCGGTGCGGCCACGGCCATCACCTCGGCGGGAGTGCGGTAGTTCACGCTCAGGTGCGACACGCGTACATCGCGGACGCCGACACGGGCCAGCCGGTCCGCCCAGCTCTCCGTGAAACCGTGTCTCGCTTGTGCGCGGTCGCCGACGATCGTGAGGCTCCGCGATGGGCAGCGTGCGAGCAGCATCCGCCACTCCGCGTCGCTGAGCTCCTGCGCCTCGTCGACGACGATGTGCGCGAAAGGGCCGGCGAGCTCGTCGGGAGTCGGGGCTGGTGGAGCGTCCGCCCCCGCAAGCACGTTCTGCGCATCCTGGCCGCGGAGGATCGACATCACCTTCATCTCGCTGTCGTCGCTCTCGACGAGATGGTCGACCACGTGCGACATCTGCTCCTGCGCCGACGCGACGACGGCCTGCCTGCGGTGCTCCTGCCTGACGGCGTCCGGGTCGCCGACGAGCCGGTGCGCGGCGTCGAGGAACGGCAGATCCGACACCGTCCACGGGGCGCCGACGGCGCGCTGCACCCGTGCGATCTCCGCCGCGCCGAGCTCCGGGGCGCACTGCGCGAGGAAGTCGGGTGACGTCCACAGCCGTCCGACGAGGGTCGCCGGCGTGAGCAGTGGCCAGGCTCTGACGAACATGCCCGTGAGCTCGTCGTCCTGGCGGAGCCACCGCCGCACCACGTGGGGCGGCACGTCCTCGTCGCCCACCTGATCGACGAGGAGTTCGAGGATCGTCTCCCACACCTCGTCGCGCGCCTCGTTGTGCGACAGCGCGGGGTCGGCGGAGGCGAAGGCCTCGGCCCAGTCCTCGCGCCCCAACCACAGGTCCGCCCACGGCGACTCGATGCGCAGGGCGTGCGGCGGCGGCAGCTCGGAGCGGCGCACGGCCGCTCCGACGAGGCCGATGGGGTCGAGCGACGCCTTCACTGCGGCGACCGCATCGTCGGCCTCGGCGATCGCGCCCGCCCCCTCCGGCACGAGGTCGCGCAGGGTGCACAGGCGCACGGAGTCCTCGCCGAGGCTGGGCAGCACATCCTCGACATAGGACAGGTAGTGCGCATTCGGTCCGACCAGCAGCATCCCCCCGCCGCCCTGGGTGAGCCGAGGCTCGGCGTACAGCAGGTGTGCCGCACGATGCAGCGCGACGACGGTCTTGCCGGTGCCTGGGCCGCCGTCGACGACGAGCGCTCCGGGCGAGGGAGAGCGGATGATCGCGTTCTGGTCCGCCTGGATCGTGGCGAGGACATCGCGCATCCGCGCGGTGCGGTGGGTGCCGAGGCTTGCGAGGAACGCGGACTGGTCGTCGAGAGCGGCGCCGGAGTCGAGCGCCTCAGCGGTCAGGGCTTCGTCCCAGTAGTCGGTGATCCTCCCGTGCATCCAGCGATAGCGGCGCCGCGATGACAGGCCTCGTGGATCGTCCCAGGTGGCCGCGAAGTACGGCTCCGCGGCCGGCGCACGCCAGTCCACGAGAAGGCGCGTGCCGTCGTCGTCGGCGAGTCCCGTACGTCCGATGTACACAGGGTCTCCATGGGCGGGCGTCATCCTCCCCAGGCACAGATCGACGCCGTAGCGCGAGAGCAGCCGCAGCTGCGCGCTCAGCCGTCGGATCTCGAGATCGCGCTCGACGGCGGCTCCGCCCTCCGACGCGCGCTGCCGTCGCAGGCCGTCGAGGCGGCGTGCGGCCTGCTCCCGCCGGGTCCGGAGCGTCGCATCGACGCGACGGAGGAGGTCGCGGTCCGCGTCGATGAGGGCGGGGTCTGCTTTGGCGAGGAGGGCGGCGGGAAGATCGAAGAGGTCGGCGGGCATGGGGAACTCCTTCGCTGGCGAGGCGGCGGGACGGGAGGGAGAGGGTCGATTCTGCCCCGGGGAGGGGGCCTTGCGGCAAGCCCCCTGCCCCGCGATATCCTGAGAGTGGAGGAACTCGGTTCCTCCTTTCGCATGTCTGGGCGTGTCTGCCGCCCGGGGCTGGCGTCCGTGCGCGGTGGAGGCGTATACCGGAGACGACACCTCGTCGTCAGAAGGAGAAGGACATGACCCACCGCATCGGCTATCTCATCGGCAGCCTCTCGAAGGACTCCATCAACCGGACCCTGTCGAAGGCGCTGGTGCGGCTCGCGCCGCCGAGCCTGGAGCTCAGCGAGATCTCCATCCGCGACCTCCCGCTGTTCGATCGCGACGACGAGCAGAACCCGGCGCCGGCGGTCACGACGTTCAAGAGCGCGATCGAGGGCTCGGATGGACTGCTGATCATCTCGCCGGAGTACAACCGCTCCATCCCCGGCCCGCTCAAGAACGCGATCGACTGGGGCTCGCGGCCGTGGGGGCACAACTCGTTCGCCCGCAAACCCACCGGCATCATCGGCGCCTCCACCGGCGCCATCGGCACCGCGGTCATGCAGTCCTCGATGCGCAGCGTGCTGAGCTTCCTCAACGCACCCCAGCTGAACGCTCCCGAGGCGTACATCACCTTCAAGCCGGACGTCTTCGGTGCGGAGGGCGAGGTGGCGGATGCAGGCACGGAGCAGTTCCTCTCGCACTACATGAGCGAGTACGCGGCGTTCGTCGAGCGGGTGCTCTCGCTCACCGCGCCGGGGCACGTCGGCGACAGGGACTAGCGGCCGAGCACCGTCAGCGCGTCGCCAGGCTCAGCCGGTCGCGGTCGCGGTCGCGATGAGCGCGGCGAGCGCAGCGGCGTCGTGGGGAGCGTGTCCACGCGCGTCGTTGTCAAAGTACACGTAGACGTCGCGGGGGCGTCGGTCCTGAGCGCCGGAGCCGTCGGCCCACGACGTGACGAGGTGCGCCCACTCCCGCAGCTCGGTCGGCGTATAGCCGCTCCGGTAGAGCGCACGCGCGCCGTGCAGCCTCACATACATGAAGTCTCCGGTGATGGCGTCGAATCGGGGCCAGCGCCCCGCGGTGTCCGCGACGACGAGGGACGCGCCGCGCTGGTGCAGCCGGTGCAGGCTCGCGGGGGCGTCGAAGGTGCGGGAACGGGGCTCGACCGCGTGCCGGATCGGCCGGTCCTCGTCGATCTCGAGCCAGGCCCGTCCCGACAGCCGCTCGTCGTGGTGACGTGCCATCCGGAGCGCCTCTCCCGTCGTGCGGGGGAGCGCGTCGAGGAACGCGGAGAGCACGTCCGCATCGAATCGGAGCCGCTCCGGGAACTGCCAGAGGAAGGGGCCCAGCTGCGGACCGAGCGCGAGCACCCCGGAGGCGAAGAAGTTGGACAGCGCCTGTCCGACGTCGCGGAGGCGGCGCATGTGCGTGATGTACCGAGAGCCCTTGACGGCGAAGACGAAGTCCGAGGGAACCGCTTCCCGCCACCGACGGTAGCTCTCGGGGCGTTGCAGGGAGTAGAACGAGCCGTTGAGCTCGACGGTCGGGAATCTGTCGCCGATGTACTCGAGCTCGCGGCGCTGCGGCAGACCGACCGGGTAGAAGTCGCCCCGCCAGCGCGGATACCGCCACCCGGACACTCCCACCCGGATGACGCCGCTCGGTCGCGATGCGGATCTCATGCGTCGTCAAGCCCCTGGGTGACAGCAGCGGCGGTGGAGATGATCGGGGCCAGTGCCGAGTGGAAGGAGCACATCATGTCGGATGCCGGAGAGACGATCGACGACCTCACCCCGACGGCCGATCGCGTCGAGCAGAACCGTCCGGTGGTCGATGAACCAGGTGATCCGGAGAGCGTGACGGAGCCTGCTCCGCTCTCTGAGGCGCGCGAGGTCGATATCGCCGATGCCATGGACCAGCGCGAGGAGGTCCCGCTCGACGAGGACCTGGAGGCGCGATGACACCGAGCCCGTGCGAAACGATGGATCTGCATGGGGCGACCTCCTGCCAAGGGGCGATGCTACGTCGCCCGCGTGGTGGACGATCCGGGGTTGACCGGCGCCGGAGCTCTCGCTAGCGGGCGTAGGCTCGACGGGCGCGGTCGCGTGGCCGCCCCATCGCAGGAGGACGCATGGCGACCTGGAATCCCGAAGAGCTGGCACGGATCTCCGAGCCCGAGATGTTCGACCTGTCGGCGCAGCTGGCGGACGGGACGATGCCGAAGACCGTCGGCATCTGGGCCGTCGCCGTCGACGGGCGCCTGTTCGTGCGCTCGTACACCGGGCTGGAGGGAAAGTGGTACGCGCCTGCCCTGGCGAGCCTGCGTGGCCGGGTGTCGGCGGGCGGCGTGACGAAGGACGTGCGTTTCGAGCCCACTGCCGACGAGGAGATCAACGCCGCGATCGACGAGGCGTACCTCGTGAAGTACACGCCGAGCCCTTACGCGCCCGAGATGGGCGAGGAGCCGGTGCGGTCGAACACGCTCGAGGTCATCCCGCTCGACTGACGGTGACGATGCGGCGGCGGGTGTCGCGGCGGGGACTGGTTGCCCTCCCGAGTCATCCGCCCCAGCCGGATCGCTCGAGAGGGCTCACCGTCCTTCCCGGACGGTAGGGGAGGCGGCGAAAGTCTCGCTGCGCTCTGCGGCTGATTCCCCAGTCTTCAGCCGGTAGCCCCCGCTACTGAGATCAGAATATCGCTTAACGCGCTTGTCCGCCATTTGGGGGACAAAGAAATCTACGAATGTGTCGAACCGGCCTGTCAGGAAGAGTGGATGGCGGGCGCTCCTGTTGCCATGTGCGCCCGGATTCATAGAGTGGACACATGGACAGAAGGCTCGTGCTGAACGCGCAGCTCGCCATCGCGCAGGGGCACCGCATCGAGGTGACGGAGCAGGCGGATCCGGATGACGCGGACGGCGTTGTCCTCGCGATCGTCGATCTGGACACCGGCATCCGGTTCCGTCGTGCCGAGGATCCCCGGGGAGACGCGGTGCGCTGGCTGGGCCGTGTGCGGGAGTGCACGGTGATGATCGGCGGACACGGCGCTCACACGGTGCTCCTCGTCGTCCCCGACGGTGGGGGCAGCAGCGCCAAGGCCGCGCTCCGCGGCGCCGATGCCGCGGTCGACGCCGCCAAGGCGGAGGCCGACCGCTGGGGCGGCACCGACCGGCCGCCGGAGCCTCCGGCGCCACGCGTCTGGTGAGCCTGCGCCTCCTCACTGGAAGTCCCTCGATCGGTGGGTGACTCCGGTGCGGAGGTCGTCGAAGGCATCGGCGAGGACGTTCACGACGCCCTCCGGAGAACGCTCGATGATGCCGCGGATGATGAGAGCGGGGGAGTTCCGCGCGATGCGGCGGTATCGCCCCCACACACCGGCGGAGCAGATGACGTTGACGAGTCCGTGCTCGTCCTCCAGATTGATGAACGTCACGCCCGCCGCGGTCTCCGGCCGCTGCCGGTGCGTGACGAGCCCTGCGACCTCCACCCTCCTGCCCGTCTCGTGCACGCGGAGGTCGGCTGACGTGAGCACCCCGCGTTCCCGCAGAGTCTCCCGGAAGTGCGTCATCGGGTGGTCGTCGACCGAGACACCCGTCGCCCAGAGGTCGGCGGCGAGGATCTCGTAGCTGGACTGATCGGCGAACAGCGGCGGCTGCACCGACACCGTGGTCCCGGGGAGGAAGCGGGCGCGGTCCTCGGCGGCGGCTCCCGCCATCCAGATCGCCTCCCTGCGGGTGAGCCCGAGGCAGTCGAAGGCCCCTGCGGTCGCGAGGGCTTCCAGTTGGGCGGCCGTCGCGTCCGTCCGGCGCACCAGATCGTGCAGGTCCCGGTAGCGGCCGTTGGCCTCCCGCTCCTCCACGATGCGCGTCGCCATCGCGACGCCGATCCCGCGGATGCCGCTGAGCCCGATCCGCACGCCGTAGGCGCCGTCGCGGCGATGGGATACTGACTCGTCGGGCGCCCCCCGATCGAAACGGGTGTGCAGCGGCGGCTCGATCTGGATCAGGCAGTCGTCGCGACCGGTCGCCGCCCGTCCCTCACCGATCGGCTCCAGCGTCTCGGTCGCGCCGGAGACGTGCAGATCGGGGCGGAGCACCTCCACCCCGTGCCGGCGGGCATCCCCGGTCAGGGTGGATGCCGAGTAGAACCCCATCGGCTGCGAGCGCAGGAGGCCGGCGAGGAACGCGGCGGGGTAGTGCAGCTTCAGCCAGGAGCTGGCGTAGACGAGCAGAGCGAACGACAGCGAGTGCGACTCGGCGAAGCCGAAGTTGGAGAACGCCTGGATCTGCGCGTAGATGCGGTCGGATTGCTCAGAGGAGAGACCGTGGCGTGCCATTCCCGCATAGAGCTGACGACGGATGGAGTCGATCTTCTCCAGCCCGCGCTTCGACCCCATCGCGCGGCGGAGCGTGTCCGCCTCGTCGGCGGTGCAGTCGCCGATGACGGTCGCCATCCGGATGAGCTGCTCCTGGAAGATGGGGATGCCGAGGGTGCGCTCCAGCACGGGTTCCAGCTTCGGATGCGGATAGGGCACGTGCATCGTCAGGGGAGGTTCGCCGGTCTCCGCTCTGCGCTCGTTCTCGGCGTCGATCCGATCCTTCTCCATCTTGAGACGGACGAAGGGATGCACGGCCCCGCCCTGGATGGGGCCGGGGCGGATGAGGGCGATCTGGATCGCGAGGTCGTAGAAGCAGCGTGGCTGCAGACGGGGCAGCAGCCCCATCTGCGCGCGGGACTCCACCTGGAAGACGCCGATGGAGTCGGCCCTGCACAGCATGTCGTAGACGGCGGGCTCCTCCTTGGGGATGCTCTCCAACCTCCACTCCTCGCCCGTGGTGTCCGCGATGAGCTGGAAGCAGTGCTGGAGCGCCGAGAGCATCCCGAGTCCCAGGAGGTCGAACTTGACCAGCCCCATCCATGCGGCGTCGTCCTTGTCCCACTGGATCACGGTGCGCCTGTCCATCCGCGCGTGCTCGATGGGCACCACCTCGCCGACGGGCCGTTCCGTGAGCACCATGCCGCCGGAGTGGATGCCGAGGTGCCGGGGAGCCTTCATCAGGGTGTTCGCGTACTCGCGGACCGTGTCGGGCAGGTCATCGTCTCCGTCCATCATGACCTCGCTGCCCCAGCCGTCGACCTGTCGCGACCAGGCGTCCTGTTGACCGGGGGAGTACCCCAGTGCCCGTGCCATATCGCGCACGGCGTTCTTCGGCCGGTACTGGATGACGTTCGCGACCTGGGCCGCCCTGTCTCGGCCGTACTCGTCGTAGACCCACTGGATGATCTCCTCACGACGGTCGGAGTCGAAGTCCACGTCGATGTCGGGCTCCTCCTCGCGGGTGCTGGCGAGGAAGCGCTCGAACGGGAGGTCGTAGAGGATCGGATCGACCGCGGTGATGCCCAGCAGGTAGCACACGGCGCTCGCCGCGGCGGAGCCCCGCCCCTGGCAGAGGATCTTCCGCCTCTTCGCCTCCGCGACGATGCCGTGCACGATGAGGAAGTAGCCGGGGAAGTCCTTCTCCTCGATCACGTTCAGCTCGTGCTCGATCCGGAGTCGGCCGGCGTCGTCGAGGCGCGGGTACGTGGTGGGAACCGCATCCCAGACCAGCTTCCGCAGCCAGCTCATGGGCGTGTGCCCCGCGGGGACCTTCAGCGTCGGCAGAGCGGGGCGCGCCCGCTGCAGAGGGAAGGCGGATGCCGCGGCGAGCTCGAGTCCGTACGCGATCGCACCGGGGTAGCGCCGGAAGCGTTTCGTCATCTCGGCGCCGCTGCGCAGGTGGGCACCGCCGTGCGCGGGCATCCAGCCGTCGAGGTCGTCCATGCTGCGCACCGCCCGCACCGCCGCCACGGCCTCGGCGAGGCGCGCCTGTGCGGGGCGCGCATAGTGCACGTTGTTGGTCGCCACGACGGGCAGCCGCAACCGGCGGGCGGCGGCGAAGAGGGCGTCGTTGCGACGCGTGTCCAGCGGATCGCCGTGGTCGATGAGCTCGACGGCCACGTGGTCCCGCCCGAAGAGGTCGACGAGTCGCCGCAGCGGGGTCTCAGCGTCGCCCTGCTCCAGGCCACGGCGCACGCTGCCTTTGCGGCATCCGGTGAGCACCGTCCACTGACCGCCCGCCCTCGCGCGGAGGTCCTCGAGATCGTAGACGGGCCGCCCCTTCTCGCCGCCGCGGAGCTGGGCGGCGGTGATGGCGCCGGATAGCCGGTGGTAGCCGTCCAGCCCTCCGGCGAGCACGAGCAGATGGTCGCCTGCGGGGTCGGCCGCGCCCCGCTGCGGGGCCTCGAGCCCCAGCGACAGCTCGGAGCCGAAGACCGTCTGCAGCTCCAGCTTCAGCTCATGGGCCGTCTCGGCGAACCGCGCTGCGCCATAGAAGCCGTCGTGATCGGTGAGGGCGAGAGCCGTGAGTCCCAGCTGCTCGGCCTCGACGAGGAGCTCGACGGGGGAGGACGCCCCGTCGAGGAAGGAGTACGAGGAGTGCGCATGCAGCTCGGCGTAGGGCACCGCGTCTTCGGGACGGGTGATCTCGACCGGCTCCGGACGCGTGCGGTGCCTGCTCCGCGGCCCCGGATCCTCACGCGGGGCCCGGGGATCCGACAGCGGAGCCCTGTCGACGGGCTCCTTGCCGGCCAGCGTGCGCTCCAGCTCCGACCAGGAGAACGGGGGGTTGCTCCACCCCATCAGCGGTACCTCCCCTCTGCCCACCAGCGGGCGCCGGCGCGGAACACCAGCCAGGCCCTGTCGCGCTCGTCGACGATCTGCAGCCGGAATCCGACGCGGCCCTGCGCGCTGTCCCACTGCCGCTCGTGCACGGGCCA
Organism: Microbacterium sp.; assembly: GCA_017744855.1. Lineage (GTDB taxonomy): Bacteria > Actinomycetota > Actinomycetes > Actinomycetales > Microbacteriaceae > Microbacterium. The sequence goes on from JAGIAK010000055.1 coordinate 14,150, forward strand.
CGGCCCCGCCCACGCCTGCACGGCCGCCCCGTCGATGTGCGCGGGGGCTGCGGAGAGGTGGCCGCGGTCGTCGACGGACACCGCTGCGCCGTCGGCCCCCTGCACGCCGATCGGCCGCGGAGGCCGGAACACCTCGGCGGGGACGGGATCGGGCAGGCTCCCCGGCCACGGGCGCTGCGGGTCGCGCGGCGCGACGGCCCGCTCGCCCCAGGGCGTGAGCGTCTGCCTGTCGGCGAGCCAGCGGCCTCCGGAGAGGGCGGGGGTGACCACGCCCTGATGCCCGAGCATCGTCTGCACGCGGGACACGGCATGGTGGAGCCGCTCGTCGGTGCCCGATCCGAAGAGACCGGGCTGGTGATGGGCGGCATCGTCGACCGCGGTCGGCACGATGCGCACGGCGACGATGCCGCCGAACGCCCTGGCCTCGTCGACAGGAGCCTTCGCCTCCTCCGCCGCCAGCGCCTCCAACTGCCAGCGCACCCTGTCGACGAGGTCGGCGGCGTCGAAGCAGCTGGGGTGCAGCCAGACGCGGGAGAACACCCGGCCGTCGGTGTCGGTGAGGTCGATGCGCACCTCGGTGCACACGACAGAGGCGTCGCCCAGGGCGAGCAGCACGGCGTCGGCGGTCTGCCGCACGGCGAACGCCACCTGGTCGGCGCCGTTCAGCGCGGGCTCGAACTCCACGGTGCGCACGAGCTCGGGGTCGGGGGGACGCGGGATCAGCGGGCGGGAGTCCGCGCCGGACGCGAGCGCGTGCAGGCGTTGTCCGTGCTCGCCGAAGCGGTCGCGCACCTCGACCGCGTCGAGAGCGGCGAACCCGCCCAGCGTGCGCACCCCGAGGCGGACGAGGAGACCGGCGAGATGCTCGTCGCGGAGCACCTGCACGGGGAGCGGGGAGAGGAACTCGGCGGCGCCCCCCTGAGGGACGACGGTGCACGGCTCGACGCCCCTCGCGGCGAGCTCCGCCGTGAACGGACCGTCGGCGACGCCGATGCGCACCTCGGGGAAACCCGCCTCGGCGAGGATCGCGAGCAGCGCGCGCCCCGCCTCGTCTTCTCCGCCGTGGTAGCGGGAGATGCCGCGCGCGCGGATCACGGCGAGCCCTGGGCGCAGCAGCGTGGCGCCTGGCGCGTGCCGTTCGATGAGCTGCAGCACGGGGACGAACGCACGCTCGTCTGCGGCGGGATCGTGCGGCAGGATCCGCAGCGAGGAGAGCCGCCCCTGTGCGACCCGTCGCCTCTGCCCTGTGCGCACGCCGTGCTCGCGGGCGGAGGCCGTGCAGGCGACGATGGTGTTCGCCTGCACGAGCGCGGTCGGCGGATGCGGCGGGGCGACGCCCAGCGCGGCGCGCAGCGGCCAGTCGGGGAACCAGAGCACGAGCACGCGCAGCGGGGCCGTCATCCTGCCACCGCCCAGTCGTCGATCAGGGAGCCGTCGACCAGGGAGCCGTCGCCGAGAGGCTGTTCGTCTCGGACGCCCCGGCGTGCGGAGGGCGCGTCTATGCGCAGCGGGGCGAGCGCGGCGAGCTCCGGCATCACGGACTCGATGCGCCCATCGCTGCCAGGCAGACGTACTCGCACGCTGGAGGGGGCCGGTGCGCGCCTGGTCTGCACCGTCACCGTCGCCGTGCAGTCCGACAGCAGCCCCCAGCCGTCGCCGAGCCCGTGCCAGTGCTGGTCGTGCAGGTGGATGCTGCCCTCGCTCTGCGGCCAGGCGCCGCCGACGGGGGAGTCGGAGACGAGCAGGGTGGTGCCGCGGTCGCGCAGTCGTGCGTGCAGCCGGGAGACCTCGCCATCGCGCACCCGTGAACCCGGCTGCACGGCGATCAGCGGCACCACCTCGGCCAGTGCGGAGGTGACGGCCAGCCAGCGGTCTCCGGGCTCCGGTACGAGGATCAGCCGCGCGAGGTCGACGCCGAACGCGGCTGCCGCCTCGACGCCGAGGGTGGGCATGCCGACCACGGCGCACCAGTGCCCCTTCTGCGAGGCGGCGCTCAGCAGTGCGAGCACCAGGCTGGGCGAAGGGGAGACGGTGTAGGCGACTCCCGTGAGCAGGCCCTCGTCGGGGAGCACGGGGGAGAGCGCGGCGTCGAGGGGGAGCAGCGGGTACTCGCTGCGCCGGCGCTGCATGCGGCTGATCTCGCGGCGCAGCCGGAGCACCTCTCCGGCGCGGACATCACCCGGCGGAGAGAGCGTCGCCATGGTGTCGAGCCCGATCCCCATGATTCCATCCTCGAACATAAGTACGAATAAAGCAACTGACGAGACGACGCTAGTTCGAACGTCCGACATCGTCGAGAACGCGCGGATGTCGGCGGTCCTGGCTACCCTGAGTGCATGAGGATCGAGTTCGAGAGCGTCGTCACGCGGTGGGAGAAGCGCGTCGACTCGTGGTTCTTCGCGACCATGCCGGAAGAGCTCTCGGTCGAGCTGCGCGAGCTCCCGTCGCCGCCACGGGGCTTCGGTTCGCTCCGGGTGCAGGCGCCGATCGGCGCGTCGATCTGGAACACCTCGATCTTCTTCGACGGCGGGGCGTTCGTCCTCCCGCTGAAGAAGGAGATCCGCGCGGCTCAGGGGATCGACGAGGGCGACGTGGTGCTCGTCGACCTCGACGTGATCGACCTCTGACCGCGGTTATCCACAGCCCTCCGCGCGGCACCCGGCGTTCTTCTAGCCTTCCCCCATGGATCTCCGCACCCTGCTCGTCGGCCTCGCGCATGCCGCGCTGCTCGCCGTCGGGCTCCTGCTCGTGATCGTCGACGCGAGAACGCACCGCCTGCCGAACCGCATCGTGCTGCCCACCCTCGCCGTCGCGGCGGGACTGATCGTCGTCGACGCGGGCGCGACGGGGCGGTGGGCTCCGCTCCTCCGCGCCGGTGCGGGCATGCTGCTCCTCTGCGGCTTCTACCTGCTGCTGCGGGCGGTCAGCCGTGCCGGACTGGGTGGGGGAGACGTCAAGCTGTCGGCCGTCGTCGGACTCGTGCTGGGCTGGCACGGGTGGCAGGCGCTCGCCGTGGGCGCGGCATCCGCCTTCGTGCTCGCCGCCGTGTACGCGATCGCTCTGATGGCGCTGCGGCGAGCCGACGGCTCCACTCGGATCGCGTTCGGCCCCTGGATGGTCGCCGGGGCGGTCATCGGCGTGATCGCCGGCGGAGCGCCCATGTCCGCGACGACGGCGCTATGGTGAGCACATGGCACTCGCACGACTCCACGGAGGCCCTCTCGACGGGCAGATCATCCCCCTCGGCGATGCGGACGACAAGCTGATCGTCCCCTACAGCGAGACCCAGGTGGTGTACAACCGCCGGGGCGAGCCGCAGAACACCGGCGACGGCGACGGGCCGACCGAGATCGACTACTGGTACGACGAGTCCCTCGAGGACCTGAACCCTGCAGATGACTGAGGCGCCGACCGGTTCGGAGCCGACCCGCACGGTCGAGGTCGAGCGCAAGTACGACGTCGACCCGCACACCGCGCTGCCCGACTGGAGCGGCCTCCCCGGGGTGCAGACGGTCTCCGACGGCGAGATCCGCGAACTCGACGCCCGCTACCTCGACACCGCAGACGCCACGCTCTCCCGCGCGGGTGTCGCGGTGCGCCGCCGCACCGGCGGGCCAGATGCCGGCTGGCACATCAAGGGACCGCGCGAGGGCGACGGACGGCTCGAGATCGGCTGGCCCCTGGGCGACGACGACGAAGTGCCGGAGGCCGTCGCGACCGCGCTCGCCCGCTGGACGAGCGACGCGCTGACCCCGCTCGCCCGCATCGAGAACACCCGAACGGCGTACCACCTCTCCGGACCGGACGGCGTCGTCGCCGAGTTCGTCGACGACCACGTGCGCGCCACCGACCTCCGGCAGCAGGTGCAGCGGGAGTGGCGGGAGTGGGAGCTGGAACTGGGGCCGGCGGCACCAGCCGATGCGGAGGGGCGTGCCGCGCTCTTCGCCGCTGCAGAGCGGGCGATCGCTGCGGTGGGTGGTCGCGACGCATCGTCGGGATCGAAGCTCGCCCGCGCGCTCGGCTTCTGATCCGATCCGTCCCCCGCAAGCCCCTTCCGCAGCGGGACGCCTCCGTGCTTGAGTGAGCCCATGACGCCACCCGCCGCCGTGCTCCGTTCGGTGCAGACCGTCGTGCCGGAGACCGTGCTCGCCCAGGACGAGGTGCGCGACCTCTTCGCCGCACAGCCGGGGAC
>JAGIAK010000056.1 GCA_017744855.1 Microbacterium sp.
GGGTCGCACCGTGAGCCGGATGTTCACCGGCCAGGGCAGGTCGTTGCGCACGCCGAACGGGAGGTCGGCGTTGGCGGTGAGCAGCTGGATCGTGCTCGACTGCGGGATGTCGACCGCCGAGAGCGTCGTGCGCGTGGCCTTGCGGTGAGCCGTGACGTCGGCGTCGAAGCGCTTGTCGGAGGACCCGGCGCCGATCGTGCGCATGATGCGGATCCGTTCGGGGCTCAGCAGCACCTGCGGGTCGTCGAGGATGGTCGAGAACGCGGCGAGCTCACCCTCCTCGGCGAGGAGCAGCTGCAGCGAGGCGCCGCGGGCGTCGGCGGCGTCGTCGGAGAGCGTGGCGTTCGTGGCGGGCGCCGACCGCAGCGACGTGAGCCCCACCCCTGGGGTGTCGGCGGCGACGATCGCCTCGCGCAGGGCGTCGGCGGTGCGGTTGTCGTCGCGGTCGAGACCTACGAGCAGCGGCGTCCCCGCGGCCTGCTGGCCGGTGAAGAACAGGGCGGCGTTCGCGGCGGCGAGCGACCGGCCGCGGGCGGCGGCGTCGGGCTCGGCCGCCGCCTGCGAGAACGCCTCGGATGCGGCGGCATCGGTCACGAGCACGTCGTGTCCATCGACGGTGGCGTGTCCTGACGGCAGATCGGCGAGGGATGTCGAGGGGAGGATCGTGGTGACCGTACGGTCGACGTACTCCGCGAAGCGGGCGAGGTCGTCGGTCGTGACGCCTCCGCGGGGCCACAGGATGCCGGACACGGCGCCGTCGATCTCGGTGAGGGTCTGGTCGTCGGGAAGCTGCGGACCGGTGGTGGGTGTCGGGTCGGGCGTCGCCGTCGGGGTGCCGCTGGCGCCCGGCTGCGGCTGGAAGTCCGCTGGCAGCAGGAAAGGCGCGAGCGTGGTCGGCTGCAGCAGGGCGGGCAGCCCCGCCTGCGCCTGCGTCGTGGGGTCGGCGTCACCGAACTGCAGTGCGAACCGTTCGTTGGGCAGGTTCTCCAGCCGGATCAGCCAGTCGCTCACCTGCACGGGCGCCGACGTGCCGAGAGCTCGGATCGCGGCGGGGATCGACGGATCGACGGCGAGCACGGCTGAGGTGCCGGAGACACCCTCCAACTGGGCGGTGAGGTCGCCGTCGGGCGCCGTGAGCTCGATGAGCTCGTCGCGCGTGAGCAGCGCCCGTCCGGCGGGAGTGGCGGTGATCGGCACGAGCACCGTGACCTGCGGCCGCTGGTCCGCGGCGATCACCAGCACGGTCGTGGTCGACGCCTTCTGCGACACGGCATCCGCTCCGGTGCCCGTGGTCGCACCTGTCAGCGCTGCTCGCAGCCGGTACACGCCGGGGGCGAGATCGGCGAGGGCCTCCTGGGGGATGCTGACCGAGGCGAGGCCCTCCGATTTGGCGTCGACCGCTGCGGTGTCCTCGCCGGCGAGGGGGCGGAAGTCGTCGTCGTCCGCGACCTTCTCGTCGGTGAGCCAGTCCGACAACGCAGCCCTGTCGGCGATCGGCGTGCGGTCGATCTCCACGTCGACGCGGCCGGCGGACAGCGCGGCATCGCCGTCGTTCTGCACGGTGACGGATGCCGTCGCCGGGCCTCCGGCGGAGACCACACCGCGCACTCCGGCGGTGACGTGCAGAGACACGGATGCCGGAGTCGTGTCGCCGTCGGCGGCGACGGCGGACGGTGCATATGTCAGTCCGCTGAGGCCGAGAACGATCGCGAAACCGACGGCGCCGCGTGCGACGCGTCGAATGCGCGCGCGGAGGCCGTTCTCTGGGGTGGTCGCGGTCATGGGGAAGTCTTCCTCGAACGCCCGAGATGCGGGCTGCTCGTGAGTGCTGACCCGTTGATTCTACGAGGACGGCTGAGGGAGATCCCTGAAGACGCGTAGAGTGACGGCCGTGTCCGACGCCTCAACGCCCACCCCCGAGCCCCTGCTCTGCGCCGCGCTCGCCGCCGATCTCGACGCCGCCGACTTCCGGTCAGAGCCGCTCCGCCGGCTCTGGGGCGAGGAGCAGGACGACGCCCTGGCGCGGGGCATGCACGAGCCGATCCTCCGGGCGCTGGCCGGAGACGACGGCGCGCTCGCCACGATCGGACGCCTCCTCGTGCTCGGCATCCGCCAGCCCCTCTCCGCCGTCGATGCCGCGTTGCCCCGCTGCGGCGCCGCCGGCCTCGTCGCGCTCGGACTCGCCGCGATCGATGGGGCAGCCGTGGCGCCGACGGCCCTCCTGCGCCCGCAGTCGTTCGTCGACGTCGACGGCATCGGAGAGTGGTGGATCGCCAGCGACCTCGACGAGGCCGCCCTCGACGGCCCCCTTCCCGCCGATCACGTGCTCGGCGTCGGCGGGGCTTCGCGCACGCTCGCCGAGATCGTCATGCCGGTCGAGGTCGAGCGCGCCCTCGACCTCGGCACCGGATGCGGCATCCAGGCGCTGCTCGTGTCGCGCCACGCCGGCGCCGTGGTCGCCACCGACATCTCGGCGCGCGCCCTCGCCTATGCGGAGCTGAACGCCCTGCTGAACGGGGTGACGAACATCGAGTTCCGGCTCGGCAGCATGTTCGAGCCTGTCGCGGGGGAGGCGTTCGACCTCATCGTGTCGAATCCGCCGTTCGTGATCACCCCGCGCGTCGAGGGCGTGCCCGAGTACGAGTACCGCGACGGCGGGCTCGTCGGCGACGCGCTCGTCGAGCAGTTCGTGCGCACAGCCCCCGACTACCTCACGCCCGGCGGTGCGGCGCAGCTGCTCGGCAACTGGGAGTCGCGGGCGGGACAGGCGCGGCTCTCCGACCGGGTCGGCCTCGACCGTCTCGCGTCGTGGGTGCCGGCCGATCTCGACCTGTGGGTGATCCAGCGCGAAGAGCTCTCGCCGCTCGGGTACGCGGAGCTGTGGATTCGCGATGGAGGCACGACCCCGCGCGACGCCGCGTTCACGCCGCTGCTCACCGCGTGGCTCGACGATTTCGATGCCCGCGGCGTCAGTGCCATCGGCTTCGGGTACATCCTGCTGCGTCGTCCTCCGGAGGCGGGACACGCGCCGCTGCGCCGCATCGAGCGGATGCTGCAGCCGGTGTCGAACGTCGGCGGCGCGCTGCGTCAGGGCCTCGCCGCGTGGGACCTGCTCGCGGCCGACGGCCTGCCGGACATCCTCTACACGGCATCCGACGTCACCGAGGCGCGCCACCTGCTGCCGGGCAACGACGACCCCAGCGTGATCGAGCTGCGCCAGGGCGGAGGCTTCGGCCGCACCATCTCCGTCGACACGGCGCTCGCCGCGTTCGTCGGCGCATGCGACGGCGAACTCACCGTGGTGCAGATCGTGTCGGCGCTCGCCGACATCTTCGAGGTGCCGCTGGCCGATCTGTGGGCCGACCTGGAGCCCCGCATCCGTCAGCTCGTGCTCGACGGGCTGCTGTACGGCTGAGCGCACCGCAGCCCGTCGAGTTCAGAGCATCCGGCTCACACCATCCGGCGCCTCGCCCGGCGGATCAGCGCGAATCCGACGAGCATCGAGAACAGGGCGAGCAGCGCCAGCGCGATGGTTCCCGATCCGTCGACGCCCGTCGTGGCGAGGCCGCCCGACGACGATCCGCCGGAGACGGGAACCGACACCGTGGTGCCCGAGGCGAGAAGGCGCGCCGTGCCGTCGGCGCCGATGCCGGCCGCCGCGATCGTGTGCGCCCCCGCGGTCATGTCCGCCGGGATCGTCACCACCGCGGTGAAGGCGCCGGTCTGGTCGGCGACGGCCGTGCCCAGCGCCGCCGGCACCGAGTACATGCCGATGCGGATCGGAGCGCCGGGCAGGAAGCCAGAGCCGCCGATCGTGATCTGCTGACCGCGCACGACCGATCCGGGTACCCCGGTGAGAGCGCCGTCTGTCTGCGACGGCAGCTGGTACGGCAGCGGCACGGCGGTCTCGACCGTGATCCGCACCGTGAGGTCGGCTGTGCCGAAGCCGTTGTCGACGTGCAGCGGCACCTCGAACGTGCCGGCGTCGGCGAGCACAGGAGTCCCGGTGAGCGTCGCCGTGCCGTCGCCGGCATCGGTGAACGTCAACCAGGCGGGCACCCCGGATGCCGTGATCGTGCCGGACGGCAGACCGGTCGCCGTGATGTCGACCGTGAGAGCGCCGCCCGCGAGGGCTGTCACCGGGGCGATCGGCGTGAAGACCGGCAGCTGGCCGACGGTGAGCACGACCTCGTCCGATGCCGTGTCTCCGATGCCGTTCGAGAACAGCGCCCGCACCTTCGCGCCGTTGTCGGCGATCCCGGCCGCGAAGGACAGCGTGGGCGACGTCGCGCCGGCGATGTCGGTCCACGTGCCGCCGATGAGGCGCTGCCACTTCACGGTCGGGACGGGGTAGCCCGTCGCGGCCGCCATGAAGGTGACGGTGTCGCCGTCGACGACGGTCTTCGGGAGCGGCTGCAGTGACACGACCGGCGCCTCGTTGACGGTGAGCGTGTACTCCTGCACCACGGTGCTGCCGACGATCGACAGCTCGAACGTGTACGTGCCGCCCGCGCCAGCGGGGGCAAGCCCGATGAGGAGCTGCGGACCGGGTGCCGGCGTGAGCGCGAGCCACGAGGGGGCGCCGGTCATGGAGACCGAGGTCAGTGCCGGGTAGCCGGGATCGATGGTGATCAGGTTCATGATCGGCAGGCCGACGGTGCTGGACGCCGTCGACGCCGACAGGAACCGTGGGGGAGCGGTGATCGTCAGCGTGAACGTGGCGAAGGTGGAGCCGTGGATGTTCGTGGCGCTGAGTGAGAAGGCATGCGGTCCGGGGCCGGCATCCGCCGTACCGTGCAGCCGGGCGGTGCCGTCGTGGTTGTCGGTGAGCACGAGGCCGTTGGGCAGCGCGCCGATTGCCGTGATCGCCGACGTGGGCACGCCGCCGGTGGTGATCGTGACGTCGACGGCGTCGCCGGCGGCGACCGTCTCCGACATCACGCCCGTGAACTGGGGCATCGACCCGACGGCCGTGACCTGCACCGTCGTGTCGGCTGTGCCGAAGCCGTTCGACACGTGCAGTCCGATGGTCACGGTGCCGGCGTCGGCGAGAGCGGGGGTGCCGACGAGGGTCGCCGTGCCGTTGCCGAGGTCGGTGAAGGTGAGCCAGGCGGGCACGCCCGTCGCGGTGATCGTGCCTCTCGGCAGCCCCGTCGTCGTGATCGGGATCGTGAGCTCAGAGCCGACCGGTGCGGTCACCGGATCGATCGCCGGGATGCCTGGCACCTGCCCGACGGAGAGCACGCCCTCGTTCGTGGTGGCGGTGCCCGAGGTGCTGGTGAACACCGCGCGCACGCGGGCTCCGGTGTCGCTCATCGAGGTGGGGAACATGAGGGTGGTCGACGTCGCGCCGGGGATGTCGGTCCACGCGCCGCCGATGAACCGCTGCCACTGCACCGTCGGCGCGGGGTATCCAAAGGCGCCGGACTGGAACACGGCGTTGGATCCGGAGACGACGTTCACCGACGAGGGCTGCTGCGTGATGACCGGCGCCTCGTTCACCCGGAGGCTGAACGACTGGGTCACGCTGCTGCCGACGATCGAGAGGGTCAGCGAGTACACGCCACCGGATCCGGCCGGCGGGGTTCCGGTGAGCGTCTGGGACCCGGGGGCGCCGCCGAGAGACAGCCACGCAGGTGCTCCGGTCACCGCGACCTCCGCATGCGCGGGGAAGCCGGGGTCGACCGTCACGGCGAAGCTGCCAGGCGTTCCCGCCGAGAAGGTCGTCTGATCCGCGCTGGTGAACGCGGGCGAAGCGGTGAGCTGCAGGGTGAAGGTGCCGGGGGTGGTGCCCACGGCATTCACGGCGGACAGTCCGATCGAGTACGACCCCGCCGGGACCGTGGGCGTGCCGTGCAGACGCGCGGTGCCGTCGTGGTTGTCGTCGAGGGTGAGGCCGGGCGGCATCCCTCCCGTCACAGAGATGGCCGGCGTCGGGACCCCCGACGCCGAGATGGTGAGGTCGACCGCCGAGCCTGCCTCGACGGTCGTGCTGAGGGCGCTCGTGAAGGCCGGCAGCTGTCCGACCGTGATCGTGAGCGTCTGCTGCACCGGGCCGGCGCCGTTGTCGGCCTCCAGGGCGAGCGGGTACGAGCCGGTGGACCCGGGCAGCGGCGTGCCGGTGATGTGCGCGGTGGCGCCGTTGTACGCGATCGACAGGCCGTTCGGCAGTGAGCCGCTTCCGGTGACGGTCGGCACGGGGTAACCGGACGTAGTGACCGTGAAGTCGACGGGGGTGCCGACGACGGCGGCGAGCGTGTCCGGAGAGGTGAAGGTCGCGTTCTGCCTGATCGTCATCGGCACGGTGAATGATCCCGAGTCGAGCACCGCGGTGGCGCCGCCCACCCCGGGGGTGGAGCCGGCCGTGTAGGTCGCGGTGGTGACGCCGCCGGTGAGCAGGGTGGGCGAGGGGGCGACCGCAGAGCCGGCCGGACCGACGCTCGACCACGTGATCGTGCGGCCGGCGAACGCGCCGAGCTTGGACGGGTCGACCGGGGATGCCGACGAGTCGGTGAGCAGGGATGCGGTGAGGGTGGCCGTCTGCCCCGCGGTGAGTGAGGAGGCGTTCGCCGACACGATGAGCATCAGGTACGGCGTGGTCGTGCCCGTCACGAAGGTCGCCGTGTCGCAGCCCATGCCGCTGGCTCCGGTGTTGCAGCCCCACCAGTTCTGGGAGAGGACGGCCGTCGTCGAGGCGTCAGCCTGCACGGCCGGCGCGCCGGTGTTGCCGGCGATCGAGTTGAAGCGCATGCCCAGCGGGCCGCCGGTCGCGGAGATCGCGCTGCCGTTCGATCCGGCTCCCGTCGCGGAGTTTCCGGCGAACAGGTTGCTGTCGATGAACGCCGGGCCGTGGAGCTGGCGGATGGCGCCGCCGAGACCGGGCGCGCCGGGAGTGCCGACGGCCGAGTTGCCCCGGAATGTGTTGCCGCCGATGGTGACCGTGGCGCTCACCGGGCCGATCCGGTCGAAGGCGATGGCGCCGCCGCCGGCGGGCACTCCGCCCGCCGCGTGGACGGAGTTCGAAGTGAAGGTCGACCCGGAGACCAGCATCGCGTCGCCGGAGTTGCGCGCCTCGTAGTACACGGCGCCGCCGGACGACGCTCCGGCGCTGTTGTTGTCGAAGGTCGAGTCGGTGATCGTCAGATCGCCGCCGATGAACTGGATCGCTCCGCCCGGGGTGCCCGAGCCGCGGGCGGCGACGTCGATGCCGACGAGCGCTGGATGCGCCACGACGAGGGTGTCGGCGGCGCTGTCGTTCGCGCCGGCGATGATCGCTGCGCCGCCGAAGACGGCGTCGCGGCCTCGCGAGAAGGAGAAGCCGTCGATCGTGACCTTCACATCGCCGACCAGGGCGGGGTCGAGCGCGAGCAGCTGGAAGGTGTCATTGCCGACGATCTTCGCCTGTCCTCCGCTGGAGGCGAGCGTCACGTCGGTGCCTGCCGTCGTGCCCAGCTCCAGGGTGCTGATGACGGTGTAGGTGCCGGCGGGCACAGTGATCGTCGACGTCCCGCCGAGGTTCGAGGCCACGCACAGAGCGTTGCGCAGCGATGTCGGCGACGCCGGCGTGGTGACACCCGGATTCGCGCACGCCCCGTTGGCATCGGTATCGGCGGTGGTGCCGACCGTGATCGTGGTCGCGGCGGCCGCGGGAGCGGCGGCGGCGAGCCCGCCGAGCGTGAGGGCGAGCGCCGTGACGGCGGCCGCGAGGCCGCGCATCGACAGCGATGTCATCTGGGGAGCAGACATCGGGGTCCTTCGTTCGGGCGTTGGGGGCGCCGAGACAGGATTGGGGATATATCGGGATGCTATCGGTTGAGGGGTGCCGGGTGATAGCGTCAGTCCCGCACCTGCCCTCACCAGGCGATCCCCAGGGTGCGATCCGATGGCAGGAGCCCCCATGACTGCTGTGTTCACGCGCCGGAGCGCGCTCGGAGCCGGCGCCGTCGCGCTCGGAGCCGGGCTCGTCGGCAGCGGCCGCACCGCGGCGTTCGCGACGACCGACGACGAGGCGCCGGATGCAGCCGCTGACGCGACCGCGACGCCCTCCGATGCCGGAGCCGGCGCCCCGGCATCCGCCGACCCGCTCCTGCCCACCCGTTCGCTGTTCGCGGGGCATGAGGGACGCGAGTACCACGGTGCGTCCTCCTGGTCCGAGCACCGCCTCGTGCTCGACGGCGTGGGCGACCTGCCGGGAGGCGGGGACGCGGAGAACCGCTTCTCGGTGACCTTCACCACCGACGAGGACGCCCGTGACGGCATCTACCGCCTGCTGCACGAGGGCGAGCTCGTCGCCTCGCTGTTCCTGGCGAAGGCCGGGGGCACCGCGCGTCTCGAAGGCATCGTCGACAGGAGTGTCCGCGCATGAGCGATCCGTTCCTGGGTGAGATCCGCATCTTCGCAGGCAACTTCCCGCCGGTCGGCTGGGAGTTCTGCGCCGGCCAGCTCGTGGGCATCTCCGAGAACGATGCGCTGTACGCGCTGATCGGCACCACCTATGGCGGCGACGGGATCATGACCTTCGGGCTCCCCGACCTGTGCGGCCGATCGGCCGTGCATGCGGGGACGATGCCCGCCGATGGGCGCACCTACACGATGGGGGACAAGTACGGCGTGGAGCAGGTCGTCCTCACCGCACCGCAGATGCCCGCGCACACGCACGTCCCGCGCCCCGCACAGACCGCCGACGGCACCGGTCCCGGCCAGAAGAGCTGGGCGGCGCAGGCCCCCTTCGCCTATGCGCCGGCCTCCGGCACCGTGCAGATGGCGAGCGACGCCGTGCTGCCGGCCGGCGGCAGCATGCCCCACGAGAACATGCCACCCTTCGTGGCCGTGTCGTTCATCATCTGTGTCAACGGCATCTTCCCCTCACGAGACTGAGCGAGCAATGTCCGAACAATTCCTCGGAGAGATCCGTCGCGTCGCCTTCGACTTCCCCCCGAAGGGGTGGGCGCTGTGCAACGGCCAGGTGCTGTCCATCGCGCAGAACCAGGCGCTGTTCTCCCTCCTCGGCACCACGTACGGCGGCAACGGCACGACGACGTTCGCACTGCCCGACCTGCGCGGGCGCACCGCCGTGCACCCCGGCATGGGCGTCACCCAGGGGCAGAGCGCCGGCGAGGCCGCGCACACCCTCACCGTCGGGGAGCTCCCCCTGCACACCCACGGCGTGCGTGCGTCGAGCGTCGCCGCGACCGTCGCCTCGCCGCAGGGCGCGTACTGGGCGGCATCCGACCAGCCCGCATACGGCGATGATCTCGCCGGCAGCATGTCCACCGCGGCGATCGCCACGGCCGGCAGTGCCCAGCCTCACGAGAACCTGTCGCCCTACCTCGTCGTCAACCACATCATCGCGCTCACGGGCGTCTTCCCGTCTCGCAACTGATCGCGCTGGAGAGTGAACAATGGACCGCTTCGTCGGTGAGATCCGCACTGTCGGATTCAACTTCGCGCCAGTCGGCTGGGCGACGTGCGATGGGCAGATCCTGCCGATCTCTCAGAACACCGCGCTCTTCTCGCTGATCGGCACCTACTACGGCGGCGACGGACGGGTCACGTTCGCACTGCCCAACCTCAACGGGGCCATGCCGATCGGGCAGGGGTCGGGTCCCGGCCTCACCTCGAGGTTCGTCGGCGAGATGGGCGGCTCCGCGTCGGTCACGTTGATCGGCTCCGAGATGCCGCAGCACCGCCATTCCGTCAACGCCGTCACGGCGGCGGGCGACAGTGGGAGCCCGGTCGACAGGGTGTGGGCCGCCCAGCGGTACGGCCGTGGCACCCGCAAGGCCTACGCCGCGACGGCCGACACCACGATGCGCCCAGATGCCCTCGGGGGCGCGGGTGCGTCGAACTCGCACAACAACATGCCGCCGTACCTCGGCATGTACTACATCATCGCGCTCAGTGGAATCTTCCCGCCCCGTCCGTGAGCCGACTGCGCTCGACGATCGGCGGGTGCGTGCGCTCGCCGCGGAGGAGTTCCATGCGCGCCTGCGCGGCATCCCGGAGGCGGTCGCAGGCCCGCTGATCTCCGCGCAGGCGACGTCGAAGCTCGGCGGCCTGGCCGCGGCGTATCCGGATGCCGCGGTCGAGCTCGTTCTGGTCGACGGTGCGGCGGCGGGGTACGTGGTGACGGCATCCGCCGACGACGGCATCCGGTTGTGCGACATCGTCGTCGCGGAGGCGTCCCGCGGCACCGGCGTGGGGCGCGCGATGCTCGCGGGCGTCGTGGAGCGAGCGGATGCCGATGGCGCGGCGGTGACTCTCTCTGTCTGGCACGACGCCGCGGCGCGGGCCTGGTACGCGCGGCACGGGTTCGTCGTGTGCGGCGGAGATCCGCAGGGGCACGTCGAGATGCGGCGGGAATACCCCGGCATCCATTCGGTTGCATAGATTTATGAAGGCTTTCGGATTCCTCTCGTTCGGGCACTACGGCGACGTTCCCGGTTCGACGACCCGCACCGCGGGCGACATGCTGAAGCAGACCATCGAGATCGCCGAGGGTGCCGACGAGATCGGCGTCAACGGCGCATACGTGCGCGTGCACCACTGGGCACGCCAGGCCGCATCCCCCATGCCGCTGCTCTCCGCCATGGCCGCGCGCACCGAGCGCATCGAGGTCGGCACCGGCGTGATCGACATGCGCTACGAGAACCCGTTCCAGTTCGCCGAGGAGGCCGCCGCCCTCGACTTCATCGCCGACGGGCGCATCGCGCTCGGCGTGAGCCGCGGCTCACCCGAGACGGCCCTGCGCGGTTACGAGACGTTCGGATACGTCGACGAAGAGGATGCCGAGCGCGGCAGCGTGCTCGCCCGTGAGAAGTTCGACATGTTCCTCGCGGCGATCGATGGCGAGCGCATCGCGCCGGGAGACCCGCGCATGGTCGGCGCCGGCCGCTACCTCGCGATCGAGCCCCAGTCGCCCACGCTGCGCGACCACATCTGGTGGGGCTCCGGCTCCCGCGCCACCGCGGAGGAGACCGGACGCAAGGGGCTCAACATGATGAGCTCCACGCTCGTCACGGAGGCCACGGGGCAGCCCTTCCACGAACTGCAGCGCGAGCAGATCGACCTGTTCCGTGCCGCGTACCGCGAGGCCGGCCACACCGGGAGCCCCCGCGTGTCGGTGAGCCGCAGCGTGTTCCCGCTGATGTCCGACATGGACCGCGCCTACTTCGGGCTGCGCAGCGAGGACAGCGGCGACCAGATCGGCGTGATCGACGGCTTCCGCTCGACGTTCGGCAAGACCTACGCGGCCGAGCCCGACGTGCTCATCGAGCAGCTGCGCGCCGACGAGGCCGTGATGGCCGCTGACACGCTCATGCTCACCATCCCGAACCAGCTCGGACCCGAGTACAACCTGCACGTGCTGCAGTCGTTCGCGGAGCACGTCGCGCCGGCTCTGGGCTGGAAGCCGAACACCGAGGGGCCCGTGCAGGGCGACCCCGCCTGACGCGGGCGCTGCGTCGCCGCGGCGCCCGCTCCGGTTACGACCCGGCTGGCCGCGCCTCGAGGGCGGCGATGCGCTGCTCGAGGTAGGCGATGTAGTCGACGAGGTACGCGACCTTGGCATCCGCGCGGTCGAGTCGCGGCGAGATGAGGGTCTGGTCGAAGTACATCGGCGCGCGCAGCGGGAAGGACTGCTCGATCGCGGCGATGTTGGTGCGCAGCGCCTGGGCGGGGGACGTTCCGGCGGGATCGGTCATGCCGCCACGCTACCGCGCTGCCGGGGGAGGGCCGTTTCGTCGGCGGAGGGCGGATGCCGGGTCAGCGGACCCCGAACAGGCCGGTGCCCCTCTCGCCGAGCAGCTCGTAGGCCTCGGCGAACGTCGTCGGCATCCGGTCGGCTGGCAGCCCTTCCTTGGCGAGCAGCAGTCCGAGCACTCCCTCGGCGGGCGGCGTGAGCGGCTTGTCCCTGTTCTCGTGTGCGGGGTGCGCGGGCGTCGCCTCGGGGTTCGGCGGCGTGAACGGAGCGACCGTCTCCGGCCAGTCGGCGGGATGCCGCGGCTTCTTCAGGTTCACGATCGAGAACAGGGTGTTCGCGCCGGCGTCTCGGGCGGAGAGCGGCTCGAGTCCGTGCAGCCGGTTGAGCGTGGCGATCACCGACCCGTGGTGCATCTCGTCGTGCACGATCGTGCCGCGGCGCGTGTAGGCCGAGACGGCGATCGCTGGCACGCGGCATCCCAGCCGGTCGAACGTGAAGCCCATCTCACCGGCACCGGAGTCGTCGGGCGGGGTGGCGCGCGGAGGCGCCACATGGTCGTAGCATCCGCCGTGCTCGTCGAACGTGATGAGCAGCAGGGTGTTGATCGCGTTCGAGCCCTTCGGCGACGCGCTCGTGCGGATCGCGGTGTACACGTCGTGCACCAGCGCGTCTCCCGCGCGCACGTCGGACTGTGCGCTGTCGACGTAGGACTGCCCGTCGATCGTGCTCTCGCGCAGGGTGCCGAATGGCGGATGGAAGTCGTTGTGGTTGTAGATCATCCGCGGCTCGATGAACGCGTACGCGGGGAGGGAGCCGTTCGCGGCATCCGTGTAGAAGTCCTCCATCGTGCCGAAGTGGTCGGTCTTCCAGAACTCTTCGAGCACCGGGGCGTGCAGGAATCCGGTGAACGAAACGAGCTGCAGCCGGTCGAAGTAGATCTTCCACGTGAGTTCGGCGTCTTCGAGCCGGTTGAAGATCGTCGGCGTGGGGTCGGCCGTCAGCCACTTCTCGAACCCGCCGTTCAGGCGGTTGGTGACGAAGCCGTGCGAGGTCGAGGCGTGGAGGAAGGAGCGGTTGCAGAAGGTCTGCGACGGCACGGCCGCGTACCAGTGGTCGAACACCGCGAACTCGCGTGCGAGCGTCGACAGCGTCGGGAGCATGTCGGGTGAGAACGACCCCATGATGCGGGAGGCGTCGTCGACGGTGGGCCTCGTGCCGCCGGACAGGTACGTCAGGTGGTTCATGTAGTCGCGCAGGAAGCCGTCCATCGTCGGCTCCGAGGCATCGGCGGGTGCGTTGAACGGCGCATGCATGTCGGATGCCGCGACTTCGCCGTTGCCTGCCGGATCGACCGTTCCGAACAGCTGGGTGTTGACGTGCGGGTACTCCTCGCCCGGATCGGGGTCGGGGTACGCCATGATCGCGTCGGTGGGACCGGAGTACACGTGCGCGGGAACGCGGGTGCCATCGGGCGCGGTGTTCGCGTAGTCGCCGAACGCGAGTCCGTCGTACTTCTCGCCGGAGGGGAGGTCACCGGGGGAGTAGAGGTAGCCGAGGAGGTTGTCGAAGGACCGGTTCTCGCCCATCAGCACGACGACGTGGTCGAAGCCCGGCGCGTGTCGAGGTGTGAGCGCGGGGAACTCGTCGTCCGTCTCGAAGTCGTCACCGCGCTGGGCGATCGAGGTCGCGATCACCGCTCCTCCCGCACCGCCGACCGCGGCGCCCGCGAGGGCGGCTCCACCGATGCGCAGGAAGTCCCGGCGCGACGTCGTCCCCTGGTCCTTCTCGTCTTCGGCCATCTGCCGATCCTATGCACGATGCGCGGTCGCATGGATCGGTGCGGGAGACGGCATCCGGAACGGCGGTGGGGATGCGCGAAGGGCGCCGCCGAAGCCGAAGCTCCGACGACGCCCTCGTGAGCGCGACGCCTACTCGGCGTGCTGCCGGCGACGGCGCCAGGCCACCAGGCCGAGGCCGAGGGCGAGGAGCACGACGGCGGTGACGACGTACGGCGTGCTGTCGGCTCCGGTCGTGGCGAGCCCGCCCGTGCCCGTTCCACCAGCACCAGTGCCGGCGCCGCCCGTGCCCGCGTTGCCGCCGGTGGATGCCGCGGTCACCGTGAGCGGGGTGCGCACCTCCGTGCCGTCGGGCAGGACCGCGACCAGGGTGTGCGCGCCGGCCGGCGTGCTCGCCGGGATCGTCACGGTGCGGCGGAACGCACCGTCCGCGCCGGCGGTGACCGTGCCCAGCACCACCGGGTCGGAGTGCAGCTCGAGCCGCACCTCGGCGCCGGCCGCGAAACCCGCACCCGACACGGTGACCGTGCCGCCGGCGGCGACGGATGCCGCGCCCAGCTCGACCGTCGCGGGGACCTCGGGCTCCGGGGTCACCGGCGGGGTCATGCCCGCCTCGGTGACCCACTTCTCGCCGGCATCCGACTTCGTCACCGTGAAGGTGTCGTAGAGCGCGCCGACCGGAAGGGTCGTGGTCGCGCCCGCCGTCTTCTCCGCCACGTAGGAGCGGTACACGAGCTGGTTCTTCGAGACGTCGACCACCTGGTACGTGGTGATGCCCTGACCGCGCAGCACCTGGGTGGCGCCGTTGTTGGTCCAGACGTTCTTCGCGTCGGTCTCCAGGTCGTAGTACTTCGCGCCGGAGTTCGACACGACGTACACCGGTCCGGTGGTGAGGCCGGGGGTGTCGGTGGCGTCGGTGTTCACGAAGCCGCGTGCGTACACGTGGTCGTGGCCCATCAGCACCAGGTCGATGTCGTTGCGCTGGAAGATCGGCAGCCACTCGGCGCGCAGCACCGGCTCGTTGCGACCGGCGGATGCCGAGAACACGGGCTGGTGGAAGGTGACCACGTTCCACTTCGACGGGCTGTTCTGCAGCAGCGCGTCGAGCCAGGCGCCCTGGAAGCGGGTCCACAGCACGTCGATCTGGTTCGCCGGGCACTCGGTCCCGGTGCAGGAGGGAAGACCGCCGGGGGTGAGGAAGGTCTTGTCCCGCGTCGCGTTGAGGGTGATGAAGCGCACGCCCTGGTAGTCGGTGTAGTACGCGGTCTCCGCCGCGAACGACGACCAGTGGTCGAAGAACGCCCGGTACTGGCGCGCCACGTCGGTGTCGCCCTGGGCGAGGTTCGCGAGCTCGCCGACCGATCCGGTCGTGGGGTTGTTGTGCGGGTACTCGAAGTTCGCCTTCCACGCCTTCAGCAGCGCGTCGCCGCCCGTGTACTCGTGATTGCCGGGAGCGGCCATCACGTTGGTGCGCACGGCGGAGTCCTGCATGCCCTTGAACCAGTTCAGCCACTCGGTCTCGTTGCTGGACGTGTTGATGAGGTCGCCGGCGTGCACCGATCCGATGGACCGCGGCGCCGCCGCCTCGGCCTGCTTCACGACGCTCGGCCAGGTGCTGTCGAGGCCGATCTGCGCGTCGCCGTAGTAGATGAACTGGAAGTCCTTCGCCGCGGGGTTCGCGGTGTGGAACTCGTACCAGTCGCTCCAGCTGCCGGGCAGACCCACGCGGTACCGGTAGGCGGTGTTGGCCGACAGCTCGCGCACGGTCGCCGAGAAGTGGTGGTTCGGGTTGCCGTTGACCACGCCGGCGTCGAACGCGTCGATCGTGCGGGTGGCGCCGCCGGCCGCCGGGGCGATCTCCACCTGACCGATCGTGTGGGAGGCGTCTCCGGCCAGCCAGGAGAACGACTGCGACGTCTCCGGCTTCTCGGTCGGGGTGAGGATCACGCGCGTCGGCGGCGCGACGACGACGGGACCACCCGGGGTCGTCGCCTTCACGAGCTTCAGCTCGGACATGTCGTAGTAGATGTCGGAGCTGGTCTCACGGTCCTGGTACAGGGCGACCGCGATGGTGTTCGTGCCGTCGTGCAGCACGTCGCCCTCGGCCGTGATGGTGCTCGTCGCGGGGTCGCCGGCTCCGGAGCCCGCGTACTCGAGGTTGGTCGTGTCGGTGATGCGGGCGTCGACGAAGCGTCCGATCTCGGTGCCGTTGATCCACACCACGATCGCGTCGTCGTAGGTGATGGTGCCGGTGAGCGAGGCCACCTGTTCGGCGACACCGGCACCGAGCTCGAAGGTCGTGCGGAAGAAGTACGTCGGCACGGCGGGGGCGGCCGTCTTGTCGATGTAGTGGTTCAGCAGCGTCTTCGGCAGGAACGGGCCGACCGCGGCGAGAGCGCCCTTCTTCGCGCCGAACGACCCCGGCGCCGACTTCCAGGCGCTGTCGTCGTAGGCGGGGAGAGTCCAGTCGCGCAGGGCGGCGGGCGCCGGCGACGGGTCCGAGCCGTCGTCGAGGTAGTGCCAGACGGTGTCGCCGGTGATCAGCGATCCGGTGGGCACGTCGGGGGCAGCGGGGGCGGCGACGGCCGCGGGGGCGATGACGGCACCGCCGAGCAGGGCGAGGAGCGCGACGGACGCGAGTCCGTGACGCCGCCACCGCACCGCAGAGGTGTGGGAGGGCATTGTCTGTCCTTCGAGTGGGGATGGGGTTTCCGTGCAGAGCCGCACGGGGCCCCTTCAGCCCATCGAAGGAGGATGACGGCGAGCTGACCGGCGGGCGACGTCGAGGTGAACTCGACGGATGCCGGTACCGTGGTCGGCATGAGCCTCTCAGACGACTCGTCCATCGCCGCCCGCGTGACCGCGGTGGAGAAGGAGTACACCGCCCGCCTGAACCGCACGTTCGTCGTGTTCGCCGTGATCGAGGGCGCCCTTCTCGCGATCGCCGTCGTGCTCGTCTACGTGCTCAAGCTCATCGACCCGGACTCCGGCAGGCTCGTGCTCGTCGGCATCGCCCTCCTCGGCGGCCTCGCGCTCAGCATGGTGCTCATGAGGCACATGCGCGCCCGCTCCCGCGCGGTCGCCCAGGCCCGCGGCGAGAACCCCCTGTTCTGACGGCCTCTGTGCCGCCGGCGTCTGTCGTCTGACGGCATCTGTCGTCTGACGGCGTCTGTTCCGACGGCGTCTGTTCCGACGGCATCCTGGTTCCGATGGCATCCTGGTCGACGGCATCTGTTCCGACCCTTCGACTCCGGGCACAGATTCGGAGCCCGTACCCAGGCACAGATTCGGATGCCGGTCGGCGACACGCCGCGGCCCGCCGCAGCCGCGCGGCGTGTCTGTATCGGCATCCGATTCTGTGCCCGGCGGTGACGACGACGGGATCCGATTCTGTGCCCGGTGGTGATGTCGACGGCTTCCGAATCTGTGCCCGGGCCGGGGGGTGTCTGTCGCCGCCCGGTACGCTGGAACCCATGCTCAACATGGCCGACGGCCTCTCCCGTCTCGGCGCGCTCGCCGAGAATCCGGTCGTCCGCACCCTCGCCGAGGCGTTCGCCGCCGCGGGCTTCGACCTCGCCGTCGTCGGGGGCCCGGTACGCGACGCCCTGCTCGGACGCGACACCCACGACCTCGACTTCACCACGAACGCGCTGCCCGACGACATCCTCCGCATCGTGAAGCCGGTCTCGACCGCGCAGTGGGACATCGGCCGCGCGTTCGGCACCATCGGCGCGCGCGTGCAGGGCGAACAGGTGGAGATCACCACGTATCGCGCCGACAGCTACGACGGCGTCACCCGCAAGCCCACTGTCGAGTTCGGCGACTCCATCGACGGCGATCTCGTGCGCCGCGACTTCACCGTGAACGCGATGGCGCTGCAGGTCCCCGCGGTCAAGCTCGTCGATCCCACCGGCGGCGTTGAAGACCTCGTCGCAGGCGTCCTGCGCACCCCCGCCGACCCGCGAATCTCGTTCGGCGACGACCCGCTGCGCATGCTGCGGGCCGCCCGCTTCAGTGCGCAGCTCGGATTCGCGATCGACGACGCCACGGCCGAGGCCATCGCCGAGCTGCGATCGACGCTGAAGATCGTCAGCCCCGAGCGTGTCCAGTCGGAGCTCGTGCGCCTCATGCAGACCGACGACCCGGTGCGCGGCATCCGCGTGCTCGTCGAGACCGGTCTCATCGAGGAGTTCCTCCCCGAGGTCAGCGCGCTGCGGCTCGAGGTCGACGAGCACCACCACCACAAGGACGTCTACGAGCACTCGCTCACCGTGCTCAGCCAGGCGATCGCGCTGGAGACGTCGCGCAACCCGGATGCCGCGCCCGACGTGCCGCTGCGCATCGCGGCACTGCTGCACGACATCGGCAAGCCGCGTACCCGCAAGCTCGAAGACGGCGGGGCGGTCACCTTCCACCACCACGATGTGGTCGGCTCGCGCATGGCCCGCAAGCGTCTGCAGTCGCTGCGGTTCGACACCGACACGACGGATGCCGTCGCCACGCTCATCGAACTGCACCTGCGGTTCTTCGGCTACGCCGAGGGGGCATGGACGGACGCCGCGGTGCGCCGCTACGTGCGAGACGCCGGCGATCTGCTGGAGCGCCTGCACATCCTCACCCGCGCCGACGTCACCACGCGCAACAAGCGCAAGGCCGCGCGACTCGCCTCGGCCTACGACGACATCGAGTCGCGGATCGCCGCGCTGCGCGAGCAGGAGGAGCTCGACAGCATCCGCCCGGAGCTCGACGGCAATCGGATCCAGGAGGTCCTCGGCATCCGTCCTG
>JAGIAK010000057.1 GCA_017744855.1 Microbacterium sp.
CTGGACCCAGGCGAACACCGCGTGGTAGCCAGGACCGATGTACTCGACGTTCGCCGTCATGACCGGGTAGCCGGTGAGGCGGTCGTGTGGCGCATCGGGGAGGAGGGCGTCAAGTCCGGTCTGGGAGATGTTCGTGCTCGTCACCGTGTCCACAACGACGACTCCTGCGAACCCTCTGGACTCGAACGGGATACGCAACACCTTGCCTGCGTTCATCCCCTGAGCCTATGGGGCAGGACGACGGCGCATCACGCCGCTTCGCTCGGGTCAGCGTGCGGCGAAGATCACACGGGCGCGGGCGACGATGTCGTCGAGCCGGGACTGCAGATACGGGCCAGGGCATTCCGTTCCCGACCACGTCTCGCGGTGGCTGATGACGTGGTCCCTG
This sequence comes from Microbacterium sp., assembly GCA_017744855.1. GTDB lineage: Bacteria > Actinomycetota > Actinomycetes > Actinomycetales > Microbacteriaceae > Microbacterium. The sequence continues at coordinate 389 of JAGIAK010000057.1, forward strand.
TCGATCGTGAACGACACCGGCACGCCATCCAGAGTCCTGCCGTCGAAGGTGGCGAGCCAGGCGATCATCTGCGCGAGCTCCTCCAGTTGCGCGTCCGTCACGGTGTAGTCCGGTGCCCCCGTGGCGTCCAGGGTCTCCACGGCCAGTGATCGCCAGTTCCAGTCGGCCCCTGTCGATGACGGCTTCGCCCCCGGGCGGATGAGCTCGATGACCGACCCGTCGTGCCGCAGGTAGAACGTGGGTGCGGAGGAACGCTTGTTGCACCGCGAGAGGAAGTTCAACTGTTCGGCCGTCGTGCCGGTGTGGTGGATGACGAACCGGTCGATGATCGGTGTCACCGCGTGGTGGTCGCTTCCGGCGGTGTCCCGCGTCGACCGAACCGTCGGATGCGCGCAGTCTTCGAATCCCAAAGGTGCTTCGAGCCCTTTGACCGCGCGTTCGTAGACGGGCTCGTACTCCGTCAGCCCTCGTGGATTGTCGGGGTCGACGGGAGGCGGCGTCTCGTCCCGCCCCTCAGGAAGCGTGGCGAGCAGCATCCCTGCGGCGGTCACGACGACGCCCGAGCCCGCAGCGATGAGGAATCGGCGACGACTGTGCTCCGGATGCGGCTCGGAGGGCTCGTGCGCCGGGGAGTGCTCCATTCCGCCCATCTAACACGGTGCAGCGCGGCCACGGCACCCGAGCCGCGCGCGACTCGGCATTCGGTGGGCGCGATGATCGTCTGTCCCGGCGAACCCTGATTCCGACGGCATCCGCGGGTAGGGTGGCACGCATGCCGACGCAGCCAGTTGTGACCCTTCGCAGCCGTACCGACGAGGACCTCGACGCCCTGTACACGATCGCGTCGGACCTGGACACCTGGGAGGAGCGCAACCCCGGGCGCCCTGCGGTGCCGACACGAGAAGCATGGCGCTCGCGCCTGACCGCGCGGGAGGCGGACCCCGGGAGCGACATCAGTTTCGTGATCGACGTCGGCGGCGAGGCGGTCGGCCGCGTCGACGTGTTCGACATCAGCGAGATCGCGCGGCACGCGGAGATCGGGATCGCGTTGGTGCCGAGCGCGCAGGGCAAGGGCATCGGCAGCGAGGCCATGTCGCAGATCCTCGACTTCGCGTTCACGCGCGCGAACCTCCGTCGGGTGCATCTCGAGGTGATCGCGTCGAACGCAGCGGCGATCCGCGTCTACGAGAAGGCGGGGTTCGTCGTCGAGGGGCGCCAGCGCGAGCACGCATGGGTGCGAGGGCGCTACGAGGACATCGTCCGGATGGGGCTCCTCCGCGCGGAGTGGACTCCGCGCGACGACAGGGGCTGAGCGCGTCTCGTTCCGGATAGCCCCCGGGAAGCGTCGGGCTTCCCCGGTGTCGAGCGGAGAAGGGCGCTGCCTAGAGTGCTGGTGCGCGTGATCCTCGCGCCCCGCCTCGACACGAACCGAGACCCCATGGCCACGTCACCCACCCGCTCCGTCGCCGTCGATGTCGGCTGGTTCTTCGCGATCGCGATCGGGCTGTGCTTCGCTCTGTCGATCCCGATGGTGTTCCGACTCGTGCCGGAGGACTACGACAACTTGATCACGCCGATCATGCAACAGTCACCGATGATCGCCGCGATCGTCATGTGGCTTCTGCGGCGTCCGGGGCCGTTCCGGGCGACGTTCGCCACCGGCAGGAAGGGGGCGGCGGGGTGGGCGGCCGCCGGGATCGGAGTCATCGCGGCGATCGCCGCGATCCAGACCGTGATCGCTGTGGCGTTCGGGATCTGGCCGCTGAATCCCCTCGACGCGATCCTCGCGGCGAGCGTGTGGATCGTGCCGGTCTTCGTGATGCAGGCTGTCCTCGCGATCGGAGAGGAGTTCGGCTGGCGAGGCTGGCTCGTCACGCGCGCAGCATCGTGGGGCTTCTGGCGCCTCGCGCTGGTGAGCGGACTCGTCTGGATCGTCTGGCATCTTCCGGTGCTCGCGGTCATCGGCGACCGCCCGTTCTGGGACATCGTGATCTACTTCGCCGGGATGCTGCCGTGGGCGCCGCTGCTGCTCGCCCTCCGATGGCGGTCGGGCAGCGTCTGGCCGGCGGTGCTCACGCACGGCGCGATCAACAGCATTCGCGTCTTCCTGCTGCAGTCCGTGCCCGATGCCACGGACCATCTGCTGATCGAGGTGATCGGCTGGGTGCTCACTCTCGCGGCTGCGGCGTGGCTGATGCGCCCGAGCCGTGCGCGACTCGGCATTCGGATAGCGTGATCGGGTGTCGATCGATCGAAGCCGCATCCGTGTCAAAGCGATGCTCGTCGCGCCGAACGCGGAGAAGACGGCGCATGCGGTGAGCCTCAACGCCCCCTCGGCAGAGAATCCCGACGGGTTCCATCGGCTGATCGGGGGCGGAGTCGAGATCGGCGAAACCCACGGTGACGCCATCCGACGAGAGGTGCGCGAAGAGCTGTCGGCAACGATCCACGAGCTGCGCTACCTCGGCGTGCTGGAGAACATCTTCCAGTTCGACGGACAGCTCGGACACGAGATCGTCTTCGTCTACACGGGGCGGCTCGACCCGCAGCCGGCCGAGAGCGGCGCGACGCTCACGGAGAGCAACGGCTCCGTCGTTCCCGTCGTGTGGCGGCCCCTCGTCGAGAGCGGCTCGGAGCTGCCCCTCTATCCCGCAGGCGCGATGCCGCTGGTCGGCGATCTCTGAACTCGGCATCTTCACGCGACGGCGAGATCCCTTGGCCGGGGAGCGCCTGGCAGACATGACGGGCGGGTAGTCTTCGGCCATGATCCTCCCTCCGCCCACGGCGGGCCACGTCGCGCGGTTCGTCGAACCGGGGGCGACGGCGGCTCCGCCGACCAGGCTCCCCGTCATCCCGTCGCTGCGGCGCGGAGGGGCGATCACGATCGGTCTGCTCCTCACGCTCGCGGCCGTCGTGTGCGCGGTGCTCATCGTGACCCTGTGGACCGAGCCGACCCCCGGCTGGTGGTTCTCGGCGCTGTTCAGCGTGATGATCGCCGGACTCCTGCTCGCGGCGTGGGCGGCGTTCATCGCCGCGCTCCGTGACGGCGGGGCACGCACCATCGCCCGGGAGCAGTGGGAGCGGGCGAAGACGACGCCCGTGGCGACGGCCGGCCTGATCACCGCGCGGCAGGTGTCGACCCTGGAGGACGGGACGGTCGACGCGTTCGAGATCACGGTCGCGCTCGACGACGGCGGGTACGTGCGCAGCGTGTGGCACCGTCCCAGCGCGAGAGCCCGCGGCATCCTGCAACCCCAGGTGCCGGTCGTCGGGGGTCACGTGCGCGTGTGGCGGATGCCGGGCGCCCCCGCCGAATGGCCGCACGTCGTCGACGTGACCGATCCGTCGGCGCCGCGCCACTAAGGTCATCCTCAAGACGACGAAAGGCGCGAGAGTGGTCGAACTGATCCGAATTGCCGGCGACCAACCTGCACAGCATCCGCGGTTGGGGTTCGAGCATTACGCGCGTGCTATCGCAGGCGCCATCAAAGGCGGGCAACCCGCACAGTTCACGATCGGTCTGTACGGCCCATGGGGGTCAGGCAAGTCGTCTTTGCTCCACGCGATCGGCCGCGAGCTCAACGCACAGCCAGCGGAGTGCATCGTCGTCGAGTTCGACGCGTGGCGATATCAGCCAGGCGGGGAGATGGTCTCCTCACTACTGGCCGCGATCGCTCAGGAGCTGCGCAGCCGTCAGAAGCTTCGCAAGCTCGGCGAGAGGCTTTTCTCGTATGCGCTGGCGGTTCTCCGCGGAACGAAAGTGACGATTGGCGCCCAACCGTCGGTGGAATTCGACGGCGAGGCGCTCGCCGACGAGTTCTCACCGTCGCAAGAGATCTCTCCTCTCACCATGCCGACCATGGTCGAGAGGCTGCGGTCTGATGCGCAGGTGCTGGGAGACTCACGGGTCGTGGTGCTTATCGACGACCTGGATCGCTGCTCGCCCGCGAACCTCGTCGCGGTTCTCGAGACCATCAACAACGTGATGGACATCAACGGGTTCGTCTTCGTGCTCGCGCTCGACTACGAAGTCCTCGTGCAAGCGATCTTGAGGGAGTACCCGCACGTCTCAGGGCACGAGTTCATCGAGAAGATGGTTCAAGTACCCTTCCGGGTTCCGCCCCTCGACCTGGAAGCGCGCAACCTTCTACGTGACCTGCTGCCGAATTGGTCCGCCTTGGTCGCCATGACGAGTGAGGGGTTCGAAACGGTCCTCGTCGACGTCGTGCGCATTGCGCTTCGGGGGAATCCTCGGCAGACGAAGCGATTGGTCAACAGCTTCCAAGTGCTGAGGCACATCGTTCAGGATCGGGGTGGTGCGGTCGACGACGCGCTGCTCGTCACCGTGTTGGGCATCCAGTTCGGATGGCCGGATGACTACGCGCGGCTGCAGCGGATATTGACACTCGAACGGCCGGAGAACGTGGAGAAGCTCGTCGCCAGTTTCGATGAGATCGAGGTCAGCCCCATCTCGAAGCTCCTGCGTGCGGTGCTCTCCGATAGCGATAGCGTGACGGCGCTCACCGCGTCGATCCATCTCGCCGCAGCCGCTGCCCCGCCCACTGAGGCCACGCACGCCGATGCGGTGTTGCAGGACTTCATCGGTTACCTGCTCGATGTCGGTTGGGAGGCCTCGATGGATGAGGACCATGTCTGGCATCCGAATGACTCGATCAAGGAATGGCACACTGTCCGCATCGCGAACCGCGGTGGTCGCATTTCTCTTGAGATGAGAGAGTTCTCCTCAACGGCAAAGGGTCGTCGGCCGGTGTTTCAAACGATCACCCACGTACCGGTCGCCGAGGCGATGAGCCTGGCGACGATCGCTGAGGAGCTGGGCTCCGCGGACGGCCTTCGGAAGTGGCGGGCCAACAAGCTCGTCGAGCGGAACAGCGGCGCAGCGCCGCAACGCGCTGCGCAACCCCGCCGACGCCGAACCACTCAGTGATTCCGAGAGTCCAGGTGGCGGCACCCCGGTGCTTCCTTGAGGGCGGTCGTCACGCCGGTGCGATCTATGTCAGGCCGAGCTTCCGCAGTGCCCGGTCGGCGTGCGCCGCGGCCTCGTTCTCGGTCGGCTGCGGAGCGAGTCCGAGGAGCCTGCGGCGGTGCGGCTCGCCGAGGAGGAGGCTGAACAGCGCCTCGGCGACGGCCGGATCGGCGTCGGGGAGGTGCGTGCGCAACGCCGCGACGTAGCGTTCGGGGCCGTCGCGGTAGAACAGCGCCGCCAGCTCGGGGAAGTCGCGGGCGGAGGCGATCATCAGCCGGTGCAGGCCGATCGCCTCGTCGGAGTGGAGCGTGGTGACGATGGCCGCGGCGAGCGCTCCGAGGTTCTCGTGGTGTTCCGGCGGCGTGACCGCCCTCTCGCGCAGGCGCTCGACCGCGGCGAGGAAGATCTCGGTGCGGCTGGCGAAGTGCGTGTAGATCGTGCGCTTCGTGACGTGCGCCTCTTCGCGGATGTGGTCGAAGGTCACCCCGTCGAATCCGTCGGCGAGCAACAGCCGCACGGCCGCGTCGAGGATGTCGTCGCGGCGCTGCAGCCGCTCGGCCTCGGTCGGGCGTCCGCGTTTGCGCGTGACGGCGGCGGCCTCCGCAGGCTCGTCCTGTGCGGGCATCTCGCGCTCCTCGGTGCTGTCGGATCGTGCTCTATCCTACAATGAAACTGATTTAGTATCATTAATGACGAGGCCGCGCGACGCCGCGGCACCCCGGGCGAGAAGGAGAACCCGCATGCCCCCGACCACGGCGACGCCGTCGAAGTCCCGCAGACCGAAGAAGTCCACCGCATCCGGCCCGGCGCCGGACCAGCTCCTGGACCTCTATCGCCGGATGGCGCACATCCGCAGGTTCGAGGAGCGCGCCGCCCGCGCCTACACCGAGGCGAAGGTCGGCGGCTACTGCCACCTGAACCTCGGCGAGGAGGCGACCGTCGTCGGTCTCATGAACGCCGTGCGGCCGGACGACTACGTCTTCACGAACTACCGCGAGCACGGGTACGCCCTCTCCCGCGGTATCGCGCCCGAACGCCTCATGGCTGAGCTGTACGGACGTGCGGACGGCGTCTCGAAGGGCTGGGGCGGTTCGATGCACATGTTCGACGTGGACGCGCGCTTCATGGGCGGATACGGCATCGTCGGCGGTCAGATCCCCCTTGCAACCGGAGCCGCGCTCGCGATCGACTACCGGGGCGGATCCGAGGCCGTCGTCTGCCTCATGGGCGACGGCACCACGAACATCGGGGCCTTCCACGAGTCGCTCAACATCGCCGCCCTGTGGGGGCTCCCGATCGTCTACGTCGTCGTCAACAACGGCCTCGGCATGGGGACGACCGTCGAGATGAGCTCGGCCGAGCCGGAGCTGTACCGTCGCGCCTCCTCGTACCGGATGGCGTCGGCCCGTGTCGACGGCAACGACCCCGTCGCCGTGCAGGATGCGGCGCAGACCGCGTTGGAGAGCGCCCGTGCAGGCAAGCCCTACCTGCTGGAGACCATGTCCGGTCGGCTCAAGGGGCACTCGGTCGTCGACCCCGCCCGCTACCGCACGAGGGAGGAGGCGGAGGCGCTCCGCGACGCCGATCCGATCGCGGCGTTCGGCGTGCGGCTGCGCGACCTCGGCATCCTCACCGACGACATCGCCACGCAGATCGACGCCGAGGCGCTCGCCGCGGCGACGGCCGCCGCGGCCTTCGCCGACGCGAGCCCGCACCCCGACGTCTCGACGCTGTTCGACCACACCTACGCCACCCCGGTGCCGAACGACTCGCGGCGCCTGCCGGGGGAGGCGCTGTTCCCCGCGGCTCCCCGACCTGCGGCATCCGTTCTCGCGGAGGTGACGGCATGAGCGTCATCAGCTACCGCCAGGCCCTGCACGACGCCCTGCGCTCCGAGATGCTGCGCGACGAGGACGTGTTCCTCATCGGCGAGGAGATCGGCAGGTTCGAGGGCTCGTACAAGATCACGGCAGGGATGCTGGAGGAGTTCGGTCCGAAGCGCGTGCGCGACACTCCGATCGCCGAGGAGGGGTTCACCGGCGCGGCTGTGGGTGCCGCGATGCTGGGGCTGCGTCCGGTGGTCGAGATCATGACCATCAACTTCTCGCTGCTCGCACTCGACCAGATCGTCAACCATGCGGCGAAGATCTACGGCATGTTCGGCGGCCAGGCGAGGGTGCCGATGGTGATCCGCACGCCCGGCGGAGGCGGTCAGCAGCTCGGCGCGACGCACTCGCAGAACATCGAGCTGTACTACGCGTTCGTGCCGGGGATGAAGGTCGTCGCGCCCGCCACCCCCGCCGACGCCAAGGCGCTCATGCTCGCCGCGATCCGCGACGACGACCCCGTGCTCGTGCTGGAGAACCTCGCGCTCTACAACACCGTGGGTGAGGTGCCCGACGACATCGAGCCGGCCGAGATCGGCAAGGCGAAGGTCGTCCGCCGGGGTGCGGACATCACCGTCGTCGCGTACTCCCGCATGGCCGTGGTCGCGATGCAGGCCGCCGAGCAGCTCGCGGCGGAGGGGATCGACGTGGAGGTCGTCGACCTGCGCAGCCTCCGTCCGCTCGACAGGGACACCGTGATCGACTCCGTGCGCTCGACGAACTGCGCCGTCGTGCTGGAGGACGACTGGCTCACCTACGGCATCGGCGCGGAGATCGCCGCGACGATCTCCGACGGCGCCTTCGACTGGCTCGACGCCCCCGTGCGTCGCGTCGCCATGGCCGAGGTGCCCATGCCCTACGCGAAGTCGCTCGAGCTCGCCGCCCTCCCGTCGCTGGAGGACGCGAAGACCGCGATCCGCGAGACCCTCGACGCCGTCGCCCGGCGCCGCTGAACGACCGAGAAGAGGGAACGATGATCGACATCCTCATGCCGCGCCTGTCCGACACGATGACCGAGGGGGCGATCGCCGCCTGGCACAAGAAGCCGGGCGACGCGGTCGCGCCGGGAGACGTGCTCGTGGAGATCGAGACCGACAAGGCGCTCATGGAGCAGGAAGCGTACGACGCCGGAGTCCTGGCCGAGATCCTCGTCGCCGAGGGGGAGAACGTGCCCATCGGCACGCCGATCGCCCGCCTCGACGACGGGACGGATGCCGGTGGCGTCGGCAGCGCGAACCCGGTGACGGCGGATGCGCCCGAGCCCGTTGCGGATGCCGCGGCCGAGTCGAGCGCGTCGACGGCGCCGAGCGGTGAAGGGCGCCGCGCGGCGACCCCTCTCGTGCGACGCCTCGCCAGGGAGAGGGACATCGATCTCGCGGCCGTCGCGGGAACGGGACCGGGAGGGCGCATCGTGCGTGCCGACCTCGACGGGCTCGCCTCCGGGGCATCGGCGTCCACTGTGGTGGGCGCGTCCCAGGGCGCCTCGGTATCCGCCCCTGTGCCGGCATCCGCTTCTGCCCCGGCATCCCCCTCTGCGCCTGCCCCGGCATCCGTCGGCGTCGACCGTCGCGACCCCGAGGCCGTCCCCTTCGACGCGGTCCGGCAGCAGATCGCCGCACGGCTCACCGAGAGCGCGACCACCGTGCCGACCTTTACCGCCACCGCGGCCGTCGATGTCACCGCGCTCCTCGACCTCCGCGGGCGGCTGAACGCCGATCTCGCCGACGGTGGCGCGAAGATCAGCGTCAACGACCTGATCGTGCGCGCCTCGGCCCTCGCGCTCCGCGCGCACCCCGGGATCAACGCGTCGTACTCGCCGGAGGGGAGGGGGCAGACCCTGCTGCACGGCAGCATCCACATCGGCATCGCGGTCGCTTCGCCCGCCGGACTGGTCGTGCCGGTGATCCGTGACGTCGATCGGTCGGCGGCATCCACCATCGCCGCGCAGGCCCGCGACCTCGTCGAGCGGGCGGCCGCACGTCGCCTCACCACGGACGACATGGCCGACGGCACGTTCACCGTGAGCAACCTCGGCATGTTCGGCATCGAGGAGTTCACCGCGATCATCAACCCGCCGCAGGGCGCGATCCTCGCCGTCGGTGAGGTGCGCGACGAGGTCGTGCTCGCCGGCGATGGCGACAGGAGCATCGGCGTCAGGAAGATGCTGCGGGTCACGCTCACCGCCGATCACCGCATCATCGACGGTGCGCTCGCCGCACGGTTCCTCGCGACGCTCACCGAGCTCCTCGAGCACCCCCTGCGCGTCATCGGCTGAGTCACACGAGGGGAAGCGGACATGTCTGCGCAGCCTCGTAGGCTGTGGGCATGACCGCATCGCCCGTGGAGTACGTCGTCACCGCGCTGGATGGAACGGACGCCGATGCCCTGTCGCGCCGGCTTGCCGTGAGAGAGGCGCATCTCGCCGGGGCACAGCGCCTCTCCGATCGGGGTGAGTTGCTGAGCGGCGGTGCCATCCTCGACGACGACGGTCGCATGATCGGCTCGACCATGCATGTCGCCTTCGCCGATGAGGCGGCCTTCCGTGCCTGGTACGACGCCGAGCCGTACGTGATCGGCGACGTGTGGCGCGACGTCACGGTGCGACCGATGCGGCTCTTCCGCCCGGTGCGCACCACCGAGGGCGGCTGAGGTGTCGACGCCGCACGGTCCGATCGCCGGGAGCATCGTCGTCACCGCGCACGACCAGGCCGCGCTGCGACAGGCGGTCTCCGCCGCCACGCTGTCACGCCGGCTGCTGCTCACCGGGGCGATCGTCCTGCCCGTGGTGCTCATCGCGAGCGTGTTCGCGGTGGCCGGAGGCGACCCCCTGGCACTGCTCATGCTCGGTGTCGTCGGCGTGCTGTGCGTGCTGTTCCTCGTGCTCGTCGTGGCGGCCCGGGTCGTGAGCGCCCGCAGTGTCGTCCGCGCATACCCGATCGGCGCGGCCGCGGGCATCAGCGTCGACGACGACGGCATCGGGTTCTCCGGGCCGGCCTCCAGCGCCCTGATGCGGTGGCCGGCGATCGCGGGTTTCACCCGCGTCGGGGGTGCGCTGCGGCTGAGCGGCATCGGCCGGGCGCCCGCGCTCTTCCTGCCGGGACGGCTCCTCGACGACGCCGACGTCGAGGCGGTCGCCGCGCGGATCGCGGCGGGGAGCGCATCATGACCGCGCCGGCGTCCGTGCTCTTCGTCTGCGTGCACAACGCGGGGCGGTCGCAGATGGCCGCGGGCTTCCTCCGCGAGCTCGGCGGAGAGCGCGTGGAGGTGCGCTCCGCCGGGTCCCTGCCCGCAGACCGTATCAACCCCGTCGCCGTGGAGGCGATGGCCGAGGTGGGGATCGACATCGCCGCGGAGCAGCCGAAGGTGCTCACCGCGGATGCCGTCCAGACGTCGGACGTCGTGATCACGATGGGATGCGGCGACGCCTGCCCGTACTTCCCGGGGACTCGGTACGAGGATTGGGTGCTCGACGATCCAGCGGGCCAGGGGATCGAGGCCGTGCGTCCGATCCGCGACGAGATCAGGGCGAGGGTCGTCGGACTCCTCGCGGAGCTGGAGGCGTGATGACCGACCACGCAATCGACGACTGGAAGCGTGCGGGGGAGAGCGGAGACGCCGATCTCGCGGCGACAGCGCTCGCCGCGGATGCCGTGCTCATCTCGCCGCTGACCGATGGGTTCTCGTTCCAGGGGCGGGAGGAGATCCGCGATCTTCTGGCCTCCGCATTCACGGTGCTCGACGGCATCCGCTTCGATGGCGACGTGCGCGACGGCGACCAGGTCGTGCTGTTCGCGACCGCAACGGTGCGGGGCCGGGCGCTCACCGAGTGCCAGCGTCTGCGGCTCGACGGCGACGGACTGATCCGCGAGCTGACGATCTTCCTGCGCCCGCTGCCCGCCGTCACAGCGTTCACCAGGGCGCTCGGTCCGGTGCTCGCCAGGGCGCAGGGCCGCGCGGGCACGGCTCGCGTGCTCACTGCGGCCGGCGCGCTGCTCGACGGGGTCGCGACATCGGGCGACCGCACCTTCATGCCGATGGCGGCGCCGACGCGTCTGCGCGACTAGCCCTCGTCGCCGCGATCGTCGCCGCGGGAGGGCGTGCCACCGCCTGACTTCGAAGAGTTCGTCGCGCCCACACCGTTGCCGACGCCGTTGTGGCGGCCGTTGTTCTCGCTCGCGGCGGGGCTCGGCTTGCCGTTGCCGTTGCCGTTGCCGTTGTTCCCGTTGCCGGCGCCTTTGCCGTTGTTCCCGTTGCCGGCGCCTTTGCCGTTGTTCCCGTTGCCGTCCGCCGGGGTGGCGCCACCGCTCACGGAACCGGGCGCCGTGAGGGCCGCATCGGCCGCTCCGGGCTTGCCGTTCCCGGCATTCCCCTTGCCGTCGTGCCCGCTTCCGTCGTTCCCCGGGCGGCCGTCCTCGGCGGTCGGGCCCTTCTGGTCGGTGCCGTTCCCCTCATCGCGATGTTCGTCACTGGGCCGCGACGAGGGCGTCGTCTCCCCGCGCGGCGCCGCGGTGTCGTCCTCGTCCGTCACGGGGCGCAGCCCCGGCACGGCGCCGGCCGGTGCGGGCGTGGGCGCGGAAACTGCTGTCGCCAGCGGGGCCGACTCCGTGTCGGCGGTGGGCAGGGCGAAGAGGCCGCCGCCCACGGTGAGGGCGAACGCGGTCGCGGCGGCCACGTGCCAGAGAGCGGGGGTGGCGTGGGCGGCGGCCTCGACGGCCGGCTGTGCCGACACCGACAGCGTCGCCCACGTCGGGGCGTCGATCGAGGAGACGACGGCGGCGGCCTGATCGGCGGGGAACAGCGCGGGGGCGAGCACCAGGCCAGAGCCGCCGGCGAGCAGAGGGCCGAGGGTCATCGCCCGTGCGAGGTGCCGAGCCTCGCCCGCGGCCGAGGCGCACGCGGAGCAGGCGTCGAGATGCGCCGTGACGAAGCGCTCCGAGGTGGGTGGGAGGTCGCCGTGCGCGTAGGCGCCGAGCATCTCGATCACGCGGGCGTGCTCGGTGCCGGCGGGAGCCGCCCGCAGGTGCGCCCGGATCCACGCCTTGCGCAGGGCATCCCTGGCCCGATACGTGAGGGCGGCGGCGGAGTTCGGGCGGATGTGCAGCACGGCGGCGATCTGGCGCGGCGGCAGCTGTTCGACCGCGCTCAGCCACAGCGCGTGCTGCCAGCGTTCCGGCAGCGAGGTGAAGGCCTGGGAGATCGTCGTGGAGTCGGCCATCGCCTCGATGTCGATCGTCCCGATCGCGGACTCCGGGTGGGCGTCGTCGTCGAGAGGGGCGGTCTGCGGCGCGCGTCTCGCGTGCGTCATCCACGTGTTCCGCACGGTGGTGAGGAGATACGGCCGGAAGCTGCGCTCCGGTCCCTTGCCCACCCGCATCGAGCGCAGGATGCTCACGAACGCGTCGGAGACGACATCCTCCGGGTCGGGCGGTGCAGCGCCGAGCGACCGCGCATAGGCAACGGCCACCGGCGAGTGCCGGCGCCAGAGCTCGGAGAACGCGTGGCGATCGCCCTCGCGGCTGCGCTGCAGCAGCTCGTCGTCGGTCTCCGACCGCTCGTCGCTGGGCTCGTCCATCGCACCTCGTCGCGGGATGCCGGCTTCGGGTGCCGGGTGAGGCGAGACTACCCCAATGGGCCCGGTGAGAGGGGGAGGGAGAGGCGGGTGGGGCCGATTGGGAGTGGGCCCCACCCGCGAGCCGCCGTAATGAGGGGAGAGGTCGGCTCAGACGTAGAAACGAGAGAGTGTCCCCAAGCGTTCGTTCTCCGTCACATAGGCAAGACGCGCAGGATGCCGGATGATGACGCGATCTCCGGAAGTTTTTCTGCAGGAATCGGCGGAGGCCTGGGGTGACCCGTCGTCACAGGGCGGAAACATGCGGTGTGTAGCGTGATCGCGACGAGCGGAGGCGGCATGGGCGGGACGATCGAACGGGTGGAGTGGACGCACCCCGACGGTGTGCGGCTGCGCGCGGCGCAGCGGACGGAGCTCGATGCCCGGTACGGAAGCGACGACCACGAGCCCGGCGTGATCCCTTCCGCAGCCGACGTGCCGGTGTTCCTCCTCTACCGCGCCGCCAGTGGCGACGCGGTGGCGTGCGGAGGGCTGCGCCCCCTTCCGGATGCAGATCTCGGCCCAGGGGTCGCCGAGATCAAACGCATGTACGCGGCGGTCGAGTCACGCGGCACCGGAGCGGCGACCGCGGTGCTGCGGGCGCTGGAGGACGAGGCGCGTCGTCTCGGCATCCGTCGTCTCGTGCTCGAGACCGGCACCGCGCAACCCGACGCCGTGCGGTTCTACGAGCGGGAGGGATATCGTCCGATCCCGCTCTACGGGCACTACGTCGGCAGCGACCTCTCCCTGTGCTTCGCGCGCGACCTCTGAGTGCCGGTCGCCGCCGCTCGACCGTCGCCCCGGGGTGATCGCGGGGTGAAAAACGACGGCGCGACATATCGCCGTCGATAGCGTGACGCGAGGAGGGAGTCCCCGCGTGCCCTCCGTGATTCTGGGAGGGAATCGTCCATGGCTGAGAGTGTGTCCAGAGCCGTCCACCGCAACAGGCGCACGCCGCGCGACCTGTCGATCCGCGGAGTCCGCCGGCGCACGGGGTGGGTCGGGCTTCTCGCGACTCTGGTCGTCGCGCTCGCCACGGTGCTCGTGCCCGTGCCGGCACTGGCCGCAGCGACCACCATCACCCTGTCGCCCAGTCCGGTCACGGCAGCGAGCGGAGTGGCGACGACCTTCACGCTCGGTGTCAGCTGCAGCACTGATGGCGGATGCACCGACACGAAAGTGACCATTCCGACGACCACCGTGACGGGGACAGCCGGTGTCACGGATTTCGGCTCCTGGATCGGAACGAGCACGTGCGCCGACCTGACCCGTACGGTGAGCGCAGGTCAGGTCGTCTTCAGTTTCGCCGGCACGCTCCCCACGGGCTCACGTCAGTGCACGTTCCCGGTGACGCCCCCGAACTACAAGCTCGTCAACAACACGGTGGCGACGATCACTGCGACGCTGACGAGCTCCAATTCCGACACGAGCTCGTCGGCGCCGGTCACTTACACAGTGACCGCGGGCCGAAATGGCGCGATCACGAACTCGACGTCGGCGACGACCATCGTCGGTCAGAGCTTCACGTACACCATGCAGTTCACCTGCGGCCAGGGCACTGGCAGCGTCGGCACGTCGGCCATCAACATCAGCTCCACGCTCGCGGTGAACTTCGAATACCAGTCGTGGACCACGAGCCGCGGCACGCTTCCCGGAACGGTGAACTACGACCCCGCAACCCGACTCTTCACCTACTCCGATCCGACAGGTGCGGCGTGCAACGGCTCCGTCCCCGGGAATGCGGGCAATCTCTTCACCATCGTGCTCACCGGCAAGGCCGCGACCAACGGCGTGCCGAGCCCGGCCGGTACTCAGGTCTGCAACTCGACCTCGGCCTCGTGGAACTACATCGACGGCGTCACCGGCTCAGGCACCACGACCACGGTCTGCACCCGCGTGGTCGATATCGCAACCGCCGGTTCCAAGACGGCATCGACGAACTCGACACTCGGCAACGTCGGCCAGTTCGCCGCCGCTGACGGCGGCACCCGCGGACAGTATGTGTATCCGGGCAACTGGGACGGCTCCGGCGCGACGTCTTTCTATGAGATCGCGGCGTACACGACACCGACGCAGACCGCGAACTCGGGCGTCTCCTACGGCTTCACCGATCCCATGCCGTGCCTCGCCAACGGTGTGAACAACAACTACACCTCCAATGCCGTCGGCACGTACTGCCAGAACCCCGGCTTCGTCCCCACACTTGTCACGACGACCGGGTGGACTCCCGCTGCCTCTGAGGTGCTGACGCTTGTCTACACGGATGGCACAACGTCGACGGTCTCCTACACAGCGAACAAGGGCTGGGTGGTCCCCACGACCCGCGCCGTCGCCGAGATCCGCACGCAGCCCGTGGCCGCACAGGGGTCGAGCTCCAGCACGACGATCCGCATCCAGGTCGTCGGCTACGCGGCGAGCGGCGTGCCCACCCCCGCGGTTCTCACGAACCGTGCGAGCGTGACGCCCTACCTCTCCACGGACCTGACGACCCCCATCGCCGCGCCGACGGTGCCCGCCGGCCGTCTGCAGGTGCAGGCGCCTCCGGCGAATGATGCTCCCATCGTGCTTCCCGCGCTCGTCACGACCCGTATCGGGACCACGTGCACCGCCAACGTCACGCTCACCTCGGGCAACAACGTCACACGCATCGAGCTCGCCACCGCACCCTCTCGCGCCGTGTACATCGACTACCTCGCACCGGCCGGCACGTCGGCGATCGCCCCGGCGACGACCACTTTCGGCTTCACGCCGATGAACACCTCGGGAGCGACGACTCCGACGTACACGTCGGCGGCCATCACGCCGACGACGATCCCGAACTACAACGGCACCGGTCGCACCCTCGTGCGATGGACGATACCGGCCGGCATCATCCAGACCACGGGCCTGTACGCCGTCCGGTCCACCAGCGGTCTCGGCGTCATCACGCTGGAGTCGGGGTGCGTCGGCACCTACACCGGCGATGTGACCATCGGGTATGGAGCGCCGATCTACAAGTGCTACGTCGCGACGGGCGTCGCCGGGACGACGGTCGTGCAGGACGCACCGCTCTACCCGTTCGGCACCACGCAGCTGCGCGACAACGCCGCACCTGCAACGGGGAACTACTGCGGGTGGTCGAGCAGCCTCACCATCCAGAACGACACCGCGGCGTTCCTGGTGGACAAGACCGTGCAGGGCAATCTCGATCCCTCACCGATCGGAGCCGGCGGCACAGGGCATGTCAGCGTCGACGGAGGCGCAGCCACGTACA
Source organism: Microbacterium sp. (assembly GCA_017744855.1). GTDB lineage: Bacteria > Actinomycetota > Actinomycetes > Actinomycetales > Microbacteriaceae > Microbacterium. The sequence continues at coordinate 16,123 of JAGIAK010000057.1, forward strand.
AGGTCACTTTCAAGAACAACGGTCAGAGCGTGCTGAAGAACCCCGTGATGTACGACCTGCTGCCGCGGGTCGGCGACACGTTCGCGTCGTCGACCGCTGCACGCGACTCTGCGTTCCGTGTATCTCTCACGAGCATCGGCAGTCTCCCCTCGAATGTGACGGTCGCGTACTCGCAGGCGCTCAACCCGTGTCGCCCCGAGGTGCTCCCCGGCAACGCCGGCTGTGTGAACGACTGGTCCGTGACGGCACCGGCCTCCCTGGCGACGGTGACAGCGTTGAAGCTCGTGTACACGGGTAGCATCGCCCCGGCGGCGGAGTTCTCGGCCACGTACTCGGTCTCGACGCCGGCCACGGCAGCGGGCAACACGGCGTGGAACAGCATCGGCACGAGCGTGACGGCAGGGGACTCCTTGATGTCCCCGGCGGAATCCTCGAAGACGGGGTTGCAGGCGCAGAGCGCACAGCCGGCCCTCACGAAGACCGCTGATCGCACGACGGTGGATGCCGTCGGGCAGCAGGTGAACTTCACCTTCACCGTGACCAACAACACCGCGGTGCCGCTGACGAACGTGCGCGTCACCGACGCGCTCGTCAACTCGGCTGCGTCCAGCGTTGCGCCGACTCCCATCTGCTCGTCGCGCACGGCGCCGGCCGCGACGTGCTCCGGTGCGTCGACATCGCTGGCGCCCGGCCAGTCAGCGGTGTTCATCGCGACGTACACGGCCACGCAGGCCGATCTCGACCATGGGTCGGTCTCCGATCAGGCCACTGCGGTCGCGACGCCTCCGTCGGGCCCGAACCTGAGCAACAGCACCGGCATCGTCACGGTCATGGCGACGCAGACCCCCGCACTGACCCTGCTCAAGAAGGCCGCTCCGGACACGGTCGACTCGGTGGGCGACATCATCGGCTATACCTTCACCGTCACCAACACCGGCAACGTCACGCTGCGCTCCCTCTCCATCGCGGAGACGGTGTTCAGCGGCAGCGGATCGCTCTCCGCGATCGTGTGCCCGACGGTCGCCCTCGCTCCCGGTACGTCCGCCGACTGCACGGCGACCTACCCGGTGACTCAGGCCGATCTGACTGCGGGGTCCGTGACGAACACCGCGACCGCGTCGGCGGTGAGCCCGGCCAACGCGCCGGTCACGTCTGCGCCGTCGTCCGCGACGGTGGACGTGGACCAGGTCGCCTCGCTCGACCTCGTGAAGTCCGCGACCCCCTCGGGCAAGGCGGCCTACACGGCGGGACAGGAGGTCACTTACTCCTTCGTGGTCACGAACACTGGCAACGTGCCGGTGACCGGCATCGCCGTCGACGAGGTCTCCTTCACCGGCTCGGGTTCGGTCTCGGCGATCTCCTGTCCCGCGACGTCGCTGGCTCCGGCCGCTCAACTCACGTGCACGGCGACGTACACGCTGACCCAGGCGGACGTCGACTCGGAGTCGATCACGAATACGGCGCGCGCTACGGGCATCGCTCCGACGGGGGCGGTGACATCGCCGAACTCCTCGGTCTCGACGCCGCAGGAGGCGCAGTCCAGCCTCACCCTCACGAAGACGCCGAGCACGAGCTTCGTCAGCGCGGCGGGCGACGTGGTGACGTACACCTTCACGGTGCGCAATGGCGGCAACGTCACGGTGCACGACGTGGCCGTCGAGGAGACGGCGTTCACGGGAACCGGCGGCACGCCTGTGGTCGACTGCCCGGCCGACGCCCTGGCGCCGGGTCAGCAGCTCGTGTGCACGGCGGACTACACCGTGACACAGGCCGACATGAACAGTGGACGCATCGACAACACCGCCCGGGCGACCGCGGTCGACACGACGGATGCGCCCGTCACCTCTCCGGATGCGAGCGCGCAGGTCACGGCGAACACGGCACCTGGCCTCGCGGTGGTCAAGACGGCGGACGTCGTGAAGTACGACGCGGTCGGCGACATCGTGGTGTTCTCCTTCCTCGTGACGAACACGGGCAACGTGGGGC
>JAGIAK010000058.1 GCA_017744855.1 Microbacterium sp.
GTCGTGATCGATTCGGTCTCCGGTCCCGCGGAAGTACTGCCCGGGGAAGGGTTCACCGTCCTTCCCGAGCATCTCGAAATCCACGAGAACTGCCGCCCGATCATGCAGGGTCATATCCTGACCGGTCCCGTCGCCGTGCGCGGCGCCAAGCCGGGACAGGTACTGGAAGTGAAGATCCTCGATATCGAACTGCGCCAGGACTGGGGCTACAACGTCATCCGCCCGCTTGCCGGCACCCTGCCCTATGATTTCGAGACGCCGCGGATGCTCACCATCCCGCTCGACAGGGAGAAGAATATCGGCCGCCTGCCCTGGGGCCTCGACCTGCCGCTCGCCCCGTTCTTCGGGGTCATGGGCCTCGCTCCGCCGCCGAACTGGGGCCGCATCACCTCGATCATGCCGCGCGCCCACGCCGGCAACATCGACAACAAGGAACTCGTCGCCGGCACCACGCTTTACCTGCCGATCTTCAACGAGGGCGCGCTGTTTTCCTGCGGCGACGGCCACGGCGCCCAGGGCGACGGCGAGGTCTGCATCACCGCCATCGAAACGGCGCTGCGCGGCACCTTCCAGCTCACGGTGCGCGACGACCTCGATTTCGTCTACCCCCGCGCCGAAACGCCGACGCATTTCATCACCATGGGCATGGATCCTGATCTCGACCAATGCGCCGTCATGGCGCTGCGCGACATGATCGTGTTGCTCGGCGAAAAGGGCGGGCTGTCGCGCGAGGATGCCTACACCCTCTGCAGCTTGGCCGGCGACCTGCGCATCACCCAGACCGTCAACGGCTGCAAGGGCGTGCATATGATGATGGCGAAGAACCTGGTCGAACGCGCCGCCTGACGGCCGCTATCAGCCGAAGGGAGACTGGCACTGGCGGCGCGGACCGCCGGTAAAGGGCTGATAGCTGTTGTCCCCGACCTGATAGGACCGGTAGCGGGCAAAGCACCATTCCTCATGGCTTCCGGCTGCAGCATCGGTATCGGCCTCCTGTGACGGGAGGCTGCCCGACACGTCATGATCGGCTGGCTGCTCGGCTTGGGCGGAGGGTTCTTCCGGCAGAGGCGGCAATCCGTCCTGCTGGCGGGAGACGGTTTCGGGATCGTGCATGGGCACTGGTGAAACAGCCGCGACGGTGGAAACACCGGGTGCCTGGCATTGCCTGCGGGGACCGCCACTGAACGGCTGGTAGCTATTGTCCTCGACGCGATAGGATCGGTATCGCGCATAACACCATTCGGCCTGTGCCGTATCGACCACCGCATCACGTTGCTGCGCGCCGCTCGTTTGCTGCGGATCGACGGATGTCGTTACGGTATTGTCGATGGCAGGTACGGCTGCGGCCTGCTGCATGGGCGGGACGGACGCGGTTTGCTGCGTGGCCGGCACAGTCTGCGTTTCTGCCGCGACGGACACAGGAGGCGTCGCAGCCGGCGCGCGCTCATAAGCCTGCCTGGCGGTGTCGACCGGCTTCGGCCGGGAGGTCCACAGATCCGGCGTGTCCATATGGGCGAATTTATGCGGTTCGGGCTCGGCGATCACATTGGCGGTGATGATCACACCGCTCAGGAACACCAGCACCAGCAGGACAAGGCTCCCCAAAAGCAACAGGATTGGCTTCACGACCACGCTCCGATTTCCGTTTGCACTCCCAATGCCGATGAGGCGCCGGAGTTCCCTTCCGAGGAACAAAAGCTGCAGGAAGCAGGATCACGGATGGTTACAGCGCCACATTGCAGCCGGAGGAGCCAGCTCTCGAAGAGGCACGGTCTGACGGCATTCGCCGAGCATCACGATGGCAGCCCCCGCCGTCATCCGCCAGGCAAGAACGCACCGGCTCCCGTCCCGGAAAGCCGCGGTGGAAGAGTTGTCTCCTTTGGAGGCCAATTGGGGAACCGTTTCACCGTATCCGCGATCCCGGCAGTTGCCTGTTGCTTGTTGCAAAATGCCCTGGAGCCTAGTTTTCAGCATCGGATATTAGGAAGCTGCGGAACATGGAACTCGATTTGAACCGCAAGACGGCACTGGTCACGGGCGGCTCCAAGGGGATCGGCCTTGCCTGTGCACAATCGCTGCTGGCCGAGGGAGCGCGCGTCATCATCTGTTCGCGCTCGCGGGCGAATATCGACGCGGCGCTGGCGAGTTTGCCCGGTGCCACCGGTTTTGCCGCCGACCTGACCTCGGCGGAGGAGGCGCTTGCCCTGGTCGAAAAGGTCGAGGCGAAGGTCGGCGCGCTGGATATCCTCGTGACCTGCGCCGGTGCAGCGCGGCGCACACCGCCGCAGGATCTAAGCCCGGCCCATTGGCGCGCCGCAATGGACGCCAAGTATTTCTCGTACATCAACGTGATCGACCCGGTCGTCAAACGGATGGCCGCGCGGCGGACGGGCGTGATCGTCAACGTCATCGGCGGTGGCGGCAAGGTCGCATCGCCGATCCACCTTGCGGGCGGGGCCGCCAATGCGGCGCTGATGCTGGCGACCGTCGGCCTTGCCAACGCCTATGCCGCCAGCGGTTTGCGGATCGTCGGCATCAATCCCGGCAATACCGAGACGGAACGCGTGACCGAAGGCCTTCGGGCCGAAGCGGCGCTGCACGGCGTCCACGACGAGGATCGGGTCGACCTTGGCGACTCCGGGCTTCGCCGGTCCCTTGGCGAGGCCCGTCGTCTTCGGGCGGCGGATGCTCCCGGTGGTCGGCGCCGCCGATTCGGCGGGCGTCTCGGGGGTCAGTTCACTTGACAAAGGTCATCTCCCTCTTGTCTCCGAGGATGCCCTGAGGGCGGAAGATCACGAGCAGCATGAGCGCGACGCCGACGAAGATGAACACCAGCGTCGATGCCTGGTTGTCGGACATCGGGAGGATGCCGGACTTCGCCATGCTCGGCAGCAGGTTCGCCATGAACGCGAACACCACCCAGAACAGCACAGCGCCCAGGGTCGGGCCGAACACGGTCGCGGCGCCGCCGAGGAGCAGGATCGTCCACAGGAAGAACGTCAGCGAGGTCGTGTAGCTGCCGGGGACGACAGCCGATGGCAGCACGAACACGATGCCGCCAGCGGCGCCGATCACGCCGCCGACGACGAGCGCCTGCATCTTGTAGGCGAACACGTTCTTGCCGAGCGAGCGCACCGCGTCCTCGTCTTCGCGGATGCCCTTGAGCACGCGGCCCCACGGGCTGCGCATGAGCGCCCAGACCACGAAGATCGACACGGCCAGCAGGAGGATGCCGAACACGCGGTTCCAGAGGTCGTCTGCGGAGAACGTCCACGGACCGAACCCGTAGGTGCCGTCGGGGAACGGGTTGGCGTCACGGAACCCGCCGTTGTACTGGGCGAGGCCGTCGGCGGAGTTCGTCCATTGGTCGAACAGCTGGGTGGTGAACAGCAGCCGCACGATCTCGCCGGCCGCGATGGTCGCGATGGCGAGGTAGTCGGCCCGTAGCCGCAGAGTCGGGATGCCGAGCAGCACGGCGAACACCGCGCCGCCGGCGAGGCCGATGAGCATGCCGAGCCACCAGGGGAGCCCGAACGAGAGCACGGAGATCGCGTAGCCGTAGCCGCCGATCGCCATGAACGCCGCCATGCCGAAGTTCAGCAGACCCGCGTAGCCGAAGTGCACCGCGAGGCCGGTGGCCGCCAGCGCATAGGCGATGGTGACCGGGCTGATGAGGTAGACGGCGGTGTTGGAGAAGATGCTTCCGAAGTCCATGATCAGCCCAGCCTTTCCTTGCGTCCGAGCAGACCCTGCGGTCTGACCAGGAGGATCACGATCAGCACGACCAGCGCGCTCGCGTACTTCAGGTCGGACGGGATCCACAGCGTGGAGATCTCGACGGCGATGCCGACGATGAGCGAGCCGATGAGGGCTCCGAAGGCGGTGCCGAGCCCGCCGAGGGTGATCGCGGCGAACATGAGCAGCAGCATCTGCGTGCCCATGTCCCACTTCACGCCGGGGCGGAAGTAGGCCCACAGGATGCCGGAGATCGCGGCCAGCACGCCGGCGAGGATCCACACGTAGCGGATCACCCTGTCGACGTCGATGCCGGAGGCGGCGGCCAGTTGCGGGTTGTCGGAGATCGCCCTGGTCGCCTTGCCGATCCGGGTGCGGGTGAGGAACCATGCCACGGCGAGGATCACGACGATGCTCACGCCCATGGCGATCATGTCGATGTACGACAGCGAGATCGGGCCGAACTGGATCGGCGTGGGGCTGGCGCCTGGCAGCTGGTAGGTGCTGCCTCCGATGAAGTACTGGAAGACGTAGCGGAGGGCGAGCGAGAGGCCGATGCTCACGATCATGAGCTGCACGGTGCCGAGGCCTCGACGGCGCAACGGCCGCCAGATGCCGGCGTCCAGACCCCAGCCGAGCAGGCCGCCGCCCACCACGGCTGCGGCGATGCCGGCCCAGAGCGGCAGATGCCAGAACGTGGTGGTCACCATGGCCAGCAGACCGCCCCAGGTGACCATCTCACCGTGTGTGAAGTTCGACAGCCGGGTGGTGCCGTAGATGAGCGCGGCGCCCATCGAGGCGAGTGCGAGGAGGAGGCCGAAGTTCAGCCCGCCGACGAGCCGCGAGAACAGCTGGTCGGCGAACGACACGGTGACCCGCTGCCCCTCGCCGAGGAAGAGGTTCATGATCTTCGTGCCGGTGAGGCCGAACTCCACCTCGAACGAGGCGGTCGTCCCGGCGATCGGCTGGGTGCCCTCCGGCAGCTGCGCCGGGTCGACGATCACCCCTTTCGGCAAGGTGTCCTCGTCGACGGTGAGCGTGTACTTCTCCTTCGAGGGGACGTACAGGCGCCACTTGCCGTCGGCATCCGTCTTGGTGTCGCCCTTGAAGCCCTTGCCCTCGATGGTCATGACGACACCGGGCACCGGCTTGTCGTCGAACGTGATGACGCCCGCGAAGTAGAAGTCCGTGATCTCCTGGCCGTCGTCCGTCGTATCGGCCGAGGCCGTCGAGGGCGGGGCCAGCAGGAACGCCGACAGGGCGATGAGTATGCCGAGCACGGCGACGATCCAGGGGCGCTTTCGATGCACGGCGACAGTTGTGAGTCCCACGCAACCTCCACTTTGAGTGCTGGGTTTCCGCGGCATCGGGTTTCGGACCGCGGAGATGGACGACGACTAGAGCGTAGTGCGCGATCGGGGATTCTCCTACCGGATGGCAGCGATCCCACGGCTTCCGGGAATGTTCCCGGGCGTGTCTCGCTTAGAATCTACATACGCGCGCCGGTCCGACCGGCCGGTGCCCGCACCCCTCATTCGCACTCGGAACCGCGCCATTCGCGCAGGAGGAGAATCCATGGATCAGCACGACCCCTTCGGCTTCGTCGGACTCACGTACGACGACGTGCTGCTCCTGCCGGGGCACACCGACGTCATCCCCAGCGAGGCGGACACCTCGTCGAGGGTGACCCGCCGGATCTCGGTCGCGACGCCGCTGCTCTCCAGCGCCATGGACACCGTGACCGAGGCGCGCATGGCGATCGCGATCGCGCGCGAGGGCGGCATCGGCATCCTGCACCGCAACCTCTCGATCGCCGACCAGGCCGCGCAGGTCGACCGCGTCAAGCGGAGCGAGTCCGGCATGATCACCGACCCGATCACGACCACCCCCGACGCGACCGTCGAAGAGGTCGACGCGCTGTGCGCCCAGTACCGCATCTCCGGCCTGCCGGTCGTCGACGGCGACGGACGACTCGTGGGCATCATCACCAACCGCGACATGCGCTTCGTCTCGGGCTTCGAGCGTCAGACCACCTTCGTGAAGGACGTCATGACGAGCGAGAACCTCGTCACCGCCCCGGTGGGCGTCGCTGCGGGCGAGGTCATTGCCCTGTTCGCGAAGCACCGTGTCGAGAAGCTGCCGCTCATCGACGCCGACGGCCGGCTCGCAGGACTCATCACCATCAAGGACTTCGACAAGAGCGAGAAGTACCCCCTCGCCACCAAGGACGACCAGGGCCGTCTGCGCGTCGGCGCCGCGATCGGCTTCTTCGGCGATGCGTGGGAGCGTGCGGAGGCGCTGCGCGACGCAGGAGTCGATGTGCTCGTCGTCGACACCGCCAACGGCCAGTCGCAGGGCGTGATCGACCTCGTCAAGCGCCTCAAGGCCGACGAGTCGTTCGCCCACATCGACATCATCGGCGGCAACGTCGCGACCCGTGAGGGCGCTCAGGCGCTGGTCGATGCCGGCGTCGACGCCGTCAAGGTCGGCGTGGGCCCCGGTTCGATCTGCACCACCCGCGTCGTCGCCGGCGTCGGCGTGCCGCAGGTCACCGCGGTCTACGAGGCCTCGCTGGCCGCCCGCCCCGCAGGCATCCCCGTGATCGCCGACGGCGGTCTGCAGTACTCCGGTGACATCGCCAAGGCGCTCGTCGCCGGCGCCGACGCCGTGATGCTGGGTTCGCTGCTCGCCGGCACCGACGAGTCGCCTGGCGAGATCGTCTTCCAGTCGGGCAAGCAGTTCAAGCAGTACCGGGGCATGGGCTCGCTCGGCGCCATGCAGACCCGCGGCAAGCAGACGTCGTACTCCAAGGACCGCTACTTCCAGGCCGACGTGCCCAGCGATGACAAGCTCATCCCCGAGGGCATCGAGGGTCAGGTGCCGTACCGCGGGCCGCTCTCGGCCGTCGCCTACCAGCTCGTCGGAGGCCTGCGCCAGTCGATGTTCTACGTCGGCGCACGCACGATCGAGGAGCTCAAGGCCCGCGGACGCTTCGTGCGCATCACGGCGGCAGGGCTCAAGGAGTCGCACCCGCACGACGTGCAGATCGTCGTCGAGGCGCCCAACTACAAGAAGTGAGTCGGCGGCGGGTCGATGCCGCGAAGCGGCGTCGACGCGTGCCGACTCAGGTTGAGCGAGCGCAGCGAGCCGAAACCTCGGCGGCGCTGACGGAGAAGGGGACGGATGCCGTGGCATCCGTCCCCTTCTCCGTAGGCGAGCGCGGAGATCAGCCGCAGGTGTAGGTGACCCCGCCGACCTGCCAGACGCCGGGACCGTACTGGGCGCAGACGGCGAAGATGTTCGCGAAGGTGATGCCGACGAGGATCCCGACGATGATGCCCACCACGACGAGCACGGCGCCGATGATGATGCCCGCGGTGGCGAGACCCGTCGGCGCCCCTGCCTTCTTGAGCTTGGACCGCGCGACGATGCTGAGGATCAGGCCGATCAGCGGGGCGACGAACGCGAGGATGAGGCCGGCGATCGCGAGACCCTTGCCGGGCACCGGGGCCTCGGCGGCGTATGCGGGGGCCGCGGAATATCCAGGGGCGGTCGCCGGGTAGCCGGGGGCCGCGGCGGGTGCGCCGTACGCCGGCTGCGGGTCCTGCGCGGGGGTGGTCGGGTACGCAGGCGGAGCGTACGAGGGAGTCTCCGGTGCCGGCGGGACGTTGTTCGTCGGGGGCTGCGGAGGCTGCGGCGGCTGGGGCGGCTGCTGGTCTGGGGTCGTCATGCTGTCTCCTGGTCAGGACGGAATTCTGGCGAGACCGAGCGTATCGGCGCCGGCGGCGTCGCACCATCCCAACTTCATGGGATGCTCGGCGCCCGCATGAAGGATGTTGCGCACTGTCACGGCGGATGACCGCGCGTGACGGCGGGCCGACGCGGCACGGCCGACCACGGCTACGGTCGCGGCATGACTCTCCTCCAGGACCAGATCCTCACCGTCTCCGACACCACCGCCGAAGAGCGCGCCCAGCGACTGACCGCGGCCGGCACCGCCTGGCACGAGCGGATCGCCGCCGATGCCGGAGCCGCCCAGCTCACATATCGCGTCACCGGCCGCGGCATCGGCTCGGTGGCGACCGAGATCAGGGCGGGGAAGCACCGCTTCCTCGTCGACGAGCCCGCTGCCCTCGCCGGCGACGACGTGGCGGCGAGCCCCGTCGAGTACGCGCTCGGCGCCCTCGTGTCGTGTCAGGTCGTCGTGTTCCGTCTCTACGCGCAGGCGCTCGGGCTCACGATCGACGAGATCGAGATCACGGCGGAGGGCGACCTCGACGTGCGCAAGCTCTTCGGCATCGACGAGTCGGGCCGCGCAGGGTTCCACGACGTGCGTGTGAAGGTCGACATCACCGGTCCGGACACCGCGGAGCAGTACGAGGAACTGCGTCGCGTGGTCGACGCGCACTGCCCGGTGCTCGACCTGTTCGCCAACCCGGTGCCGACCTCGGGCGCACTCGTCTGACGCCCGCGCGCTCCGCGACGGTTCGCCGCGGCATCCCTGTTCCTGATAGCCTGGTCGGCTCGCCATGCGGGCGGAAGGACGGCCACGCACTGTGGGGTACATCGATGTCTCAGGCGTCTCGCTGACGCTGCCAGACGGCAGACCGCTTCTCGATGAAGCGGCGTTCAAGGTCGGATCGGGCTCGACGAGCGCGCTGATCGGACCGAACGGGGCGGGCAAGACGACCCTGCTCCGGATCATCCGCGGCGAGCAGGCTGCGGATGCCGGCGTCGTCACCATCGACGGCGGTCTCGGCGTGATGGATCAGTTCGTCGGGCACGGCGAGGCGGGCGAGACCGTGCAGGACCTGCTCGTGCGCGTCGCGCCGCGTCGCATCCGTGCGGCCGCGGAAGCGCTGGAGGCGGCGGAGAACGCGCTGATCGAGCGCGACGAGCACGACACCCAGATGGCGTACGCCTCGGCGATCGCCGAGTACGCGGATGCCGGAGGGTACGAGCACGAGACCGTGTGGGACCAGTGCACGGTCGCGGCTCTCGGCGTGCCGTACGAGCGCGCCCGATTCCGCGAGCTGACCACGCTCTCTGGCGGCGAGCAGAAGAGGCTCGCGCTGGAGGCCCTGCTGCGAGGGCCCGACGAGGTGCTGCTGCTCGACGAGCCGGACAACTACCTCGACGTGCCGGCGAAGCGCTGGCTCGAGGAGCAACTCAGGCAGACGCCGAAGACGGTGCTGCTGGTATCGCACGACCGCGAGCTGCTCGCCAGGGCGGCCGACCGCATCGTCACTCTGGAGCCGGGCGGCGCCGGAGCGACGGCGTGGGTGCACGGCGGAGGATTCGCGACCTATCACCAGGCCCGCAGCGACCGCATGGACCGGCTCGACGAGCTGCGTCGGCGCTGGGACGAGCAGCACGAGAAGCTGCGCATCCTCGTGGCGAACCTCAAGGTGAAGGCCTCGGCCAACGACGGCTTCGCGTCGCGCTATCAGGCGGCCCAGACGCGGCTCCGCAAGTTCGAGGAGGCGGGCCCTCCCGAGGAGCGTCCGCCCGCTCAGGACTTCGACATGCGCCTCCGCGGCGCACGCACCGGCAAGCGCGCCGTCGTCGCGACCGGGTTGGAGCTCACCGGGCTGATGCGTCCCTTCGACGCCGAGGTCTGGTACGGCGACCGGGTCGCGGTGTTGGGGTCGAACGGCTCGGGCAAGTCGCACTTCCTGCGGCTGCTTGCCCGTGGCGGCAGCGATCCGGACCCGACGCTCGGGCACGTGACCTCCACCGGCGAGCAGCTGAGCGAGGTCGCGCACACCGGCCAGGCGGTGCTCGGCGCCCGGGTGGTGCCCGGCCTGTTCGCGCAGACGCACGCGCATCCGGAGTTCATCGGCCGCACGCTGCTGGAGATCCTGCACAGAGGCGACGAGCTGCGCGCCGGGATGCCGCGCGACGCCGCGAGCTCGGCGCTCGACAGGTACGGTCTCGTGCGCCAGGCCCAGCAGACGTTCGAGTCGCTGTCCGGCGGACAGCAGGCCCGCTTCCAGGTGCTGCTGCTGGAGCTCTCCGGGGCGTCGCTGCTGCTGCTCGACGAGCCGACCGACAACCTCGACCTCGAGTCGGCCGAGGCATTGGAGGAGGCGCTGGCCCGCTTCGACGGCACGGTGCTGGCTGTCACGCACGACCGCTGGTTCGCGCGCTCCTTCGACCGCTTCCTCGTGTTCGGGTCGGACGGCGAGGTCTACGAGGCCGACGAGCCGGTGTGGGACGAGAAACGGGTGGTGCGGGCGCGCTGAACCGCGGCGCGCACGTGTCGCGCCCGCAGGGTTCAGCGCGACCGGGTCAGGGCAGACGGAACGGGGGCGCCGCGCGTGCGGCGGGGTCGAGGGTGAGGTCGGCGAGCACGGCGCCGATGCCTGGCGCGAACTTGAAGCCGTGGCCGGAGAACCCCGCGCCGACGACGATCCGACCCCGCCGATCGAGCACGAAGGTGCCGTCTTCGGTCGACGTGTAGGTGCAGCTGATGGGCGCGGCGGACGCCGGATCCAGGCCGGGCATCCACTCCCTGACGTAGTCCGCGAGGGCGTCCAGGTGCGTCGCCCTGTACGGGCGGGCGTCCGGATCGACCTCGTCGCCGACCCGATGGAACCCCACCTTGATCCCCTCGCCGGGCGTCGGCATCCCGTACACCGTCGCGGGATACCGGTCGGGGTCGACATAGTGGTTGAACGACGGCCAGTCCCCGGGGGTCGTCGGTGCGAAGTGCGCTGGCGACTCCTCCGTGACCGTCAGTCGCGGCAGGCCGATCCCCGGCAGCATCCGCGTCGTCCAGGCGCCGGACGCGACCACCGCGACCTCGGCACGCAGCATCCCGTCCGGCAGCGTCAGCGTGACCCCGGCATCCGTCTCGTCGACGTGGAGCACGGGGGTCTCCCACCGGATCTCCCCGCCGCTCGCGACGATGCGGCGCTCCAGCTCGCGCAGCGTGGCGGCAGCCCTGGCCACGCCCGCGTCGCGGGAGAACAGCACGGCGTCGCCGTCGACGCGCATGCCCGGCCATCTCGTCGCGGCCTCGGCGGCCGAGAGCAGGGTGGCGTGGATGCCGCGTGCGTGCAGCGCCCGCTCGATCGAGGCGAGGTCGACCTCGCCGTGTGTGACGAGGCCGTGCAGCCGCAGCAGAGGTTCGCCGTCGACGTCGCCGAGCGCGTACCATCCCTCGCGGGCGCGTACGAGGAGGTCGAGGTAGTGCTCCTCGGCGTAGGCGTTGTTGAAGTTGCGCGTGGCCCCGTGCGATGCGCCTTCTCGGTGACCGCGGGCGAATCGCTCGAACACGATGGGCTTCAGACCGCGGCGGCAGAGCTCCCACGCCGTCGCCAGTCCCATCACGCCGCCGCCGATGACGGCGACCTCCACGGCTTCCGCCCGCATGTCGGCCTCCCGGTATCGCCTCCAGTCTCCCAGCCGTCGGCACGCGCGAGCGCCGGGTAGTCTGGAGGGGTGACCACAGAGATCGAGCTGGGCCGAGGAAAGCGCGCTCGCCGCGCGTACACGTTCGACGACATCGCGGTGGTGCCCTCGCGGCGCACCCGCAACCCCGAGGACGTGTCGACCGCGTGGACGATCGACGCCTTCGGCTTCGACATCCCCGTGCTCGGCGCCCCGATGGACTCGGTGGTCAGCCCCGCCACGGCGATCATGCTCGGTCAGCTCGGCGGTCTCGGCGTGCTCGACCTCGAGGGGCTGTGGACGCGCTACGAGAACCCCGAGCCGCTGCTCGCGGAGATCGCGGGGCTCGGCGACGAGGTCGCCACGGTGCGGATGCAGGAGCTGTACTCCGAGCCGATCAAGCCCGAGCTCATCACGCGCCGTCTCGCCGAGGTCCGCGAGGCCGGTGTCACCGTCGCTGGCTCGCTCACCCCGCAGCGCACCCAGGAGTTCTACGACACCGTCGCCGCGGCGGGCGTCGATCTGTTCGTGATCCGCGGCACCACGGTGTCCGCCGAGCACGTGTCCAGCGTCGACCAGCCACTGAACCTCAAGAAGTTCATCTACGACCTCGACGTCCCTGTCATCGTCGGCGGCGCAGCGACCTACACGGCGGCGCTGCACCTCATGCGCACCGGCGCGGCCGGTGTCCTCGTCGGCTTCGGCGGGGGAGCGGCGTCGACGACGCGCGCCACCCTCGGCATCCACGCGCCGATGGCCACCGCGGTCTCCGACGTGGCCGCGGCCCGCCGCGACTACCTCGACGAGTCCGGAGGCCGTTACGTGCACGTGATCGCCGACGGCGGAGTCGGCACCTCGGGCGACATCGTCAAGGCGCTCGCCATGGGTGCAGACGCGGTCATGCTCGGCGTCGCGCTCGCACGCGCCACCGACGCGCCTGGTCGCGGCTTCCACTGGGGCCCCGAGGCGCACCACCCCCAGCTTCCGCGCGGTCGCCGCGTGGAGGTCGGCGGCATCGGCACGCTCGAGGAGATCCTGTACGGCCCGGCTCCCGTCGCCGACGGCACGGCGAACCTCATCGGCGCGCTGCGCAAGTCGATGGCCACCACGGGGTACTCGGACCTCAAGGAATTCCAGCGGGTCGAGGTCGTCCTCGCCCCGTACGAGGCCTGAGGCCTCCGCACCGCTGTGACCACCCCCGCGCCGTTCCCGCCCACCCTCCGCGAGGTGATGCTCCGCGGGCGATGGATCGGGATGCTCCTGCTGTGCCTGGTCGTCGCCGGCGTCTTCGCCTGGCTCGGCCAGTGGCAGCTCGGGCGTGCCATCGACACGGCGCCCCCCGCGCCGGGAGCGACCGAGCAGGTGCGGCCGCTGACCGACGTCGTGACGCCGGGGGAGTACCTCCCCGAGCCGCTGGTCGGACAGCGCGTCGAGACGACGGGCGCCTGGGTGCCAGGCGACTTCCTCATCGTCTCCACCCGTTTCAACGACGGCGCCGAGGGCTACTGGGTCACCGGGCAGCTGCGCGTCGCCGACCGTACGTCGATCGCGGTGGCGATCGGCTGGGCGCCCGATCGGGAGGCGGCGGACGCGGCGGTGAAGCGGCTGGAGGCGGATGCCGACGGCTCTACCGTGACGATCACCGGCCGGGTCATCTCCGACGAGGGGCCGGTGCCGCCGCCGCACGACGATCCCGATCGGATGGATCGGATGTCTCCGGCGATGCTGCTCAGCCGCTGGCACGACACCGCAGAGCTCGACGTGTACCGCCCGTACCTCGCATCGACGACCGCGTCGGCGGGGCTCGTCGACATATCGTCGCCGGCACCCGAGGAGCAGTCCCCGGTGAACTGGCTGAACATCTTCTACGCCGCCGAATGGGCGATCTTCGCGGGCTTCGCGTTCTACCTCTGGTACCGGCTCGCGAAGGACGCCTGGGAGCGCGAGGTCGAGGACGTGGAAGACGCCGCCGCGGCCGCGGCATCCGAGTGATCCTGCGCAGCTGAGCACACCTCTCTGCGCATCTGCGCGGCGGTTTTGTCGGGCTTCTCTGAACGAGTTGTGCGTTCCGGTGAGCGATGGGTGACGATTCGGAGAATGGCATTGAGGATGTCGGAAGCCGTCCGTATGCTCCCTCACATATGAGTGCGCTGAGAGTCCTCTCCGCGCGCTCGCGACGAGGCCTCACGAGGGTCGACGTCCGAAGCATCCGCAATGTCGAGGAGACCGTACGCATGAAGTCCGCCCCCGACGACGCCGCCCGCGAGGGCGCAGCATCGTCCGCACACCGGAAGCGGGGGCGCCTCGGCGCACTCGCCGTGACCTGCGCGGCAGCGCTGAGCCTCGGCTCCCTCGTCGCCGCGCCCGCCTACGCAGACACCGCGGGAACGGGGGTGGTGATCAATGAGGCGTACCTCTCCGGAGGCAGCGCCGGCGCAGCGTTCAAGAACAAGTTCGTCGAGCTCTACAACCCGACGACCGCGGCGATCAGCCTCGACGGCATGTCCCTGCAGTACCGCTCGGCGACCGGCACCGGCAACTTCAACGGCGTCGCACCGCTGAAGGGATCGATCCCCGCGGGCGGCCACTACCTCGTGCAGGGCAGCAGCAACGGCGCGAACGGCGCGGAGCTGCCGGCGGCCGATGTCGTGAGCACCCTCGCCCCCAGCGGCACGACCGGCACCATCGCCCTCGTCAAGGGCACGGCGGCCGTCGCGCTGACCCCCGGCTCCGTCGTCGGCGTCGACGGCGTCGTCGACCTGCTCGGCTACGGCACCTCCAACACGTTCGAGGGCACCGCAGCGGTCGCCCCGACCGGCAACACCGACGTGAAGTCGCTGAACCGATCCAACGGCGTCGACACCGACGACAACCGGGCGGACTTCACGCTGTCGGCGACCATCACGCCGCAGAACTCCGGCGGCACCGATCCCGGACCCGACCCTGGCACCGACCCCGTCACGGCGACCATCGCCGAGGTGCAGGGCACCACCGACGTCTCGCCCCTGAGCGGCAAGACCGTCACCGTGCAGGGCGTCGTCACCGCCGACTACCGCACCGGCGGCTACAAGGGCATCACGATCCAGACGCAGGGCTCCGGCGGCGCGAACGACGCCACGCCCGGCGCCTCCGACGGCATCTTCGTGTTCCTGAACGCGCTCACGCCGACCCTCGCGATCGGCGACCTCGTCTCGGTCACGGGCCCCGTCAGCGAGTACTTCGGTCAGACGCAGATCAACCCCGCGTCGGCCGCGGCGGTCTCCGTCGTCCAGGCCGGTGTCGGCGTGCCCGCCGTCACCCCGCTGCCCGACACCGCCGTCGGCGGTGCACGTGAGCAATACGAGAGCATGTACGTCGCCCCGACCGGCACCTACCGCGTCGCGTCCAGCCACCAGCTGTACAACTACGGTGCCCTCTGGCTGAACGTGGGCGGCGGTCTCGCACAGAAGAGCACCGAGGTCGCCCTTCCCGGACCGGATGCCGCGGCGATCACCGCGGGCAACCGCGCCAACCGCATCCTCCTCGACGACGGATGGTCGATCCAGGTCACCAACAACGGCCACCCGAACGACCAGCCGTACTTCACGAAGGACGTGGTCGTCCGCAACGGCGACACCGTCGACTTCGGCGACAACGGCTACGTGCTGCAGTGGAGCTTCGACGACTGGCGTCTGCAGCCGGTCGTGCCGATCGACAGCACGTCCCCCGCCGACCTCAAGGTGGGCTTCACGGCCACCAACCCGCGCCCGGCGAAGGCCCCGGTCGTCGGCGGTGACGTGCAGGTCGCGTCGTTCAACGTCTACAACTACTTCACGACGCTGAAGAGCCAGAACTCGAACGCGCGAGGAGCGGCGACGGCTGCGGAGTTCGCGATCCAGAAGTCGAAGATCGTGGCGGCCATCAACGGCCTCGACGCCGAGATCGTCTCGCTCATGGAGATCGAGAACTCGGTCAAGCTCGGCGGCACGCTCGACTCCGCCCTCGCCGACCTCGTGGCCGGACTGAACGAGGACGCGGGCAGCGACGTCTGGGCCTACGTGCACACCCCGGCGGCGCTGAACAACGCGGCGACCACCGACTTCATCACCAGCGCGATCATCTACAAGAAGGCGGCAGTCACCCCCGTGGGCGACAGCATGACCGTCGTGGATGAGACCGTCTGGGGCAACGCCCGCGAGCCGATCGCCCAGGCGTTCGACATCGACGGCCGCACCGTCACCGTCGTGGCGAACCACCTCAAGTCGAAGTCCGACCCCAAGGACGGCACCCCGGTGCCGGCCGACGAGCAGGGCTTCTTCAACGCCGACCGCGTCGCGCAGGCGAAGTCGATCCTCGCGTTCACGCAGAAGATCGAGCAGACCACCGGCAGCGCAGACATGCTGCTGATCGGCGACTTCAACGCGTACGCGAAGGAAGACCCGATCCGGGTGTTCACGGATGCCGGCTGGAGCGACGTCGCGCGGGAGAAGGCGGCCGACGAGCACACGTACAGCTTCGACGGAGAGGTCGGCTCGCTCGACCACGTCATCGCATCGCCGTCGCTCAAGACCTCGATCACCGGCGCCGGTGTGTGGAGCATCAACTCACCGGAGTGGAGCGACCGCGGCTACGCGTTCGGTGCCACCGAGGCAGGTACGCCGTTCCGCTCCAGCGACCACGACCCGATCCTCGTCGGCGTCTCGGCCACCGTGCCGCCCGTCGACATCGATGTGGTCACGGTCAACGACTTCCACGGACGCATCGAGGCCGACGGGGCCGCGGCGGGCGCCGCTGTCCTGGCCGGAGCGGTGAAGCAGTTCCGCGCGGAGAACCCGAACACGATCTTCGCCGGTGCCGGCGACCTGATCGGCGCGTCGACGTTCACCTCGTTCATCAACGACGACAACCCGACGATCGACGCGCTCAACGCGGCCGGTCTCGACGTGAGCGCCGCGGGCAACCACGAGTTCGACCAGGGCTGGGCTGACCTGCGCGATCGCGTGCAGGACCGTGCGAACTGGGAGTACATCTCGTCGAACGTGTTCCTCACCGAGACGGGTCAGCCCGCCCTCGCCCCGGCGTGGGTGAAGGAACTCGACGGCGTGCGAGTCGGCTTCATCGGAGCCGTCACCGAGGACCTCGACTCGCTTGTCTCTCCCGACGGCATCAAGGACCTCGAGGTGCGCAGCATCGTCGACTCGGTGAACGCCGTGGCCGACGACCTGACCGACGGCGACACGTCCAACGGCGAGGCCGACGTGATCATCCTCCTCGTCCACGAGGGCGCAGCCACCGTCGACGTGTCGAGCATCACGCCCGACTCGCCGCTCGGCCGGGTCGTCTACGGCGTGGACAAGGACGTGGATGCGATCGTCTCCGCGCACACCCACCTCGCGTACAACCACGTCATCGACGGCCGCCCGGTCGTCTCGGCCGGCCAGTACGGCGAGAACCTCGGTCTGATGAAGCTGAAGGTCGACCCGAAGACCAAGGACCTGATCTCGATCACCAACGAGATCAAGCCCCTCACCTCGGGCGGCAAGCCGCTGTATCCGGCCGTGCCTGAGGTCGCCGACATCGTCGCCAAGGCGAAGGCCGAGGCCGACGTGCTGGGCGCCGTCAAGGTCGGCGACATCACGGGCGACTTCAACCGGGCTCGCCAGAGCGACGGCAAGACGGAGAACCGCGGTGGCGAGTCCACCATCGGCAACTTCGTCGCCGACGTGCAGAAGTGGTCGACGGGTGCGGATCTGGCGCTCATGAACCCGGGCGGCATCCGCGCCAACCTGTCCTACGCCTCCACCGGGGCGTCCGACCCCGACGGCAACGTGACCTACCGCGAGGCGGCGACGGTGCAGCCGTTCGCCAACACGCTGGTCACGCTGACCCTCACCGGCGCCCAGCTGAAGAGCGTGCTCGAGGAGCAGTGGCAGCCCGCAGGGGCCGCGCGTCCGTTCCTCAAGCTCGGTGTCTCCAAGGAGCTGACGTACACCTACGACCCGGCGGCAGCGCAGGGTTCGCGGATCACGTCGATGACGCTGAACGGCAAGCCGGTCGACCCGGCGGCGCAGTACACGGTTGCGGCGAACTCGTTCCTCGCAGCGGGAGGCGACAACTTCGGCTCCTTCAAGCTCGGCACGGGCAAGCGCGACACCGGCAAGATCGACCTGCAGTCCATGGTCGACTGGTTCGCCGCCAACAAGACCGCGACCCCCGACCTCGCCCAGCGTGCGGTCGGCGTCTCGGTCAGCGCTCCGGATGCCGACGGTTACTCCGCCGGCGACCAGGTCACCGTGAAGCTCTCGTCGCTGGCGTTCAGCGCGGGCGAGCCGGCCCCCGGTGCGGTCACCCTGTCGCTCGGCGGCTCGGTGCTCGCCTCGGGTGCGGTCGACCCGGCCGTGGTCGACACGCTCGACGAGGTCGGCAGGGCCACGCTCACGTTCACGGTTCCGTCTGGCGTCTACGGTGCGCAGTCGCTCACCGTGGCGGTGGCGGGCACGGGGACCACGGCGCAGGTGCCCTTCACGATCGCGGGAGAGCCGGAGCCCGAGTTCCACGGCGCGATCACCCTCGACTCGTCGAAGGTGGCCGCGGGCAAGAACCTGAAGATCACCGGCTCCGGCTACCAGCCGGGCGAGACGGTGACCGTGCAGATCCGCGACAAGAAGGGCCAGTCGACCACGCTCGGCACGGTCAAGGTCGGCGCGGACGGGAAGTTCACCACCTCGGTGAAGGTCCCGACGGGTGCTCAGCCCGGCAAGTACACGGTCGCGGTCGCGCAGGCCGACGGAGACGAGGCCACGGCCACGGTCACCGTCAACCGTGCGGGCGGGATCATCAAGCAGATCATCGACTGGATCTGGGACCTGCTCTCCGGCTGGTTCTGATCCCTTCATGACACGCGGAGCCCGCCGGGAGCGATCCCGGCGGCCTCCGCCGTGTCTGCGGGAGTGCACGGGCGCAGGCGCGTC
>JAGIAK010000059.1:0-11644 GCA_017744855.1 Microbacterium sp.
CGCCCACGTCGTCTCGTCGACCGTGCACAAGACCATCGGCGGCCCCCGTTCTGGCTTCATCCTCACCAACGACGCGGAGATCGCGAAGAAGATCAACTCCGCCGTCTTCCCGGGTCAGCAGGGCGGTCCGCTCATGCACGTGATCGCAGCCAAGGCGACCGCGTTCAAGCTTGCCGGCACCCCGGAGTTCAAGGAGCGCCAGGAGCGCGTGCTGCGCGGAGCAGCGATCATCGCTGAGCGTCTCTCCCAGCAGGACGTGAAGGATGCCGGTGTGGCGGTCCGCTCCGGCGGCACCGACGTGCACCTCGTGCTCGTCGACCTGCGTGACGCCGAGATCGACGGCAAGCAGGCCGAAGATCTGCTGCACGACATCCACATCACCGTCAACCGCAACGCGGTGCCGAACGACCCGCGTCCGCCGATGGTCACCTCGGGCCTGCGCATCGGCACCCCGGCTCTCGCCACCCGCGGATTCGGCGACGCCGAGTTCACCGAGGTCGCCGACGTCATCGCCCTCGCGCTGCAGCCCGGCGCCGACGTCGAGTCGCTGCGCTCCCGTGTCGACGCGCTCGCCGCGGCGTTCCCGCTGTACCCCGACCTGCAGCAGTAATCCGCGCGACTCTGCGTTTCGACTCGCTCCTTCGTCGCTCGCTCAATGACCGGATCCGCTCGACACTGCGTTTTCGACTCCCTCCTTCGTCGCTCGCTCAACGACCGGAACCGCCCGACACTGCGTTTCGACTCGCTCCTTCGTCGCTCGCTCAACGACCGGAACCGCGCGACTCTGCGTTTCGACTCGCTCCTTCGTCGCTCGCTCAACGACCGGAACCACCCCGGTCGTTGAGCGAGCGAAGCGAGACGAAACGCACCGACCCCTTCACGAAAGGCACCTGACATGACCGCGAAGATCCTCGACGGCAAGGCAGCTGCAGCATCCATCAAGGCCGAGCTCACCGAGCGTGTCGCCGCCCTCAAGGCGAAGGGCATCACGCCGGGCATCGCCACGGTGCTCGTCGGCGCCGACCCCGCGTCGCAGCTCTATGTCGGCATGAAGCACCGTCAGTCCGAGGCCATCGGCATGAACTCGATCCAGCGCGAGCTGCCGGCCGACGCCACCCAGGCCGAGGTGGAGGCGCTGATCGACGAGCTCAACGCCGACCCCGACTGCCACGGCTACATCGTGCAGCTCCCGCTGCCGAAGCACCTCGACACCGACGCCATCCTCGAGCGCATCGACCCGGCCAAGGACGCCGACGGTCTGCACCCGACCAACCTCGGCCGTCTCGTGCTCAACGTCAACGGACCGATCCACACGCCGCTGCCCTGCACGCCGCGCGGGGTGATCGAGCTGCTGCTGCGCAACGACTATGACCTCAAGGGCAAGCACGTGGTCGTCGTCGGCCGCGGCGTGACGATCGGCCGCCCGATGGGCCTGCTGCTCACCCGCCGCGAGATCAACGCGACGGTCACGCAGGTACACACGGGCACGCCCGACATGACGCCGTATCTGCGCGAGGCCGACGTCATCGTCGCCGGCGCGGGCGTGAAGCACCTCGTCCGCGCCTCCGACGTGAAGCCCGGCGCCGCCGTGCTCGACGTGGGCGTCACCAGGGAGACGGATCCCGAGACCGGCAAGAACGTCGTCTACGGCGATGTGCACCCCGACGTGGCGGAGGTCGCCGGCTGGATCTCGCCGAACCCCGGCGGCGTCGGCCCGATGACCGTCGCGCTGCTCATGACCAACGTCGTCGAAGCGGCCGAGCGCCTGGTCTGAACGGCATCCTCAGGCCGTCCGATTTTCGGACGGATCCATCTTTTTCGGATGATTCGGCCGAGATCGTCCGCGGAACGGACCGGCGTCCGAAGTTCGGATGAGGTGTGAGCGCGGTTCCGGTCAGCCGAGCTCGTCGAACATGCGGCGCTGTTCGGGAGTGAGTCCGTCGTTCAATTCCTGCCGGCCCGCGGCCGTCGCGGGGGAGTCAGGAGCCGGAGCGGACGCCGGAGCATCCTCGCGCTTCGACAGTCGCGAGTGCACGGAGTCATACACCTCGGACGCCTTGGCGCGCAGCCTGTCGTCGATCTGGTCGTAGATCACCCAGCCGACGAGCAGGATGAGCGGAGGCAAGGCGAAGCCCGAGAAGCCGCGCGCACCCACCCCGCTGAGCAGCACGGTGCCCACCCAGATGATGAGCTCGACGACGTAGACGAGCGCGTACTGCACGACCTTCTCGCCGACCCTGGTGCGTTCGGACGCCGACCTCGCCGCCGATCTCTTGAACGCGGCGCTGAGCGCGGGCTTCACGAAGAGCGCGGCGAGGGTGAGGATGACGGACGCCCACAGCGCGTTCAGCCCCACCGTGACGGTGCGGAACAGCAGGCCGATCAACAGCAGCAGCGCGACGTTGAACACGTAGAGGGCAGCGAACCGGACGATTCCGTTCTTCATGCGTCCAGGATTCCATATCGGCATGCTGAGCGGCGGGTCATCTGGCAGGGAACGCGCGCTCCACCGCGTCGACCACGGCGACGTACACGGCATCCCAGTCGTCGACCTCGGGGGCGACACCCGCCAGCTCCAGGCTCACCGCGCCGTGCACCTGCGCCCACACGGTGACGGCTGCCGGCAGTACCGCCGATCCGTCGACCCGCTCGGCCAGTGCGCGCACGAGCGGCTCCATCGCCGTCGACGTGGTGGCCGCGTCGGGTGCGCAGTCGTCGGCGGTCGTGATCGCTCCGCCGAACATGAGCCGGTACAGCGCGGGGTTGGACTTCGCCCATTCCCGGTAGGCGAACCCGAGCGCACGCAACCCGCTCGGCTCGACCTCGGCCTGCGAGCGGCCGAACGACGCGAAGCCGTGCTCGATGACGGCCACGAGCAACTGCGCCTTGCCGCCGAAGAGGGCGTAGACGGCGGATGTCGACGTGCCGGCGCCCTGCGCGATGTCGCGCAGGCTGATGCGCTCAGGGCCCTTGCGGTCGACCATCTCGGCGGTGACGTCGAGGAGACGGTCGCGGAGTGCGTCGTCGTAGGAGACCGGTCTTGCCATGGAATGAAGTGTATCGTAACGTTGTTCCATAACGTAGTTACATAACAACGTTCCAAGGAGAATCCATGTCTCAGCAGGTCTTCCCCGGTCGCTTCACCGCTGCTCCGGAGCGCACCGACATCACCGTCTTCCTCATCGGCATGCGTGCCAACCGCTGGTGGCAGCTGGGCCGGGTGGGGTGGACGGCCAGCAAGATGGCTCCGATGCTGCGGCACCTCGCACAGCATCCGGAGGCGGGCATGCTGGGTGCGCAGAGCTGGTTCGGGCGCACCACTCTGCTGCTCTCGTACTGGGAGAGCCCCGAGCACCTCCAGCGCTTCGCCGCCGATCGCGACGCTCCCCATCTGCAGCCCTGGCGCGACTTCATGCGCACGCTGCAGGGGACGGGCAGCGTCGGCGTCTGGCACGAGACCTACCAGGTGCCCGTGCGCGACCTCGAGGCCGTCTACGTCGACATGCCCGCGTTCGGCCTCGCCGCCGCCACGCGGCACGTGCCGGTCGGGCCCGGCAAGAAGACGGCCAAGCAGCGTCTGGGGCGTTGACGGGTCGGGGCTGCTCGAGCCGCGCAGATCTTCGGGGCTGCTGGGGCTGCCAGGGGAGCGACCCGAGCGGGTCTCAGGCCTGAGCGCCGAGCGCGCTCTCGACGCCGGTGATGCGGGCCCGCTCGTCGAAGCGGAACGTCGCCGTGCCGGACTCGTCGACCACGGTGGCGCCGCCGAACGACTCGTCGGTCCACGTCAGCGTCCAGCCGGCGAGACGGGCGAGGTCCCACACCGCTGTGCGGGCGTCCGGCAGCTCGGTGGTGGAGAGGATGCGAGGGAGGGCGATCACGGCCGCTGCCACGGTGAGCGGGGGCAGCGGGGCGTCGAGCAGGAACACCGCCCGCGTGCCCCCGCCCACGGGCGCGGAGTAGTAGGGAGAGCGCCCGGTGAGCTCGACGGCAGTGGCGCCCACCACGTGCGCGGCCGCGGCGATCCACGCCTCATCGGCCTCGGCATCCGCAGGGAACGGGACCTCGGGGCTGCTCAGCGCCTCCACGCCGTGCTCGGCGCCGTAGTCGCGCAGCGCCGTGGCGACGCCGTCGGCAGCGCCCTGGGGATGCGCCCACGCCCACAGCATCGACCGGGGGCCCGGCGCGATCGTCGCGATGAGATGCGCGCGCGTGGCCAGCTGCCTCGACGGATCGGCTTCCGACGTGAACGTCAGCGTCCCCGCCGACATGTCGGCATCCCATCGATGCTCGCCGAGCGCGTCGGCCGCGGCGGACAGGGCGTCCTGGCGGAGCGCGGTGATTAGGGCGGCACGGTCGGCGAACGGCTGGAGCGCGGCGAAGGTCATGCGCCCAGTCTCGCCGTGGTTGCTATGAATCCGCCAGCCCGATCAGGCCTTCAGCGCGCCTTCGGCGCGGCCCATGCGCCACACGCTCGGCACGAGCATGGTGCCCAGCGCCACCACCGCGTAGATCACGGCCGATGACACGAGCAGCGTGGACACCTCGACGCGCCCGATCAGCCAGCCGAACGCGAGCGTGCCCAGCGGCATCGCGACGAAGCTCGCGAGCATGTCGTAGCTCGCGACGCGGGAGAGCTTGTCGCCGGGGATCTGCTCCATCTCGGTCACGTTCCAGCCCGTGTTGAAGAGCTCCACCCCTGCGCCAGCCACGAACGCGGCGATCGCGACGGCGAACGCGTAGGGATACAGGCCCAGCATCGCCAGCGGGATGGCGAGCGCGCTCACGGCGAGCATGCCCCAGCGCAGCGGGCGACGCAGCGGCAGCCACATCATCACCAGGGTCATCACGAGGATGCCTGCACCCTCAGCGCTGACCACCCAGCCCCAGCCGGCGATGCCGAGCCGAGGATCGTTCTTCGCGAGGAAGGGGCCGGCCACGCCCCAGGCGCCGATGTGGATCGCGTTGAGCAGCATGAACGCGATGCAGATGCTCCACATCCACGACCGTGACCAGAACTCGTGCCAGCCGGTGCGCAGATCACGGAAGAAGCTCGATCCCGACGGGTCGGGCGCCGGCAGCCGCACCATCGCGAGCAGCACGATCGCGACCGCCCAGCCCACGGCCTGGATCACCATCACCCAGGCGGGGCCGGCGGTCGACACGAGCACGCCGGCGATGATCGGTCCGCCGATGGTCGTCGCCGAGCGCACGAACGACAGCATCGCGTTCGCCTGCTGCAGGTGAGCCGGCGTGGTCAGCTGCGGGATGATGCCCTGCATCGCCGGCATCACGAACGCCGAGGACGCGCCGTTGACGGCGGAGAGCACGGCGATCAGCGGCACGGTCGCGGTGCCGCTGAACAGCAGCACCGCCATCGTGCCGATCGAGAGGATGTCGATCACGTAACAGGTCTGGATCACCAGGGCGCGGGGGAGCCGGTCGGCCACCACCCCGCCGAAGATCAGGAACACGACGTTCGACAGCGTGAACACCGTGAGCACGATCGCGAGCGCTTCGGGAGCGTTGTCGATGCCGAGCACGGCGAACGCGAGGGCGATGGAGGACATCGATCCGGCGATCATGGTGATCGCCCTGGCGAGGAAGAACCAGCGGAATCCGCGGTCCTGCATCGCCGCGAGCCCGCGCATCATCGGTCGGCCGCGCGTGTGTGCATCCGCCCATCCTGCCACCCGCTGACGCGATGAGCGGCCGACGGCACGCGACGGCGATCACAACTCAGGACGGACGGCGCGGCCGGCCGCTCATCGGGCGCGGCGCCGGGAGTTCTGCGCGGATCTCCTGAGTTGTGAGCGACCGGTCCTCGTTCCGGGTCAGTAGCTGGCCCGGCCGGTGGCGTCGGATGCGGGGATGAACCGGGTTGCGAGAGCCTCCGATGCGCGAGCGAGCAGCGCGACGTCTGCCCCCACTGCCACGAAGTCCGCACCGGCGGCGATGTAGCCGTCGGCGGCCGCGGGGTCGAAGGCGTTCACACCCACGGGAGTGCCGGCGGCCTTCGCCACGGTGAACACATGCTCGACCGCGGCGACAACGTCGGGGTGCGTCTGCTGGCCGAGCAGGCCCATGGAGGCGGACAGGTCGGACGGACCCACGAAGATCGCGTCCACTCCGTCGACCGCGGCGATCTCGGCCGCGGCCTCGACGCCGGCGGCGGTCTCGATCTGCACGGTCAGCGCAGTGTGCGCCGCCGACTCCTGCAGGTAGCGGTCGACGCGGTTCCATCGCGCGCTGCGCGCGAGCGCGCTACCGACACCGCGCACGCCCTCGGGGGGATACCGGGTCGCGGCGACGGCGGCGCGGGCCTCGTCGGCCGACGACACCATCGGCACGATGAGGTTCTGCGCGCCGAGGTCGAGCACCTGCTTGATCGCCACGGCGTCGCCCCACGGCACCCGCACCACCGGTGTGATCGGGTAGGCCGCGGCGACCTGCAGCTGCACGAGCACGCTCTCCAGCGTGTTCGCCGAGTGCTCCATGTCGATCAGCAGCCAGTCGAGGCCGGATCCTGCGGCGACCTCGGTCACGAGGGGGCTGCCGGAGCATGCCCACATCCCGATGAGGGAGCGGTCGGACGCGGCCAGCCGCTCGCGGAAAGACGGGTCTAGACGAAGCGGCATGTGATGGTTCCCATCGGTCCGTAGTCGCACAGCACCTCGTCGCCGCGCGACACCCACATCGGGCGCGTGAACGATCCTGCCAGGATGATCTCCCCGGCCTCCAGACGCGCGCCGTGCTGGTGGAACTTGTTCGCCAACCACGCGACGCCCGTGGCGGGGTGGCCGAGCACTCCGGCGGCGACGCCGGTCTCCTCGATCTCGCCGTTGCGCGACAGCACTCCGGGCACCCACCGCAGGTCGATCTCGTCTGGACGTTTGTGCACGTCGCCGAGCACCATCGCCCCGTATGCGGCGTTGTCGCTGATCGTGTCGACGATCGTGCGGCCCTCCAGCTCGATGTGCGAGTTCAGCACCTCGAGGGCGGGCACGGCGTAGTCGATCGCCGCGAGCGCGTCGTCGAGCGTGCAGTCGGGGCCCTCGAGCGGATGCTTGAGCACGAATGCCAGCTCCACCTCGATGCGCACGTTCGAGAAGTGGTCGACGGGGATCTCCGCGCCAGACGGGTACACGGTGTCGTCGAACATCACGCCGTAGTCGGGCTCGGTGATGCCGGTCGCCTGCTGCATCGCCTTCGAGGTCAGACCGATCTTGCGGCCGACCAGCCGGCGTCCGGCCGCGACCTGGGTGTCGCGCCACACGCCCTGGATCGCGTACGAGTCCTCGACCGTCGCCTCGGGGTAGCGCGCGGTGATGCGCGGGATCACGCCGTGCGTGCGGTCGGCCTCGGCGAGCTCGGCCGCGATCTGCGCGATCGTGTCTGCTGACAGCATCCGTTCCTTCTCTCTGCGAGTGGTGGTTCTGCGGGGTGGTGCGTTTCGTCTCGTCGCTTCGCTCCTCGCTCAACGACCGGTGACTGTCGCTTCGCTCCTCGCTCAACGACCGGTGACCTGTCCGGTCGTTGAGCGAGCGAAGCGAGTCGAAACGTGGTGTCCGGTCGTTGAGCGAGCGAAGCGGGTCGAAACGGCGCGGACGCCTAGAGCTGGTGGCCCAGCTTGTACTCGCCCTGCTTCCATTCCGGCATGGCGTCTTCGTCGTCGGGGCGGGTGTAACTGAACCCGTCGGCGCCGATTGTGACGGCCATCTCGGAGCTGTCGGTGCGGGCGACGACCGGCTGCGGGTTGCCGTCGAGGTCGAGCACCAGCGAGGCATCCGTGTACCAGGACGGGACGACCGGGTTGCCCCACCAGTCGCGGCGCTGGTTGTCGTGCACGTCCCAGGTGATGACGGGGTTGTCGGGGTCGCCCGTGTAGTAGTCCTGCGTGTACACTTCCACGCGGTGCCCGTCGGGGTCGCGCAGGTACAGGTAGAACGCGTTACTCACGCCGTGGCGGCCGGGGCCGCGCTCGATCGCGTCGGAGCGGCGGAGGGCGCCGAGCTTGTCGCAGATCGCGAGGATGTTGTGCTTCTCGTGCGTCGCGAAGCACACGTGGTGCATGCGGGGGCCGTCGCCGCCGGTCATGGCGGTGTCGTGCACGGTGGGCTTGCGGCGCATCCACGCGGCGTAGACGGTGCCCTCCTCGTCCTGGATGTCCTCGGTGACGCGGAAGCCCAGGTCCTGCATGAACTTCACGGCGCGCGGCACGTCTGGGGTGACCTGGTTGAAGTGGTCGAGGCGCACCAGCTCGCCGGGGATGTGCAGGTCGTAGCGCCACGACATCCGCTCCACGTGCGTGGTCGCGTAGAAGAACTCGTACGGGAATCCGAGCGGGTCGACCACGCGCACGGAGTCGCCGATGCCCTTCACGAACCCGTCGGGCTTGCGGCGGACGTCGCAGCCGAGCTCGGTGTAGAACTCGACGGCGCGGTCGAGGTCCTCGGGGGTCCGCACACGGTACGAGAACGCGGCGACGGCGGCGATCGGGCCCTTGCGCAGCACGAGGTTGTGGTGGATGAACTCCTCCGTCGAGCGCAGGTAGATCGCCTCGTCGTCCTCGGCGGTGACGTACAGGCCGAGCACGTCGACGTAGAACACACGAGACGCGGCGAGGTCGGTCACCACGAGCTCCATGTAGGCGCAGCGCAGCACGTCCGGCGGGGTGCTCTTCGGCGTCGGAGTGGGATTGTCGGGATGGATCGGCGCCTCCTGGCTCACGTAGAAGCCCGAGGAGGTCAGCGTCATGTCTTCGCGGTTGGTCATGTCAGCGTCCTTGCGTGAGTGGTTCGTTTCGTCTCGCTTCGCTCGCTCAACGACGGGCGAAGCATCTCGTTTCGTCTCGCTTCGCTCGCTCAACGACCGGGCGAAGCGTCTCGTTTCGGTCGCTCAACGACCGGGGAACGGGCCCGGTCGTTGAGCGAGGGAGCCTGCGACCGAGTCGAAACGCAGTCTCCTTCAGGATCGACGCGTTTCGTCTCGCTTCGCTCGCTCAACGACCAGGGGAGAGGGTCAGTTCTTGCCGAACGTGGGGTTGTGCGGCGTGGAGGCGAGCGTGATGTGCACGCTCTGCTGGTCGGTGTAGAAGTCGATCGAGCGGTAGCCGCCCTCGTGGCCGAGGCCGGACGCCTTCACGCCGCCGAACGGGGTGCGCAGGTCGCGCACGTTGTTGCTGTTCAGCCACACCATCCCGGCCTCGACCGACTGCGCGAAGTTGTGTGCGCGCTTGAGGTCGTTGGTCCAGATGTACGCGGCGAGGCCGTACTTCGTGTTGTTCGCGAGCGACAGCGCCTCCTCGTCGGAGTCGAACGGCGTGATCGCGACGACCGGGCCGAAGATCTCCTCCTGGAAGATCCGCGCGTCGGGGGACACGTCTGCGAACACCGTCGGCGCCACGAAGTTGCCATCGGGGAAGCCGTCGGGGCGACCGCCGCCGGCGACCAGGCGACCCTCGGTCTTGCCGATCTCGACGTACGACATGACCTTCTCGTAGTGCTCGGGGTGCACGAGCGCGCCCACCTCGGTGGCGGGGTCGTGCGGGTAGCCGACGCGCACGCGCTTCGCCTGCGCGGCGTAGCGCTCCACGAACTCCTCGTAGATCGAGCGCTCGACGAGGATGCGGGAGCCGGCGGTGCAGCGCTCGCCGTTGAGGGAGAAGACGCCGAAGATCGTCGCGTCGACCGCGGCGTCCAGATCAGCGTCGGCGAACACGACGGCCGGTGACTTGCCGCCGAGCTCCATCGACAGGCCCTTGAGGAACGGGGCGGCGTTGCCGAAGATGATCTGCCCGGTGCGGCTCTCGCCGGTGAAGGAGATGAGCGGCACGTCGGGGTGCTTCACGAGTGCGTCGCCGGCGTCCTCGCCGAGGCCGTTGACGAGGTTGAACACGCCCTTCGGGAGTCCGGCCTCCTCGAAGATGCCGGCCCAGAGGGATGCCGACAGCGGGGTGAACTCGGCGGGCTTGAGCACCACGGTGTTGCCGGTCGCGAGCGCGGGACCGAGCTTCCACGACTCCAGCATGAACGGCGTGTTCCACGGCGTGATGAGACCCGCGACGCCGATCGGCTTGCGGTTGACGTAGTTCATCTGCTTGCCGGGCACCTTGAAGGCGTCATCGGCCTGCGCCACGATGAGGTCGGCGAAGAAGCGGAAGTTCTCGGCCGCACGACGGGCCTGACCGAGGGCCTGGGTGATCGGCAGGCCGGAGTCGTACGACTCCAGCTCGGCGAGACGGGCGTCGCGCGACTCGACGATGTCGGCGATCTTGTGCAGCACACGCGAGCGCTCGCGCGGCAGCATCCGCGGCCAGGGGCCCTCTTCGAACGCGCGCTTGGCGGCGGCGACGGCGAGCTCGATGTCGGCCTTCTTGCCGGCGGCGGCGGTGGTGTAGGTCTCGTTCGTCACCGGGTCGAGCACGTCGAACGTGTCGCCGTCGATCGAGTCGACGAAGGCGCCGTCGATGTAGTGCTGGATGTGGTCCGGCAGGTCGGCGGGGATGCGGGAATCGGTCATGAGCCTTCTCCAGGGGTGTGGGTGGAACGGGTGTGCAGCGCATCGAGGAACGCGTCCCTCGTGCGCCAGCGGTGGTTGCGGGCGGCGAGCTCGATCTCGAGAGGGTCTGCGCCCTCGCGGATCAGCTCGAGGATGTGGGTGTGCTCGTCGACCGAGTGCTGAGCTCGGCCGGGCACGTAGGCGAAGGTGGAATCGCGGATGCCGGACAGCCGTGCCCAGCCGCGGTGCACCAGGTCGAGCAGGTGCGGGTTGGGGCACGGCTCGAACAGCACGGTGTGGAACTGGCGGTTGAGCTCGGTGAACGCGTGGGCGTCGAAGTGCTCCAGCATCCTGGTCATCTTCGCGTTGACCTCTGCGGCCTGGTCGAGCGCCGCGGCGTCGAGCAAGGGAGCGGAGAGCGCGGTCGCCGCGCCTTCGACGAGCCCAAGTGTCTGCATGGTGTGGGCGTACTCGCTCTCGTCCACGAGGGTGACCCTCGCGCCGACGTTGCGCTCGAACGTCACCAGCCCCTCGGCTTCGAGACGGCGGATCGCCTCCCGCACGGGCACGACGCTCATGTTCAGCTCATCGGCGATCGAGCCGAGCACGAGCCGGTAGCCGGGGCCGAAGGCGTGCGCGGAGATCCGCGAACGGATCCACTCGTACGCCTGCTCCGACTTGCTGGCGTTCGCGACGGCCGTCATGTGCGGGGACCCGTCTCCGCCTCGTACTTCGCGCGCCACTCGGCGTTCAGCGGGAACAGGCCGTCGACGGGGTTCCCCGCGGCGACCTGCTCGGCGATCCAGGCGTCCTCGATCTCCTGGGCGAGCGCGTCGTCGACGACCGACTCCACGAGCGCCGGAGGGATGACGATCACGCCGTCGCCGTCGCCCACGATGATGTCGCCGGGCTGCACGGTCGCTCCGCCGCAGGAGATCGTGACGTCGACCTCCCACGGCACGTGCTTGCGGCCGAGCACCGACGGGTGCGCGCCCTGCGAGAACACCGGGAGGCCGATCTCGGCGACTGCGTCGAAGTCGCGCACGCCGCCGTCGGTGACGACGCCGGCGACGCCGCGCAGCATCAGGCGCGACACCAGGATCGAGCCGGCGGAGGCGGCGCGCGGGTCCTTGCGGCTGTCCATGAC
>JAGIAK010000059.1:11654-17959 GCA_017744855.1 Microbacterium sp.
GGTCGTCGCCTCTGGCCTCGATGACGATGATCTCGCCCTCGGCGACGGCGTCGAACGCACGCTTCTGCGCGTTGTATCCGCCGCCGTGGCTCGCGAAGAGGTCTTCGCGGAACGGCACGAAGCGCAGCGTCTTGGCGGTGCCGACGATCTTGGCGCCGGGGATGTTCGCGGCGACGCCGTCGATGAAGCAGGAGTGGTGGCCGCGCTTGCGCAGTTGCGCCGAGAGGCCGGCGGTCGGAGCCTCGAGCAGCTTGGCGCGCAGCTCGGGGGAGAGGCCGGACGCGGTTTCCTCGACGGGCGGCAGGCCGGCATCCTCGCGGGAGCCCCAGGCCTCGGTGCGCTGCAGGTCGTCCACAGCGGGCAGCGAGCCGATCTCGCCGTCGAAGGGCACGTCGCCCTGGGTGACGGTGGTGACGAGCGCGCCCGAAGACGGGGCGCCGGGGGCGGTCGGGGCGTCGACCTCGATCTCGACGACGTCGCCGGGAACGATCACGCTCGATCCCGCCGGGGTGCCGGTGAGGATGACGTCGCCGGGCTCCAGCGTGAAGTGCTGGGAGAGGTCGGCGACGAGCTGGGCGAGCGGGAAGATGAGCCCTGCGGTGGTGTCGTCCTGGCGCAGCTCGCCGTTGACCCAGGCGCGCACGCGCAGCGCCTCGGGATCGACGGCGCGCGCGTCGATGAGCTCAGGGCCGAGGGGGGTGTAGCCGTCGCCGCCCTTGGAGCGGACGTTCGAGCCCTTGTCGTTGGCGCGCAGGTCGTAGAGGCCGAGGTCGTTCGACGCGGTGACCCAGCCGACGTGCGACCAGGCGTCGGCGAGTGACACGCGGCGCGCGGCGGTGCCGATCACGAGGGCGATCTCACCCTCGAAGGCGAGGAGCTCCGTGCCGGCCGGTCGCTCGACGGTTCCTCCGGAGACGCCGACGGAGCTCGCCGGCTTGAAGAAGTAGGAGGGGAAGGCCGGGCGCCTGCCGCGCTGGTCGGCGCGCGATGCATAGCTCAGATGGATGGCGATGATCTTGCCCGGGCGGGGGATGGATGCCGTCACGGATGCGCCTCCTCGCGCTCGTCGTCGATGCCTTGTGCGTCGTATTCGAAATCATATATCATCGGTTCACCCCTCGGCAAGCACGCGATTCCCCCTCGGACGTGCCGCCGTGACAGTGCAGTCACCAGCAAAGGAGGCCCCATGAGCGGGCAGTCACAGGATGGGTTCACGCCCACCGGAACCATCGCATCGCACGCGGACAGACGCCGTGTCGTCTTCGCGACGATCGTCGGCACCACGGTCGAGTGGTACGACTTCTTCATCTACTCCTCGGCCGCGGCGCTCGTCTTCGGCTCCCTCTTCTTCTCGCCCTTCGGCAAGGACGCGGAGCAGATCGTCGCCTTCATATCGATCGGCCTCAGCTTCCTGTTCCGACCCCTCGGTGCGTTCCTCGCCGGGCACTTCGGCGACAAGATCGGTCGCCGGGCGGTGCTGATGATCACGCTGATCCTCATGGGCGCGTCCACGGCCCTCATCGGTCTGCTCCCCACCGCAGCGGTGATCGGCGCCGGAGCGCCCGTCCTCCTGTTCCTGCTCCGCATCCTGCAGGGCATCTCGGCCGGTGGCGAGTGGGGCGGCGCGGTGCTCATGGCCGTCGAGCACGCCCCGCGGAAGAAGCGCGGCCTGTTCGGCGCCTCCCCGCAGATCGGCGTGCCGCTTGGTCTTCTCCTCGCGTCCGGCGTGATGGCGATCATGACGGCGATCGCCCCGGGCGACGCCTTCCTCGAATGGGGATGGCGCGTGCCGTTCCTCCTGTCTGTCGTGCTCATCCTCATCGGCTACTACGTGCGTCGCCGCGTGGAGGAGAGCCCCGTGTTCACCGAGATCGCCGAGCGCCGGGAGCAGACGCGGATGCCGATCGTGCAGCTGTTCCGCCACCACGCGCTGCTGGTGATCATCGCGGCGCTGGTCTTCGCGGGCAACAACGCCGTCGGCTACATGACCACCGGCGGCTACATCCAGAACTACACGACCAACCCCGAGGGCCCGCTGGCGATGGAGAAGGGGCCGATCCTCTGGGCCGTCGCCGGCTCCGCGGTGACCTGGCTGATCTCCGCGGCGTTCGCCGGGTGGATCTCCGACCGCATCGGCCGACGCACCACCTACATCATCGGTTGGATCCTGCAGCTCGGCGGCGTGTTCGCGCTGTTCCCGCTGGTGAACACAGGCGAGGTCGGACTGGTGTTCGCCGCGCTCGCGATCCTCACGATCGGCCTCGGCTTCACCTACGGCCCGCAGGCGGCGCTGTACGCGGAGCTGTTCCCCGCCAGCATCCGCTTCTCGGGCGTCTCGATCTCGTACGCGATCGGGGCGATCCTCGGCGGCGCGTTCGCCCCGACCATCGCGAAGGCCCTCGTCGACGCGACGCACACCACGGCATCCGTCACCTGGTATCTCGCCGGTATGACGGTGATCGGCCTCATCGCGACCCTGCTGCTGCGCGACCGCTCCGGCATCCCCCTCGGACCGGATCACGAGGAGGAGCAGGCGGTCAGCCCGATCTACGGCGTCGCCAAGGCCTGACCTGGGGCTCCTTCCGGTCGTTGAGCGAGGGAGCGCAGCGACTGAGTCGACACGCGTGTGTGCGTCGGGTGTTCCCATCGGTCGTTGAGCGAGGGAGCGGAGCGACTGAGTCGAAACGCGTGTGCGTGCGTCGGGCGTTTCGTCTCGCTCCGCTCGCTCAACGACCGGGTGTGATGTGCTCCGTCGGTCGTTGAGCGAGGGAGCGGAGCGACTGAGTCGAAACGCGTGCGTGCGTCGGGTGTTCCCGTCGGTCGTTGAGCGAGGGAGCGCAGCGACTGAGTCGAAACGCGTGTGTGCGTCGGGCGTTTCGACTCGCTCCGCTCGCTCAACGACCGGGGGTGCTCGCTCGACGGCCGGGGATCAGCCCTCGAGCGATTCGCGGATGACGGATGCGGAGCGCTGCAGCCGTGCGGCGATCTCGGCGTCGTCGAGCGCCGTCGCCACGTGTACCACGGCGATCGCGGCCGGGCGCTGTCCGCGCAGCGCCAGCGGCACGGCCACGGACTGCACGGTGGGGATGACCTCGTCGTGGCTGGTCGTGTACCCGAGGTCGCGGGCGGCGTCGACCTCGTCTCGCAGCGCAGCGGCGGCATCCGCCGGCCACTCCCCGACGGGGAGCTGCAGGAGGATCGCCTTGCCCGGTGCGCCGACCGTGACCGGATGCCGGGCGCCGGGGCGCTGGGCGACGCTCGCCACGGCGTGCCGTGGCTCGATGCTCGCCAGCGTGATGCAGTCGTCGCCGTCGATCACGGCGAGGAAGGCCGTCATGCCCAGCTCGTTGGCGATGGCGGTGAGCTCGGGCAGGGCCTCGGCCTGCAGGTCCTGCGCGACCCCGGCGGCGAGGGCGGCCATGCGCGGTCCGAGGCTCACCGCGCCGGCGGCGTCGCGGCCGACGAGCCGATGGTCCTCGAGCGTGCGCAGCAGCCGGTAGGCGATCGAGCGGTGCACGCCGAGGCGGGCGGCGACCTCGTCGATCGTGAGCGGGTCGCGGGCGTCGGCGAGCACCTCCAGGATGCGGATGCCGCGGCTGAGGGTCTGCGACGCGGGTACGGTGTCGGCCATGCGTGGCGCTCCCTTGCGCTCGGGGGAGAGGATGTCTACTCTGGTGTTCAATAGTAGAACATTGTGTTCGAATATAGAACACGTAGGTTCGCGCCGCAAGGTTCGCGGCGCAGCGGAAGGAATCGACGACGATGCAGTTCCACCACCACGGTTACGTCTCCGGAGACCCCAGGGTGCTCCCCGCAGGCGTCGCCGACCGCCCCGCCGACCTCCCCGACGAGATCGACGTGCTCATCGTCGGCTCCGGCCCCGCAGGCATGCTGCTCGCCGCGCAGATGTCGCAGTACCCGAGCATCACCACGCGCATCATCGAGAAGCGCGATGGCCGCTTGGTGCTCGGTCAGGCCGACGGCATCCAGCCCCGCAGCGTCGAGACGTTCCAGGCCTTCGGGTTCGCCGAGCGCATCGTCGCCGAGGCCTACAACATCGGCTGGATGAACTTCTGGGGACCGGACCCGGAGAACCCGGACAAGATCGTGCGCACCGCGCGCACCGCCGACTACGCCTACGACATCTGCGAGTTCCCGCACCTCATCGTCAACCAGGCCCGGGTGCTCGACTACTTCGCCGAGGCCGCCGCCGACGGACCCGGCCGCATCGTCCCCGACTACGGCGTGGAGTTCACCGGCCTCACCGTGCACGACGAGGGGGCGCGTCCCGTCGAGGTGTCGGTGCGCGACCACGGGGTCGACCGCACGATCCGCGCGAAGTTCGTCGTGGGGTGCGACGGCGCGCGCAGCGGCGTCCGGCAGGCCATCGGCCGCACCCACGTCGGCGACATGGCGGCGCACGCGTGGGGCGTCATGGACGTGCTCGTGAACACCGACTTCCCCGACTGGCGCACCAAGTGCGCGATCAACTCCGAGGCCGGCAACATCCTGCACATCCCGCGCGAGGGCGGCTACCTGAGTCGGATGTACATCGACCTCGGCGAGGTCGCGGCAGATGACGACCACCGGGTGCGGCAGACGCCCGTCGAGGAGATCATCCGCAAGGCGAACGCGATCCTGCATCCGTTCTCCATCGACGTCAAGGAGGTCGCCTGGCACAGCGTGTACGAGGTGGGCCACCGGGTCACCGACGGCTTCGACGACGTGATCGACGAGTCCGGCCGCACGCCCCGCGTGTTCCTCACCGGCGACGCCTGCCACACGCACAGCGCCAAGGCGGGCCAGGGCATGAACGTCTCCATGCAGGACGGCTTCAACCTCGGCTGGAAGCTCGGCTCCGTGCTCACCGGCCGCGCCCCCGAGTCGCTGCTGGCCACCTACGGCGCCGAGCGCCGCCCGGTCGCGCAGCAACTCATCGACTTCGATCGCGAGTGGTCGTCGCTCATGGCGCGCAAGCCCGAGGAGATCTCCGACCCCACCGAGCTCGCCACGTTCTATCTCGGCACCGCCGAGTTCCCGTCGGGCTTCATGACGCAGTACACGTCGTCGATGATCACCGGGACCGACGCGCACCAGGCGCTCGCCGCGGGCTTCCCCCTCGGCAAGCGATTCAAGTCCGCGGAGGTCGTGCGGGTCGGCGACGGCAACGTTGTGCACCTCGGGCACCACGCGCGGGCCGATGGCCGCTGGCGCGTCTACGCGTTCGGCGACCGGGACGGCACGGGTCTCGACGCCTGGGCGGATGCCGCGGCTCCCGTGTTCGCACGGTTCACCCCGGCGGATGCCGACGTCGACGCGGTGTTCGATGTGAAGGCCGTCTATCAGCAGCCGTACGAGGAACTCGAGGTGACCTCGGCTCCCGCGCTGTTCCAGCCGAAGACGGGCCCTCTCGGCCTCACCGACTGGGAGAAGGTCTACGCGGCCGGTCCGTCGAAGTGGACCGAGACCGACATCTTCGAGGCCCGCGAGCTGTCGCGCGACGGCGTGGTCATCGTGGTGCGACCCGATCAGTACGTCGCGGCGATCCTGCCCCTCGACGCCGTGGCGGAGCTCTCCGGCTTCCTGGAGGGCGCCTTCCTCCCGGCATGACTCGGGTCTTCGGAATGACACGTGTCATGCCGAAGCCGTGACACTGGCCTCCTGAGCCGCGGGGCGCGGTTCAGGATGCTGGATGCATGGACACATCAGCATCCGCCGTCATCGATCTGACAGACGTACGGCGACACTTCGGCACCGGAGACCGCCGCGTGCAGGCGGTCGACGGCGTCAGCCTCCGCATCGAGCGCGGGGAGGTCGTCGCCCTGCTCGGCCCGAACGGCGCGGGCAAGACGACGACCCTCGACATGCTCCTCGGACTCGCCGAGCCGAGTTCCGGCACCGTGCGGGTGCTCGGCGGCCACCCCGACGCCGCGTCGAAGTCCGGCGCGATCGCTGCCGTGCTGCAGACCGGCGGGCTGCTCGGCGACCTCACCGTCGGCGAGACCGTGCGCCTGATCGCCTCGCTGCACGGGAGGGCGGCGCTCGACCGTGTGCCCGAGGTGATGCGTCGCGCTGACCTCGACGGCCTCGCGAAGCGCAAGGTCTCGAAGTGCTCAGGCGGCGAACAGCAGCGCGTCAAGTTCGCGCTCGCCATGGTGCCGGATCCCGACATCCTCGTGCTCGACGAACCGACCGCCGGCATGGACGTCACCGCCCGCCGCCACTTCTGGGACGTCATGCGCGCGGACGCCGATGCGGGTCGCACCATCGTGTTCGCCACGCACTACCTCGAGGAGGCCGAGCAG
>JAGIAK010000005.1 GCA_017744855.1 Microbacterium sp.
GCGTAATCGGGCCTCGATCCGGCCGATCGGCGACGCTCCGATCCCGAAGTATCGAAGGGTCGGACCCTGATCTCAGGGCGCGCCGGAGCCGCGAGCCGCGGCAGGCCCGACGGAGAGGACACACAGGAAATGACTGCACACATCCGCCCCGGCATCCGGGGTTCCGTCATCGCGGCTTCCGTGCTGGCGATGGGCCTCGGCCTCGCCGGCTGCGCCGGCGCGACGACCGCTCCGCACGGCGGGGACAAGCCATCGGACGAGCCGACCGCCACGGTCGCCGGCTGCACGGAGGCCGCGGGTATCGACGCCGTGGTCATGGCACAGCTCGCCGGCGAGCCCACGGACGACGGGATGCTCGCCGTGGCTGCGGCCTATGCTGCCGCGGGCGACGCCCTGCACGGCGGGCCCGCCGAGGCGCACGATGCCGCCCACGCCGCGGCCGACGCGATCACCCAGGCCGTCGAGGACGGCGCAGGCCCCGCGGTCTTCGAAGACCCCGCGTACGTCCAGGCGGCCACCGCTCTCGGCGAGTTCGTGTTCGAGGACTGCGACTTCGAGAGCCTCGCCGTGACGGCGCAGGACTTCGAGTTCCTCGGCCTCCCCGACGAGATCGCCGCAGGCACGGCGGTCGTGCAGCTGACGAACAAGGGCGAGAACCCGCACGTCATCGAGATCTCCCGCATCCCGGACGCCGCGACCGCCGTCGAGGACGTCATCGCCGACCCCGGTGCCGCGATGGAGGGGGGCCTCATCGAGATGGTCGCCGGCGGCGCGTTCACCGAGCCGGGGACGCAGGGCTACCTCACCGTCGAACTCACGCCGGGACGCTACCTCGTGACGTGCATGATGCCCGACAGCGAGAACGTCCCGCACGCGATGCACGGGATGTACCGCGAGCTGACGGTGGCGTGACGTGACGCGCTCGGCGAAGGGCATCACCCGCCGCGGAGCGCTCGCGCTGGCCGTAGCCGGAGCGACTGCGGGGGCGGTCGCCTGGCTCGTCGGGGAGGCGGAGGGCGCGCCAGGCACAGGCGTGCACTCCGGCTCCCCGCACGCCGGCCACGGTTCGGATGCCGTGGCCGGCCTCGAGGGGGTGCGGGAACGAGGACAGACGGGGCTGCTGCTGCGCAGCCGCATCGACCTTCCCGCCCCCTTCGGCTCCCCGCTGCCGCTGCTTCGCCCGGCGAGGGCCGTGCACACCGCCCAGGGCGATCTCTACGAGATCACGGCGCGGTCGGCGGTCGCCGAGCTGCTGCCTGGCGTGCAGACGACGATCCACGCCTACGACGGACGGATGCCTGGTCCGCTCATCGTGTCGCGGCGGGGAACCCCGGTGATCGTCCGGGTGCGCAACGAGCTGCCGTTCCCCGTGACGACGCACCTGCACGGCGGACGGACGCCGGCCGTGCACGACGGCTTTCCCACGGACCTCGTGCTGCCCGTCGGCGGCTGGCCGCATCCGCTCGCGCACGAGGGGCGGATCGCAGAGGGCGGCCGCGACTACGTCTATCCGCTCGATCAGCGCGCGGCGACGCTCTGGTACCACGACCACCGGATGGACTTCACCGGCGCGCAGGTCTGGCTCGGTCTCGCCGGCATGCACCTGCACCGCGACGAGGAGGAGGATGCGCTGTCGCTCCCGCGCGGAGACCGGGAGGTGCCGCTGATGATCGCCGACCGCGCCTTCGACGCCGACGGCTCGCTGATGTACCCCGCCGTCGATCGTGATCTCGCGGTGGTCGGCGGCGTCACCGGCGGGTTCCACGACGGAGTGCTCGGCGACGTGATCCTCGTGAACGGCCGGGCCTGGCCCGAGCTGGAGGTGGAACCCGCGCAGTATCGACTTCGGCTCGTGAACGCGTCCAATGCGCGCTGGTACCGGCTCACGCTCGACGGTCTGGCCCACGACGAGCCCGGCTTCGTGCAGATCGGCGGCGACGGCGGTCTGCTCGCCGCACCCGTCCGGCATCGCGCCCTGCAGCTCGCCCCCGGCGAACGATTCGACGTGGTCGTGGACTTCCGCGGGCTGCGCCGCGGCGATGCGGTCGTGCTCGGCAACGCGCTGGGCGACGGGTCGACGGCGAAGGTCATGCGGTTCCGGGTGAGGGCGGACCAGGCCGACGACGATGTTGTCGTGCCCGACGTGCTCGGCGTCGTGGAACCCCTGGGTGAACCGGTGCGTGCACGGTCCTTCTCGTTCGGGCGGGCGGATGCCGCAGGCGCCTCGGCATCCGGGCACGCCGCCGTGTGGCGCATCAACGGCGAGGGCTACGACCCGACGACCGCGGTCGCCGAGGTGCGCGCCGGGGACGTGGAGGAGTGGGAGTTCACGACCGACAACCGGCATCCCGTGCACGTGCACCTGTCGCCGTTCCAGGTCGTGGCACGGGGCGCCAGAGGGCCGGGCCCGTTCGACGCCGGATGGAAGGACACCATCGCGTTGGGGCCGGGCGAGCGCGCACGGGTCCGCGTGCGGTTCGATGCTGATCCCGGTCGCTACATGCTGCACTGCCACACCCTCGAGCACGAGGACATGGCGATGATGGCGAACTTCGACGTCGTGTGACGTCGGCGCTCAGGTCGCGGGAAGGTACCAGCCCGTCGGACCGACGGCGTCGCGACCGCGAGGCATGTACTGGTCGAGGTAAACGCGCGTGATCAGCTCGCGGCGGCTGCGCACACCGGCCTTGTCGAACACGACCTTGAGGTGGTCCTGCACGGTGTACGCGGAGAGGTGCAAGCGCGCCGCGATCTCCTTCGTCTCCACACCGCGCAGCACCAGTTCGGTGACGTCGCGTTCGCGGCGGGTGAGGCCGAACGCGGCGACCACGAGGTCGACGACCTCCGACGGCCGGGCCTCCTCGATCGTGACGACGACCTCCCCGACTGCGCCGCCCTGGCCGAGGAAGGGCGAGGCGTGCAGCACCAGCCAGATGCCGGAACGCGTGCGCACCCTGGCGCGGGGGACTCGCTCGTCCGCGGACCCGACCATGCGCCGCGCGGCCATGACCAGCGCGTACACCGTGCCGATCGGGTCGGTGCTGTCGGCGGCCTCGCCGAGCTGAAGGAGCCGTGTCTGCGCGCCCGTGCTCATCCGCACGACCTCGTCGCGCTGGTCGATGACGACGACGGCCGGACCGTCGACCGCGGTATCGATGAGCGAAGACGAGCCGAGCTGCGCGAGCACCCCGACGCGCACGCCGCGCGCGAAGGAGCCGGACAACCCGCCGGCCCAGCGCACCTCCTCGTCCGTGAACGGGGGGATGTCGTCATCGCGGAACAGGGCGATCCCGCCCCAGAGCCCCGCATCGTCGCGGAAGGCGAGCCGCAGCTCGTCGCTGTAGCCGAACATCGGGCGGATCAGCCGGTCCATCCGCACCGACGCTCCCGGGCGCCCGTGCCCTGACGCACTCATGGCGATGGCCGGGATGTCGGCGCGCACGATGTCGCTGAAGGCGGTGGTCTCCGCGCCGCCGTACTCGAGGATCGCGAACAGCGGGTCTTCGGCGTCGCGCCGTGCCAGGTCGCCGAACTTGCGTCCGCTCGTGAGCATCTCGGTCACCGGGTCGTGCGTGCCGATGCAGGCGGCGACGGACGGGAGCACGCGGGCGAGGGCGGTGCTGGCCTCGTCGAGGAACTCGTCGACCCCGAGACCGGCGCGCGAGAGCACATCGATGTCGGAGCGCACGCGATCCGCGGTGAGAGAACTGACCATCGCACCAGTATCCTCGCGTGCGTCCCGAAGCGATATCCCAGCGTTCTGGGGGGCGGAATCGCCCGGTGACCAGGGATGCCGTCGAGACGCGCCGATCCGCAGAGTGGTCACATCGCCGCCTGCGACCGCGGGCGGCCCTCAACGACAGTGGAGCCCGACATGACCTCTCCCTCCCTCCCCGCGGTGGACGCGGCCGAGCCTTCCCTTCCCGCTTCCGAGGCCGCCCGTGCGGCGGCC
This sequence comes from Microbacterium sp., assembly GCA_017744855.1. Lineage (GTDB taxonomy): Bacteria > Actinomycetota > Actinomycetes > Actinomycetales > Microbacteriaceae > Microbacterium. The sequence continues at coordinate 3,953 of JAGIAK010000005.1, forward strand.
ATCGCCGCCCTCCGCTCGCTCGACGGCGTCATCGTCGCGGGCGACCGGGGTTACGACGAGGCGCGTCTCGCGTGGAACCTCGCCGCCGACCAACGCCCGCTCGCCGTCGCGGAGCCGACCACGCTCGCGGAGATCCAGCGGGTCGTGCGCGCGGCCGTCGCCGCCGGCATCCGTGTCGCGCCGCAGAGCACGGGCCACAACGCGCTGCCCCTCGTGCAGGCCGGCCTCGACGACGCGCTCCTGTTGCGCCTGCATCGGCTGCGCGAGGTGCGGATCGACGCCGATCGCCCCACGGCCCTGGTGTCGGCGGGGTCGCTCTGGCGTGACGCCGTCGAGGCTGCGGCGCCGCACGGCCTCACCGCACTGCACGGGAGCGCGGGCGACGTCGGCGCCGTGGGGTACACACTCGGCGGAGGGCTGTCGTTCTACGGTCGGAGGTACGGCCTCGCCGCCCATCACGTGCGCGCGTTCGAGGTCGTCACGGCATCCGGCGACGTGGTCCGCAGCACCCCGTTCGAGCACGCCGGCCTGTTCTGGGCGCTGCGGGGCGGCGGAGGCGGCCTGGGGATCGTCGTCTCCATGGAGATCGAGCTGCTGCCGCTGTCCGATGTCCAGGCGGGATTCCTCCTGTGGGACATCTCGGCGGCGCCTGCGGTGCTGCCCGCCTGGCGCGCCTGGACGACCGGCCTCGATCGTGCGGCGACGACGAGCCTGCGAATGCTGCGGTTCCCTCCGCTGCCCGAGCTGCCGCCGTTCCTCAGCGGTCGTTCCCTCATCGTCGTCGACGGAGCCGTGCTCGCCGACGACGAGCGCACCGCGGAACTGCTCGCGCCGTTGCGCGCTCTGCGCCCGGAGATGGACACGTTCGCGCGGATTCCCGCATCGGCCGTGCTCGACGTGCACATGGATCCGCCGGCGCCTTCGGCCGGGGTCAGTGAGCACGGGATGATGCGCGCACTCGACGACGAGACGGTCGAGACGCTGCTCGCGATCGCGGGTCCGGGGGCCGCGGATGCGCCCTCCATCGTCGAGCTGCGGCACCTCGGCGGTGCGCTCTCGGATCCGATCGATGCGGCGCTGCCGCGCCTCGACGGGGAGTACGCCCTGCTCGCATTGGAGATGGTGCCGGTGCCCGAGGTGGCTGAGGTCGCATCGGCCAGGGTGCGTGCGACGGTCGATGCGGTGCGCGACCGGCTCGACGGGGCGCCGTACCTCAACTTCATCGAGGACGAGGCCGAGCTGTCGGCGGTGCTCGGCCGGGAGGGGACGGAGCGCCTTCGGCGGGTACGGGCGCTCTACGATCCGATGCACCTCTGGGTGGCCGCGCATCGGATGCCGGAATCCGTCGTCGCGGCGGGGCTCGACGGGCGGCCCTGATCCGGATCGCCACGGGGGCGGCACGGAGCGGGTCGGTCGGGGAACCGACCCGCTCCGTGCGATGGGGTCAGCCGCGCGGCTGCTTGCAGGGGTTGCCGTTGCCGTACCCCTGTCCGTTCCCGTTGCCCTTGTCGTGGCCCTTCGCGTTGCCCTTGCCGTTTCCGGGGTGCTGCACCGGCGCGGCGGCGGCGACGGGGCCGCTCTCGACGGATGCCGCATCGAGCGCCGTGACGACCCACACCGCGTCGGGGGCGGCATCCGCGGGGATCTCGAACTCGAACGACGCGTCGTCGCCCGCCCAGACCCTGTCGACCAGCGTGCCAGGCGTGCCGACGACCTGCTGGGGAGTGCCCGTTCCGGCGTAGACCGCGAAGAAGCGCGCGTCACCGCACTGCGCCCAGGTCAGGGCCGAGCCGTCCTTCGTCACGCTGCCCGGTGCCTTGACCTCGCCGTCGGAGAGCCACGGCTTCGCAGGCACGAGGGTGGGGTAGGAGAACGCCCCCGACTTCAGCAGCGAGATCGCGTCGTTCTTGGCCTGGTGGCGCGGCTTGAGGGCGTCGGCCACGGTCGAGAGGTCGGTCGGGCGCATGTCGTTGTAGCTGAAGAGCACGCTGCCGTCGATGCCGTCGAGCTTCTGGTCGAACAGGATCTGGTTCGGCACCTCCTCGGGGTTCATCCATGCCTGCTCGAAGCCGCCGTTGTTGACGTGCTTGTACAGGGCGTGGCCCACGTAGATCTGGGTGCGGCTGTCGGCGGTCGTGCCACTCCACCACTGCGCCAGATCGCCGTAGGGGGCGGCCGCCTGATCGAAGCTCCAGTAGATCTGCGGAGTGAGGTAGTCGACGAGCTCGTCCTGCACCCAGCCGCGGGTGTCGGCGAAGATCGACGAGCTGTAGCTCTGCGAGGAGCTGGTCGGGGTGTGGGACCCTGCCGGGTCGTTCGCGATGTGCTCCCAGATGCCGAACGGGCTCACGCCGAACTGCACAGCCGTGCCCGCGGCGTCGTTGTGCGCGGTGATCGTATCGCCGACCTCGGTGATGAGCGCGGTCACGTTGTCGCGGCGCCACTGCTCGATGCCTGCAGGGGTGTCGGGATAGCCGGCGGTGAGGCCGTGCTGCTCGAAGGTCGCGCGGTCTTCACCGGCGGCGCCGAAGAACACGTTCGCTCCGTTGACGCTGATCCGATAGGGGTAGAAGTAGTCGTCGAAGTGGATGGCGTCGACGTCGTAGTTCTCCACGATCTCGGCGACGGATGCCGCCACGTAGTCGCGCACCTCTGGACGCCCGGGGTCGAGGAACAGCTTCTCGTCGAAGGAGAGCACGAGGTCGGGATGCTGCACGGCGAAGTTGTCGGCGGCGAGGATACCGGCCCCGTGCAGGGCCGCGATGTACTCGGGGGTGCTCAGGGTCTTGACCTGTTCGGCTGTGAGCCCGAGCGCCTTCAGGATCGTCGCCGCGGTCATCTTGGTGTTGGTGACCCGGTAGGGGTTGAGCCAGGCGTGGTACTCCATGCCGCGCTCGTGCGTCGCTTCGACCATGCGGGCGAGCGGGTCGTACCCGGGGTCCGCGCCCTGCGCGCCGGAGACGAACTCCGACCACGGGTTCAGCTGCGACGGGTAGTACGCGTCCAACAGCGGACGCACCTGGAAGATCACGGCATTCATGTTCCAGGACTCGAACTCGTCGAGCACGGCGTCGTACCTCGCGTCGAAGTCCGCGGCATCCGCGGGGCGGGCGAAGTTGAGGTTGCCGATGGTGGCGACCCAGGCGCTGGAGAAGCGGCGGGCGTCGTGACTGAGCTCGGCGGGGATCGTCACCTGCGTGCCAGAACCGGGGTAGGTGTAGACGGGCGTGGTGCTGTAGCCGTAGCTGCCGTCGGCGTTCTTGACGTAGGTGAACAGGGCGTCTTCGTCGACCGTCTCCGCTGCTGCTGCGGTGGCGGCGGGCGCGCCGAGCAGCAGCAGCGCTGCGGCGGTCGCGACGAGGGGGCGTCTCTTCATCGAGTCCTCATTCCGTGATCCGGACGATAATCGTTTTCACAGTCTTGCACGAAGATAGAAAAGATTTCCAGAGCTGGATGTGACTGCACGGATCGGGAGCGCGGGTCGTCGGGGCGTGCTCCCCGCGCTACGGGGCCGGGGTGTCGGTCGGGGCCGGGGTGTCGCGGACGAACTGCGGGTCGCCCGGGGTAATGCCGAAGAACAGTGGGTCTGTGGGGGCTTCGCCGTCGGTCGGGAGGTAGCCCGCACCGAGCCGTTCGCCGTGGAAGAGGAGCTCGCTGAGTTCGTCCCGGTCGCCGGGCCAGCAGGTGGTCTCGGCGGCGATCCTGATCTGCCCGTCCTTCCTGATCTCGACGAGCAGCAGCGAGAAGTCACCCGTATCGCGCACGGTGAGCTGCGTGATCTGCCCTTCCTGATCGTCGGAGCCGAGCACCTTCCGCTGCGGGGCCATGTCCTTGTCGGCGAGGAACTGCTCCACGGCGTCCGCGTACTGTTCCCGTCGGGATCCGTCGAGATCCACGCTGCGGCTGAGGTCGAACCGGTAGTGGTCGGCATCGCACTCGACCGGCTGCATGCCGTAGACACCGACTTGCCCGATCCTCCACTCGCCGTCGGACAGCGTGGATTGGAGCTCGTTCAGAAATCCGCGGTAGCGGAGGTAGTTCGCCTCGGCCTCGTCGAACAGCGGCTGCCCTGTGGGTGCAGGCTCGCTCTGGCATCCGGTCATCGTCATCATTCCTGTCAGCGCCAGTGCGAGGCCGGAAATCGTTCGTCTGCGTCTTCTCGGACGGTGCGTCACCATAGCCACCAATCGTCGCTGCCGTATCCGCCGACCATCGTGGCGGGTCTTCCGGCCTCGATGATCTCGACGATGTTGGCGAACGACTCAGACCCCTCCTGGAGGTAGCCGCCGGGGTGTCCCGTCGTACCGATCGGGAAGTCGCCTTCGTCGTGCGTGCCATGTCCTGGAGTCTGAAGGAGATGACCTCCGAGACGTGCGGCCGAGCGGAGCGTTCACTCCGGTCTCCGCGCCGTGTGCGGCATCCATCTCGTCGCCGAGTTCCCGTGCGCTCGACTCCAGTTCGGCACGCTGGGCCGAGAGCGCGGGCAACGTCACACTGAAGTCTTGCGGCATGGAACCCCCCGATTCGGGTCCAGCCTAAGCAGGGGTTCCACGGCGCTGTCGAAGCGCGACAATGGGGCTTTCGAACAGCGAAGAATCCGCTGTCGTCGGCGACCTTGGCGACTCTCAGGCCGGGCCAGGCGCTCCGTTCAGGCGCTCAGCCACACGGCGTGCGCGGCGCCGTCGACGGCGAGCTCGACGCCGCCGATGAGCACGCCGTTCGCCGTCACCTCCACCTCGGTGCCGACCTCGACTCCGGCCGCCTCCACGGCCCGCAGGATGCCGGGGTCCTGATCGCTGACCCGCAGCACCCGGCCGACGTGACCGGGGGCGGCGTCGGCGAGCAGCACGAACGGCACGCGGTCGATGCGACCGTCGGCATCCGGGATCGCATCGCCGTGCGGATCGAAGCGCGGGCGGCCGAGGCGGGCATCGATGCCCTCCAGCAGGCGGTCGCTGATGGTGTGCTCCAGCACCTCCGCCTCGTCGTGAACCTCGTCCCAGCCGTAGTCGAACTCCTGCACGAGCCACGTCTCGATGAGGCGGTGGCGGCGGATGACCGCGAGGGCACGCTCCGTGCCGGCATCCGTCAGCCGCACCGCACCGTACGGCACGTGCGAGACGAGGCCGGCTGCGGCGAGCTTCTTGACCATCTCGGTCACCGACGAGGGGGCGATGCCGAGCTTGGCGGCGAGCACCGACGGCGTGATCGGGGCGTCTTGCCACTCGGTGTGCGCATAGACGGTCTTCAGGTAGTCGTCAGCTGCGGGGGATGCCACACCTCCAGCCTACGCGGCGGCCCTGCGCTCGATGGCAGGTGCGGGCTGCGGGCTCCCGGGGTGCGCGCTCCCGGGTCGCGCTCGGGTGGCAGGTGTCGCGGGTATCGGCGCGGGATTCCCGCAAGACGCGCCAAACGAGCGTTGAGGCGCGTCGGGGCGTGACTAGTTCGCGACGGCGACGAGGATGCCGAACGCGACCTGTCCCGCGAAGAACACGACGAGGAAGCCGAGGAGCGCCGCGGCGAGCGAGAGTCGTCCGTCGAATCCCTCGACCTCGGCGATGCCGATCTTGCGGGCGGCGAACGCGAGCACGAGGGTGAGGATGCCGAGCGCGAGCTGCACCCAGGGGCCCCCGACCGGGAGCACCTTCGGGAAGGCGACGAGCAGCCCGCCGCCGACGCCGGCGACCAGAGCGATCCAGGTGAACAGGCGGACCTTGGCTGCGGCAGTCATGCGTTCGAGCCTATCGGCGCGCCCCGTGCTCACGCGCCGGTCAGCACCATCCACAGCAGGACGCCGTTGAGCGCGATGAGCAGCACGGAGGCCACCACGCCGGCGATCGTCGTCCACACGCGATTGGTCCAGCGTCCGAGCGTGCGCTGCTGCGCGGTGAGCGCGACCAGCGGGATCAGGGCGAACGGGATGCCGAACGAGAGGGCCACCTGGCTGAGCACGAGGGCGAGCGTCGGATCGACCCCCGCCCACAGGATGACGAGCGCGGGGATGAGCGTGACGAGTCGACGGGCGAGCAGAGGGATGCGCACGTGCAGCAGGCCGTGCATGATCTCCGACCCCGCGTAGGCGCCGACGGACGTCGACGCGAGACCCGACGCGAGCAGTCCGACCGCGAACAGGGTGGCCACGACGGGCCCGAGCCCCGTCTCGAGCGCGGCGTGCGCGCCTTCGAGTGAGTCGGTGCCCTCGACGCCCGCCAGGTTCGCCGCTGCCAGCAGCAGGATGCCGAGGTTCACGGAGCCCGCGACGATCATGGCGATCGAGACGTCCCAGCGGGTCGCCCTGAGGAGCGTGCGGGTCTCGGCATCCGCCCTGTCGCCTGAGCCGAACCTGTCTCTCGTGAGGGAGGAGTGCGCGTAGATCGCGTGCGGCATGATCGTCGCTCCGAGGATGGAGGCTGCGAGGAGCACCGATCCGCTGCCCTCGAACCGCGGCACGAGTCCGCCGACCACCGCGAGCGGATCCGGTGGGGCGATGAAGACTCCGGCCAGGAAACCGATGGTGATGACGACCATGAGTCCGATGATCACGAACTCGAAGTGGCGCGGGCCCCTTCGGCTGTGCAGGGCGAGCATCACCATCGACACGGCGCCGGTGATGAGGCCACCGGCGAGCAGCGGGATGCCGAACAGCAGATTCAGCGCCACAGCGCCGCCGATGACCTCGGCGAGATCGGTGGCCATGGCGACGAGCTCGGCCTGGAGCCAGTACGCACGTCGCGCCCACGGATGCCGCAGCCGCTCGCCGAGCAGCTCGGGAAGGCTGCGTCCGGTGACGACGCCCAGCTTCGCAGAGAGGTACTGGATGAGCCACGCCATCACGTTCCCGGCGACCACCACCCACACCAGCAGGTAGCCGAACTGGGCGCCCGCGGTCATGTTGCTCGCCACGTTTCCGGGGTCGAGGTATGCGACGCCCGCGACGAGGGCGGGGCCGAGCAGCCACAGGCCGCGGGCTGCTCGTGTCGCTCCGGATTTTTTAGGCATGCCGAAACCCTAGCGGATTTTTCGGCGTCCCTAAATATTCTGTTCTGCCCGGCGGGGGAGCAGATGGCGACGGCTCGTGTTACAAGAGAGGAGTGACGACGAGACGGGCGAGCACGGCGTGGTGGATCCTCCTGCTGGTGGCCGTGCTGAGCGTCTTCCCGGTCGCGACCGCGGTGATCTCCCAGGCGGACGCGGTGGACGATCCGCTCGGCACCTGCTGGGCGGCCGATCTCCCCGCCGGAGTCGTGCCGCATGACAACACGCTGCGCAGCGTGGAGGTGACGACGTTCCCGGTCGGCGCCCACTGCGACTGGGAGGCCGGCGACGTCCAGACGGGCTGGCCGCTGACCATCGCCGCCCTCGTCGGATCCGCGGCATGCCTCGTCGCGACGGCATTCGCACTGCGGGTGGGGCCGGCGGCGCGACGCGTGGTCAGCGCACTGCCGCTCGTCGCCGTCGTGGTGATCTGGATCGTGCTGTCTCAGAACACACTGTTCGTGATCATCGACTGAGCGGCGGACGCCCGCACGCCGGATACTCTGGCGGGATGGACGAGCAGACGCCGGAGCGCACCACCCACGGCGTCGGGCCCTGGCCAGGCGGGGCGGATTCCTGGCCCGTCGACGAGCACTACGATCCAGACCTGCTCGCGCACGGCGACACCCGCAACGTCATCGACCGGTACCGGTACTGGCGCATGGAGGCCATCGTCGCCGACCTCGACCTGCAACGGCATCCGTTCCACGTCGCCATCGAGAACTGGCAGCACGACATGAACATCGGCTCGATCGTGCGAAGCGCGAACGCGTTCCTCGCCGACACGGTGCACATCATCGGACGCCGTCGCTGGAACAAGCGCGGCGCGATGGTCACCGACCGCTATCAGCACGTGGTGCACCACGAGGACGTCGCGACGTTTGCGGCCTGGGCGGCGGACGCCGGCATCCCGATCGTCGCCGTGGACAACGTCGACGGCGCCGTGCCCGTGGATCGCGCCGAACTGCCCGAGACATGCGTGCTGCTGTTCGGTCAGGAGGGGCCAGGACTGTCTGACGAGGCGCTCGCCGCGGCATCCGCTCACATCGAGATCACCCAGTACGGCTCGACCCGCTCGATCAACGCGAGCGCGGCCGCCGCCGTCATCATGTACGAATGGTGCCGGAGATACGCGTGAACTGAGGCCGCGACCGTCGAATCTGCCGGAGCGTTCTGTGGAGGGAGCGCGCATCCCGAGGGCGACGGAGCCGTCGTCAGGCGTCGACCGACACCCAGCGCCCTGAGCGGACTCGCCAGCCGAGCGTGCCGAGCCGTGCGAGGAGGTACACCCCGAAGAACGCGACGGCCAGCCAGACGAGCCCCGTCGTGCCGTCGACTCCGGTGGCGGAGATGATCCACAGCGCGGGCAAGAACGGCACGAGGTTGAGGCCACCGGCGATCGCCAGGTAGCGCGCGTCGTTCGCCCCCATGAGCACTCCGTCGAGCACGAACACCACGCCGGCGATCGGTTGCGCGACGGCGAGCACCACCAGCGCCGGCTGCACGAGCGCCGCCACCCGCGCGTCGCCGGTGAAGACGATTCCGAGAACGCCGGACAGCGCGCCGATGAGTGCGCCGACGATCACGCCGAACCAGGCGCCCCACGCCACCGTGCGCGCGAGCACGCGCCGCACCTGGGCGTCGTCGCCGGCGCCCAGCTCCTTGCCGATCAGGGCCTGCGCCGCGATCGCGAGAGCGTCGAGCGCGAACGCCGCCGCGGAGAAGATCGTGAACACGATCTGCCATCCGGCGAGCTCGCCCGTGCCGATGCCGGTGGCTATGCCGACCGTCGCGAGGAGCGCGATGCGCAGGCTCACCGTACGCAGGAACAGCCAGCCGCCGGAGCGAGCCGTGCTGCGGATGCCGTCACCGTGGGCGCGCAGTGAGGCGTCGTGCCGCGCGGCGAGGCGACGCACGACAAGGACGTAGGCGCCGACCATGCCCCACTGGGCCGTCACCGTGCCGGCCGCCGAACCCGCGATGCCCCAACCGAGCCCGTAGATGAAGAGGTAGTTGAGGAGAGCGTTCGCTCCGAAGCCGAGACCCGCGATCCACAGCGGTGTCATGGTGTCTTGCATCCCGCGGAGAAGTCCCGTCGCGGCGAACACGATGAGCATCGCAGGCAGACCCCACATCGAGATGACGAGGTAGGCGTTGGCCTCGGCGGCCACGGCATCGCTCGCGCCGAACAGCGACACCAGCCACGGCGACGACACCGCGCCGAGAACGGCGAGCACCGCCCCCAGGCCGAGTGCGAGCCACATGCCGTTGATGCCGACCGAGACGGCCTCGCCGGGCTCGCCTGCGCCGAAGCGCCGAGCGACGGCCGGGGTCGTGGAGTAGGCGAGGAAGACCATCAGCCCGACGATCGTCTGCAGCACGGCGCTCGCGATGCCGAGGCCGGCGAGCGGAGTGGTGCCGAGGTGCCCGACCAGCGCGGCGTCGACGATGAGGAACGCGGGCTCGGCGATCAGCGCGCCGAGCGCCGGCACGGCGAGACGCAGGATCTCGCGGTTGAGGGAGGCGTTCCTTGGCACCCTCAGAGCCTAGGGGAGGGCGGGGACACCGGCGTCGCGGCGCCGCAACATCCGCGAGCCCTGCCGTCCGACGTACGCTGGAGGCACTCGGAGGTGCACCATGACCGATCCACGAGAGTCCGCTGCCCGGTACCGCGCGCGTCAGCGCGGAGAGACGGATGCCGAGGACGACGCGGTCGAGGGCGCGGTGCCGGGCGCCGCCGCCGCAGTCGACACGGCGGCGTTCGTGGAGAGCGCGATCCAGATCGCCATCCGCCGGGGAGACTTCGACGACCTGCCGGGAGCGGGGAAGCCCCTCGAGGGCCTGGGTACTCATCACGACCCTGACTGGTGGATACGCCGCAAGATCGAGACGGAGAACCTGTCAGGGCTCGGCCCGCCGGCGCTGACGTTGCGCGTGGAGGACAGGGAGCTCGACACCCGACTCGACGCACTCGGTCGCGAGGACGACGTGCGCGAGGCGCTCGAGGATTTCAACCGCCGTGTGATCGAGGCACGCCGCCAGCTGCTCGGCGGGCCGCCGGTGGTGACGGCGACGCGCGACGTGGAGGCAGAGGTCGCCGCGTGGGCGGAGCGCCGCGCCGCACGCCCCGCCCCCGCGCCCGAGGAACCGCCGCGACGCCGGTGCCTCGGCATCCGTCGCCGTCCCTGATCCGCACCGAGCGCCCCTTCTCCGGTCCGCGCACCCCGGCCCCGCCGCTCATCCGGCCCCGCGCTAGCCGGGCCGCCTCGCCCTCCGCCATCCGTCCACCCCGAACCGCCCTGCGCTCGGCAGTGCCAGCACCGCCGCCGAGAGCATCACCATCACGGGGTACTGTGCGATGAGCTGGTCGGATCCCCAGTAGAGCATCAGCGTCCCGATCGAGGCGAACGCCGCGAGCCTGGTCAGGGCGCCCGCCGTCAGCAGCACGCCGAGGATCACCTCCAGAGCCGGGATCCCCAGCCCCAACGCCCAGGGCGTCGTCCCCATCAGCGACCCCAGCGGCGCGAACCACCACGGCGTCCTGCTGTTGCCCGCCGTGCTCTGCGCGACGAGCTCGATATCGGCGGCGCCGAAGCCCGCACGGTACTTCAGCACGCCCTCCAGCAGCCAGAGCACCCCGACCGCGACCCTCGCCGCGCCGCCCAGCACGGGCACGGCGAGGTTCGCACGCGTTGCGCTCACGACAGCTTCGCGGCGCCGAACACCGCCTTGGCCTTGTCGCAGTGGATCACGACGTACGTGTAGTCGGCGGTGTCCACGCCCTTCAGCGTGAACGTCTGCGACGCGGTGTCGAAGGAGACGGCGTCGACCATCGTCCCCGCGCTGACCGCGGCCTCGTCGGTGCCCTTCGTGAGGTACACGTGCAGGTCGGGCCCCTCGTCGGAGGAGAAGCCGGAGAGCGTCAGCTCCGTGTCGGAGACGGAGACCGACCCCTTCACCGTCTTGTCGTTCAGGCCCATGAAGTCCCCGGACTTCTCCATCCCCATGGCGGCGCTCTGCGACATCGACGGCGCAGGGGACGTGCCGGAGTCGGTGCCCGGCGAGCTGCACGCGCTCAGCGAGAGGGCGAGGGCGAGGGCCGCGGTGGCGGCGAGGGCGATCTTGCGCATGGGGTTCTCCTGTTCGCTGTGCGGCGGGCGCCGCATCGGTCTGCACTGTGCATCGGTCTGCACTGTCAGGCAGGCTACGAACGCGGATGCCGCAGGCGGGGGAGTCCTTTCGGGATCGTAAGGACCTCCGCGTGGTCGTCGGGCGCGCGACTAGTGTCGACCGCATGGAGGAGCAGCCGCGCGTCGTCGTCGTGGAGGACGACCCGACGGTCAGGGAGGCCGTCGGGGCCTACCTTCGCGCCAACGGGTATGCCGTCGTGGTGTTCGGGGACGGCGTCTCCGCCCGCGCCGCGCTCGCCGACGAGCTGCCGGACGTGCTGATCGTCGACCGGATGCTGCCGGGCATCAGCGGCGACGAGCTCTGCCGTGAGGTGAGGGCGACCTCTGAGGTTCCGATCATGATGCTCACCGCGCTGGGGCAGGTGGAGGACCGCATCGAGGGTCTGGAGACGGGCGTCGACGACTATCTCGCCAAGCCGTTCTCCCTGCGGGAGCTGCTGTTGAGGGTGGGGGCGCTCGTGCGCAGGTCGCGCGCCGCCCAGGCGGGAGGGGAGGTCGTCGCCGGTGCGTTCCGGATGGACGTCGCCCGTCGGCGGGTGTGGGTGCGCGGGGACGAGGTGGCGCTGACGACCCGCGAGTACGACCTCCTCGCCTTCCTCGTGCGGGCGCCCGACCGGGTGGTCGCACGAGACGAGATCCTCCGCGAGGTGTGGGGATGGAGCATCGGGGAGGCGTCGACGGTCACCGTGCACGTGCGCCGGCTTCGGGAGAAGATCGAGGTCGACCCGCAGGACCCCCGGCACCTCCACACCGAGTGGGGCGCCGGGTACAGCTTCTCGCCGCAGGGGCGATTGCGATGATGGCGCTCGCCGCGGCGGACATCGCCCTCATCGCCCTGACCTGCGTGCTGTGCGCGGCCGTCGTCGCGGCCGCGGCGCTGCTCGTGCTGCGGATGCTGCGACGCCGCACCGTGATGGCGCAGCTGCTGATCGTGGCCTGCGCCGGCACGGCGGCGATGACGGCATCCGTGCTGGCGATCTCGGTGGAGATGTACATCTCCGAGCACGACCTCACCGTGCTCGTCGTCGTCATCGGGGTGTCGCTGGTGCTCGGTGTCGTCGTCGCGTGGGTCGTCGCGCGGGCGGCGCGTGCATCGCTCGACCGGTTCGCCGCGTCGCTGGAGCGGGTCGGCGGCGGTGCCGTGGTCGGGGCGGAGCCATCGGGCTGGGGCGAGCTCGACGATCTGTCTGCGCAGCTCGCCGAGGTCTCGGCGAAGGTCGATGCCGCGCGGGCGGAGCTCGAGCAGCTGGACTCGGCGCGGCGGAGGTTCTTCGCGTGGATCTCCCACGATCTGCGGACCCCGCTCACGGCGATGCGGGCGCTCGCCGAGTCGGTGGAGGAAGGGGCGTCCGACACACCCGAGCGTTTCGCGGGGGAGGTGCGCGCTCAGGTGGAGACGATGAGCCGTATGGTCGACGACCTGTTCGAGCTGTCGAAGCTGACGTCCGGATCCGTGCAGTTGCATACCGAGCAGGTCGGGCTGCGGGAGGTGGTGTCCGACGCCGTGGCGGACGTGCGCACGGCGGCGGCGCAGCGGGGCCTGCGCATCGTCGAGCGCGGCATCGGCGGACAGGTGCTGTGGGCGGACCCGCACCAGCTGGGCCGGATCATCGTCAACCTGCTCGCCAACGCGGTGCGGTACGCGCCGGCCGGCACCGAGATCGTGATCTCGGCGACCGAGGTCGACGGGCGGCGTCTGGTGCTCGGCATCCTCGACCACGGCGCGGGAGTGGCGGTTGAGGACCTCGATCGCATGTTCGACGTCGGCTGGCGGGAGGATCCGGCGCGCAGCTCGGCGACAGGCGGGCTGGTCTCGTCGGGAGCAGGACTCGGGCTCTCGATCGCCAGGGGCCTCGCACGTGCGCACGGCGGCGACGTCGTGGCCGAGGTCACAGCCGACGGGTTCCTGATGAACGTGACACTGCCCTACGGCTCGGATCAGGCCGCAGCGACGCCGATGTCGGAGGCCTGGTCATAGGCTGGTCGCATGACAGACGTCCTTCCCTCTGGCCTGGCCACCGAAGAGTTCAGCTCCGACATCCGCCCGCAGGACGACCTGTACCGGCACGTCAACGGCGAATGGCTCGCGCGCACCGAGATCCCCGGCGACAAGGCGCGCTGGGGCTCCTTCCACATGCTCGCCGAGCAGGCCGAGAAAGACGTGCGCGCGATCATCGAGGAGTCGCAGGATGCCGCGGAGGGCACCCTCGCGCGCAAGATCGGCGACCTGTTCGCGAGCTTCATGGACACCGACCGCATCGCCGCCGCCGGCGTCGCCCCGCTGGCGGAGACCCTGGCCGAGATCGATGCGCTCGACGGCATCCCCGCCTTCCTGCGCACCGTCGGCGCCTACGACCGCGACGGCCGCGCGGCGATCATCGGCCTCTACGTCGACGGCGACCCCGGCGACCCGGAGCGCTACCTCCCCGTGCTGCTGCAGGGTGGACTGTCGCTGCCCGACGAGAGCTACTTCCGCCTCGACACCTTCGCCGAGACGCGTGCCGCCTACCGTGCTCACCTCGAGCGGCTGCTCGGGCTCGCAGGCATCGCCGACGCCGCGGCCCAGGCCGACCGCGCGATCGCGCTCGAGACCGAGCTGGCAGGCCACCACTGGGACAACGTGCGCAGCCGCGATGCGGTCGAGACGTACAACCTGAAGACCTGGGACGAGCTGCAGGAACTGGTCGGCGTCGACCTCGGCCCGTGGCGCGACGCGGTCACCCCGTCGAACCCCGTCGCGTTCGACGAGGTCGTCGTCTCGCAGCCCAGCTTCTTCGAAGCACTCGGCACACTGCTGACCGAGGAGCGGCTCGACGACTGGAAGGCCTGGCTGCGGGCGAAGGTCGTGCACGCGGCCGCCCCTTACCTCACCGACGACCTCGTGCAGGAGAACTTCGCGTTCTACGGCACCGAGCTCACCGGCGTCCCGACCATCCGCGAGCGCTGGAAGCGCGGCGTCTCCCTCACCGAGGGCGCGCTGGGAGAGGCGATCGGCAAGGTCTACGTCGAGCGGCACTATCCGCCGACGGCGAAGGCCGCGATGGACGAGCTCGTCGGCAACCTCGTCGAGGCGTACCGGCAGAGCATCGCCGAGCTCGAGTGGATGACGGCCGAGACCCGCGAGCGCGCGCTCGCCAAGCTCGAGGCGTTCACGCCCAAGATCGGTCACCCCGACGTGTGGCGCGACTACTCCTCGCTCGCGATCGACCGCGACGACCTCTTCGGCAACGTCCGCCGGGCGTCGATCTTCGAGCACGATCGCAACATCGACAAGGTGGGCGCGCCCATCGACCGCACCGAGTGGCACATGCCGCCGCAGATGGTGAACGCGTACTACAACCCCTCGATGAACGAGATCGTGTTCCCCGCAGCCATCCTCCAGTACCCGTTCTTCGACGCGTCGCGCGACGCGGCGGCCAACTACGGCGGCATCGGCGCGGTCATCGGCCACGAGATCGGGCACGGATTCGACGACCAGGGCAGCCGGTACGACGGCGACGGCCGTCTGCAGGACTGGTGGACGGATGACGATCGCACGGCGTTCGAGGAGCGGACGAAGGCGCTCATCGCGCAGTACGACGCTCTGGTTCCCGAGGGGCTCGACGCCGAGCACCACGTGAACGGCGCGCTGACAATCGGCGAGAACATCGGCGACCTCGGCGGTCTGGGCATCGCGCTCAAGGCCTACGAGCTGTCCCTCGGCGGCGCCGAGGCTCCGGTGATCGACGGGTACACGGGCGTGCAGCGGCTGCTGCTGTCGTGGGGTCAGGTGTGGCAGCAGAAGAGCCGCGAGGCCGAGACGCTGCGGCTGCTGACGATCGACCCGCACTCGCCGAACGAGTTCCGCTGCAACCAGATCGCCCGCAACATCGACGCGTTCTACGAGGCGTTCGGGGTCACCGAGTCCGATGCGCTGTGGCTGCCTCAGGAGTCGCGCGTCACCATCTGGTGAGCGTCTCCGCTGCCGTCGCCGTCGGGTGAGCGCAGCCGCGGTGGACGGCCCGGATGACGGGTCGGCCACCGTGGCGTCTCCGCCTCAGACGGCGTTCTCGTGCGGTCGCGCGAACCGAGCATGACGATCAGGCGACCGTTTCACGCAGTCTGTGGGGCTTCCCCATCCGGCGGGGTTACGATATCGGTGCTGGGGCGCGTCGAGTCCTCAGCATCCCGCCAATCCACCCCCCTGTAAGGATCACGCGTGGGCGCTTCCGAGCCTGTAGACGGGCCGCAGAACTCCCTGGTGCCCGGTTCCGGCACCAGTTCCGAGGGTGCACCACCGTCCGACGGCCGCCGTTCGCAGCGCACCAGCCGCCGGCTGCCGCGACGTGCCGCCGCTGGACGGCGGTCGTTCACGTCCACGCTGCGCTCGCTCGAGCAGCTCGCCGACGCCGGCGCTCAGGTCTCGGTGCACGTCGTCGACCTCGACAGTCACGTGCACGTCCTCGCGGGCGACGATCACGTCACGATGCCCGTCGCCGGGCTCGGCGTGGTGCCGCTGCTCATCGAGGTCGCGGCCGGGTTCGAGGCCGGTGTGCTCGACCCGCTCGAGATCGTCGACCGTGCGGGCATCGACCCGGTGTCGACCTCGGGCGTCTGGCGCCATCTGCACGCGCCTGCCCTGCCGCTGGAGGACCTCGCCGTGCTCGCCGCCACCGCCGGCGACCCCATCGCCGTGAATGCGCTGTTGCAGCGCGTCGGTCACGACCGCGTCCGCGAGCGCATCGACTCGCTGGGGCTGCGGCGCACCGCCCTGCTCGATCGGTTCCGCGACCAGCGCGGCCCCGACGACGCCCCTCAGGTCGCAGTCGGCTCGGCGAGGGAGCTCGCGGGGCTGTTCTCCGCGCTCGTGAACTCCCAGGTCGTCGACGCCGCCGTCAGCGCGCAGGTGTCGGAGTGGCTCAGCCTCAACCAGGACCTCAGCCTGGTCGCATCCGCCACCGGCCTCGACCCCTTCGCGCACGACCACGACGCCCACGGCCTGCTGTTCATCAACAAGACCGGTCGCGATCGCGGCGTGCGCGCCGAGGCCGGCGTGCTCGCCGGACCCCGCGCCGGCGTCGCCTACTCGCTCATCGTCTGCTTCGACGACCTGTCGATCTCGCACCGGCTGCGCGCCCACGACGCGTTCCGCGTGCTCGGCGTCGAGCTGATGGAGTACACGCACTAGCGTTCCGTCCCGCCGAGTGTCCGTATTCGGGCCGTGGGCCCGTGTCCGGGGCCGACGCGCTTCGCAAGGACGAACGCGCTTCGCAAGGACGGACTCGCTTCGCAAGGACGGGCTCGCGAGATTCGTCCTTGCGAAGCGTCGTCATCCTCGTGACGTGCGAGCCGGGTGGCGGCGCGAGCCGCGAGGCGGGGCCGCTAGCATCGTCGGATGCCGTATGCAGACTGGACCCCGCATCGCCGCGACGACGGCGAGCTGCTGGGATGGATCCGCCCCGAGGGCGAGGAGTGGGTGGCCGTCGACGTGCTCGGACGCACGGCATCCGATCCCGTCGAATGGCTGGACGCGGAGGCCGCGCTCGAGGAGCGGGGGATCGCGTGGTTGGCCGACCCGTGGATGCTCGAGGACGAGGGCGATCGTCCGCTGCGGGTGCGGATCGTCGAGGCCACTCCCGACGAGGAAGGCGTTCCCGGCCGCATCGTGGTGAAGATCGACGACTTCGGCGACATGACCCGGCCGGCGACGACGCAGTACACGCTGCCCTGGCCGATCCCGTCGCGGCTGCGGGCACCGCGCGACGGCGACCCCGACCCCCGCGAGATCACCCGCTGAGCGACCACGCCGAGCGTGCGGCCTCCGCTGCCCGGATCAGCTCGGCAGCGACGGGTGCTGCTCGGTCGTGCCCTGGCGCGGGATGAACAGCGACAGCACGACGGTGACGACGCCCGCCGCGATCGCGAGCCAGAAGCACAGCTCGAAGGCGTCGCGCGTCGGCACGGTGACGCCGCCGATGCGCACGCTCATCGAGGCGAGCACACCGCCCATGACCGCGGAGGCGCTCGACGTGCCCACCGAGCGGAACAGGGCGTTGAGTCCGTTGGAAGCGCCCGTCTCGTGCGCGGGCACCGAGCGCATGATGATCATCGGCATGGCGGCGAACGTGAAGCCGATGCCCACACCGATCAGCAGGTTCGCGACGAGGATGTGCCAGACCTCCGTCGACCACAGCAGCACGAACACGTAGGCGAGAACGATCGCGACGGCGCCCGCGGTGAACAGCGGCCGCGGTCCGACCGTGCGCTCCAACCAGCCGGACAGCGGGGAGATCACCATCATCACGAGTCCCGCCGGCATCACCACGAGCGCGGCGGAGATCATGTCGAGTCCGAAACCGGAGCCGCCGGCGACGGGCATCTCCAGCATCTGCGGGAACGTCACGTTCGACGCGAACAGGGCGAAGCCCATGCCGATCGCCGCGATGTTGGTGAACAGCACGGCGGGGCGCGCGGCGACGCGGAGGTCGAGCAGCGGGTCGGTCGTGCGCAGCTGGTACCGGCCCCACACGAGCAGCACGAGCAGACCGCCGAGGATGCAGCCGAGGCTGGCGGGGGAGGTCCAGCCCCACTCCGCACCGCGCGAGACGAAGAGCAGGATGCCGGTGAGCCCGGCCGCCAGCCCGATCGCGCCGATGACGTCGAGGCGACCGGGGGAGCGCAGCACGTCCTCGGGAACGACGAGCAGCACGAGTACGAGACCGACCACTCCGAGGGCGGCGGCGAGCCAGAACAGCGCGTGCCAGTCGGCGTTCATGGCGAGGTACGCTGCCACCGGCATGCCGATCGCACCGCCGACGCCCATCGTCGCGCTCATCAGCGCGACGGCGGTGCCGAGCCGCTCCGGCGGGAGCACGTCGCGCATGATCGCGATGCCGAGCGGTACGACGCCGGTCACGGCCCCCTGCAGCGCCCTGCCGATGATGACGCCGACGATCGAGCCGGAGAGCGCGGCGATCAGCGAGCCGACGGCGAGCAGCGCGAGCAGCACGACGGCCACCCTGCGCTTGCCGTACATATCGCCCAGCCGACCTGAGATCGGCGTCGCGACGGCGGCCACGAGCAGCGTGATCGTGACGACCCACGTGGTGTCCTCGCGGGAGGAGTGCAGAAGCTCGGGGAGCTCGGCCTGCAGCGGCACGACGAGCGTGAACATGAACGACGAGCAGAGTCCGGCGAAGGCGAGCACCGCCACGATCGCCCACCGTGGCGCCGAACGCGACAGCCTTCTTCTCGCCCTGTCGTCGTCTGCACCCATCGATCCAGGCTATCGGCGGCCGGGGACACCGAGGCCGCCCGCGGCGTTCTCGTGCTGACTAGCATGGGCGCATGGTCACGAGCAGCGTCGCTCCCGACGATCCCGCAGCCGCCAGGGGCATCTCCCGGCGCACCCAGTCCGACATCTACCGTGCGGGCATCAGCGGCACCAGGCCATCCGTGCCGGTCGATCCCGACCGGCTGGAAGCGGCCGCCCGCCGTGCCCTGAGCGCTGAGGCCTTCGCCTACATCGCCGGAGGAGCCGGCGCCGAGCAGACGATGGCCGCGAACCGCGACGCTTTCGACCGCTGGCAGGTCTGGCCCCGTCCGCTCCGCGACGTATCGGAGCGGGACCTGGGCGTCGACTTCCTCGGCATCCGTCGTCCCTCGCCGTTGATCCTGGCTCCCCTCGGCGTCATGGAGATGGCGCACGCGGATGCCGATCTCGCGGTCGCGCGCGCGGCGGCATCCACCGGGGTCCCGTACACGCTGTCGAACCAGGCGTCGTACCCGATGGAGGAGACCGCGCGGTCGGCGCCGGGAGGATCCCGGCTCTTCCAGCTGTACTGGTCGGCGTCAGACGAGCTGAACGCCTCCCTGCTCGCACGGGCCGAGGCCTCCGGGTGCGAGGCGATCGTGGTGACTCTCGACACCCACCTGCTCGGCTGGCGCACGCGCGACCTCGACCTCGCCTACCTCCCGTTCACGCGCGGCATGGGCATCGCGCAGTACACGAGCGACCCGGTGTTCCAGCGCCTCGTGCGCGAGCGGGTGCGGATGCCGCGTGCCGCGGGTGCACCAGGGGTGAAGGTGACCCCGAAGGCGGTGGCCGCCGCTCTGACGATCGCGCGCAAGGGCGCCCCGCTCACCGGCGGCGGGCTGCGCGACGGGCTGCGGTCGCCGCTGCCGCGCGCCGCCGTCGAGACGTTCCTCGATGTGTTCTCGACCCCCGCGCTCACGTGGGGCCACCTCGCGAAGGCGCGCGAGTGGACGACCCTGCCGATCATCCTCAAGGGCATCGTGCACCCAGACGACGCCCGGCACGCGATCGATGCCGGCGTCGACGGCCTCTGGATCTCCAATCACGGCGGTCGGCAGATCGACAGGTCAGTGCCGACGCTCGCCGTGCTGCCCGAGATCGCCGACATCGTCGGCGGACGGATGCCGGTGGTCTTCGACTCGGGCGTGCGAGGGGGAGCAGATGTCGCCATCGCCCTCGCCCTGGGCGCGACGGTCGTCGCCCTCGGACGCCCCTACGCCTACGGGCTCGGCATCGCGGGGGAGGAGGGGGTGCGCGACGTCATCCGCAACGTGCTCGCCGAGCTCGATATCACCCTCGGGCTCGCGGGCCTGACCTCGATCGCCGAACTGGATCGGAGTGCGCTGCGACCGGTGTGACAGCGGGCGTCAGCGGGCCTGCGACGGGAGCACGAAGTCCCCCGTCTCTCCGGGGTTGACCGCGATCTCCCAGCGGAACCCGTCGGGGTCGGTGAAGTAGCCCGAGTAGCCGCCCCACTCCCTCTGTGTGCCGGGGCTCACCGGGGCGCCGAGCAGCGCGGCCTCGGCGAGCACGTCGTCGACCTCGGCGGGGGTCGCGAGGTTGTGGGCGAGCGTGAGCGGGGCGAGCCCGACGGCCGGGGCCTCGCCGATCTCGGCGGTGAAACCGTCGACCGACCACAGGGAGAGGATCAGCCTCTCCGCGACGGGCAGCATCAGCACGTCGTCGCCGGCGAAGATCGGCTCCCAGCCGAGCCCGTCGACGTAGAACGCCCTGCTGCGGGCGAGATCGGACACGGCGAGGGTGATGAAGCTGACGCGCTGTTCCATGCGGCGAGTCTGCCACCGGCATCCGACATCCGGAACCCGGCTGCTCCGCTCAGCTCACACCCTTCATGAGTCGCAGCACGGGCTTGACGGAGAGCAGCAGCCCGGCGCCGACGAGGATGGCGATGGCGCCGAGGGTCGTGAAGTACGGCACCTCGTCGTCGGGGTTGTAGAAGCCCACCAGCCAGCCGGAGATGGCTGTGCCCAGGGCGATCGACAGGAAGAACAGCGCGACCATCTGGGTGTGGAACGCGGCGGGAGCGAGCTTGGTGGTCACCGAGAGTCCGACCGGGGAGATCAGCAGCTCAGCGACGGTGAAGACGAACAGGATGCCGACGATCGCCAACAGCGGCGTGGAGTTCTCGCCGCCGCCCGCGAACGGCAGGAACAGCAGGAACGCGGCGCCCATCACCATCGCGCCCAGGGCGAACTTGACCGGGGTGGACGGCTGGCGGCTGCCGAGGCGCGTCCAGATCACGGCGAACACGCCGGACAGGATGATGATGAACACGGGGTTGATCGACTGCACGGAGGAGACCGGGATCTCCAGCCCGAACAGGTGCCGGTCGAGGCGCTTGTCGGAGTAGACGGTGAGCACGGTGAACTGCTGCTGGTACAGCGACCAGAAGGCGACGCTGGTGACGAACAGCGGCAGGAACGCCCACACCCGCGAACGCTCGGTCGCATCGATGCGACGGCTGGTGAGGATCACCGCGAAGTAGGCGACGGTGGCGACGAGGGCGCCGAGGATGACGATGAGCGAGAGGTTGTCGGCCCTGATCACGCCCAGCAGCACGAGCGCGGCGATCACCACCACGGCCGCCGCAGCGATCGCCCATACGAGAGGCAGGCGTGAGGAGGGCAGCGGGTTCGGCACGCGTCGCGCCTCGTCGGGGAGACGGCGTCGGCCGAACGAGTACTGCACCAGGCCGAGCGTCATGCCGATCGCGGCGAGCCCGAAGCCGTAGTGGAAGCCGAGGCTCGACTGCAGGATGCCGGTGAGGATCGGACCCATGAACGCGCCCAGGTTGATGCCGAGGTAGAACAGCGAGAACCCGGCATCCCTGCGCACGTCGTCCGCGGCGTAGAGGCTGCCGACCACGGACGTGGCGTTCGCCTTGAGGCCGCCGGAGCCGAGGGCGACGAGCACGAGGCCGACGCCGACGCCGAGCACCCCTGGGAGCACCGCGAGGGCGATGTGCCCCGCGACGATCACCATCGCGCTGAGGAAGAGCACGCGCTCCGATCCGAGCAGCCGGTCGGCGAGCCAGGCGCCGAGGATCGTCGACAGGTACACCGAGCCGCCGTACGCGCCGACGATGCCGCCGGCGACAGCCGTCGGCAGCCCCAGACCGCCCTCGGTCGCCGAGTAGTAGAGGTAGATGAGCAGGATGCCCTGCATGCCGTAGAAGCTGAACCGCTCCCACATCTCCACGCCGAAGATGTGCACCAGCGCCCACGGTTGCCCGAAGAACCGAGTGTCGTGGTCGTCCGTCTTCTCTGTCGTGCTCATCCCTCGACGGTACTCCGACCGGGCCCTCGGCGTGGTTCGATGGGCGCATGAGCGATTTCGAGCAGCATCCGGCCGACACTGACTGGCACCGCTGGGCGCCCATCGGCGAGACCCTCGACGCGAGCGGTGTGCCAGGCAGCGGCCCCGCCGAGAGCATCGCGGCCTTCGAACTGCTGCCGCTTGCCCCGATGCTCGTGCCCGAGAAGCCGCGCAGCGGCGAGCTCGACCCGTCGGAGTGTCCGTTGTGCGCACCGGCGGAGCACACGATCTGGCAGGACGACGACTGGCGGGTCAACGCGGGCTTCGCCGGACCGAGCGGGGTGCCGTTCGTCGGCGCGTTCTCGCCCCGCCGCCACGTGCGGCTGGAGGATGCGCCGATCGAGGTGCTCGCCGGGCTCGGTCCGCTCATGCAGCGCATCTCCGAAGCCGCGAAGGCCATCCCCGCCGTGGCGCGCGTGCACTTCTCGCGCTGGAACGACGGCTCGGCGCACCTGCACCTGTGGGCGTATGCGCGCCCGGCCGGCATGATGCAGGGGCGCGGGCCGATCCTGCCGTACTGGGAGCAGTGTCTGCCCGCGATGCCCGACGAGATGATGCGCGAGAACCTCGAGATCGTCGCGCACGGCCTCGCCGCCGGCGGCGGCGAGGCGTTCCCGAATCGCTGAGCGTGACCCCGGGTTTCGCCGCCCCGGTTTCGCGACCCTGTTTCGCGGCCCCGGTTTCGCGTCAGGGGCGATCGGGGACAGACTGTGAGGGTGCGAACCATCCGTGATCTCGACACCGTTGAACTGATCCTCGACGCGCAGGCTCTGCTGGACTCCATCCGGGGACCCGAGCGCGTCATCGACGCCGGCACGCTGATGGCGCTGCAGCAGTCGGGCAACTACGTCGTCGGGCTCTTCGACGACGAGGGTGGCGAGGAGCGGATGGTCGGCGCGTCGATCGCATTCTTCGGCGAGCCGGGCCGTCGGGCGATGCACTCGCACATCACGGCGCTGCTGCCCGAGTACCGCGGACGCGGTTGGGGGCGGGAGCTCAAGGAGCACCAGCGGCAGTGGGCGTTCTCGCGTGAGGTCGGACGGATCACCTGGACCTACGACCCGCTGGTCGCGCGCAACGCGCACTTCTTCCTCACCGTGCTCGGCGCCCGCGTGACCGGGTACTCCGTGAACCGCTACGGCATCTTCGGCGGCGGCGACGCGGGCGACGAGAGCGATCGCCTCGACGTCGAGTGGGCGCTCGCCGACATCGCGAAGCCCCCGGGGCCGGACGCGGTGGTCGCCACCCTCGGCATCCCCGCCGACATCGAGGCGATGCGGCCGTCCGATCCAGACGCCGCCCATCAGTGGCGTCTGCGCCTCCGCACCGAGATGGAGGAGCTGCTCGGCCGCGGACTGCGCATCGCCGGCTTCGACGTCGACCAGGGCTACCTCTTCACGGCATCCTGAGCCATCCCGCCCTGCACCGACCGGGGGTGGCGGCCGACCCGGCGCGGATAGAATGAGAACGCCCGTGATCACGGGCGTTCTCCCGCATCCGACCATTGGAGCCACCATGGCCGAACAGTCCCGTCTCGACAAGGTCATCGCCCTCGCCCGCCACCGCGGTTTCGTGTTCCAGGCGGGTGAGATCTACGGCGGTTCCCGGTCGGCCTGGGACTACGGACCCCTCGGCACCGAGCTCAAGGAGAACATCCGCCGGCAGTGGTGGCAGACGTTCGTGCGCGGCCGCGGCGACATGGTCGGCCTCGACTCCTCGATCATCCTGCCCAAGCGCGTGTGGGAGGCTTCCGGCCACGTCGCGACCTTCACCGATCCGCTCGTCGAGTGCCTCAGCTGCCACAAGCGCTTCCGCGCCGACAACCTCATCGAGGACTTCGAGGCCCGCAAGGGCCGCAAGGCCGAGAACGGACTCGCCGACGTGCCCTGCCCCAACTGCGGCACCAAGGGGCAGTACACCGAGCCCAAGTCGTTCTCCGGCCTCGTGAAGACCTACCTCGGCGTCGTCGACGACGAGTCGGGCCTGCACTATCTGCGTCCCGAGACGGCGCAGGGCATCTTCGTGAACTTCTCCAACGTGCTCACCGCCTCGCGCAAGAAGCCCCCGTTCGGCATCGGCCAGGTCGGCAAGGCGTTCCGCAACGAGATCACCCCCGGCAACTTCATCTTCCGCACCCGTGAATTCGAGCAGATGGAGATCGAGTACTTCACGCCTCCGGCCGAGGCGCAGGAGTGGTTCGAGCACTGGGTCGAGGCCTGCTGGAACTGGTTCATCGACCTGGGCATCGACCCCGAGAACATGCGCCAGTTCGACGTGCCAGAGGAGGACCGCGCGCACTACTCCGCCGGCACCATCGACGTCGAGTACCGCTTCGGTTTCCAGGGCAAGGAGTGGGGCGAGCTCATGGGCGTCGCCAACCGCACCGACTACGACCTGTCCAGCCACAGCGAGGCATCCGGCTCGTCGCTGTCGTACTTCGACCAGGCCTCGGGCGAGCGGTACACGCCGTATGTCATCGAGCCGTCGTTCGGCCTCACCCGCGCGATGATGGCGTTCCTCGTCGACGCGTACGTCGAGGAGGAGGTGCCGAACGCCAAGGGCGGCACCGACGTGCGCACCGTGCTGCGTCTCGACCCGCGCCTCGCGCCGGTCAAGGTCGCGGTGCTTCCGCTGAGCCGCAACGAGAACCTCTCGCCGCTCGCGCGCGAGGTCGCCGACACGCTCCGCGGCTCCTGGGCCATCGACTTCGACGACGCCGGCGCCATCGGCCGCCGCTACCGTCGCCAGGACGAGATCGGCACGCCGTTCTGCGTGACCGTCGACTTCGACTCGCTCGACGACCGTGCTGTCACCGTGCGCGACCGCGACACGATGGCGCAGGAGCGCGTCTCGATCGACGATCTGCACCAGTACCTCGCGGAGCGCCTGAAGGGCGCCTGAGAGAGTGCGGCCGGAGCCCTGACCCGCGGTCTGGTCAGGGCTCCGACCGCTCATCGGCGTCGACCTCGCGCAGCGCGCGCGACAGAGCGGCGGTGGACGCGAACCCCACCGCCCTGGCGATCTCCTCCGCGGTCGACGACGGCGAGGTCTGGTGCAGCCGCAGCGCGCCCCGTGCGCGGACGTCGTTCACCTGCGCGATGGCGGTGGTCCCCTCGGCCTTGAACGCGAGCTGGAGCGTGCGGCCGGAGACGCCGAGACGTCGCGCCGCCCCACCCACGGAGAAGAGCGGATCTGCGTGGTCGGCGACGATCAGCGCCATCGCCCTGGCGAACAGGCTCGGCGGTGGGGGATCCTCGCCTGCGACCTGGGAGAAGAGGGTGCGGGTGACCTGGCGCGCCGCCATCTTGAGCGGGGCGACGGCGTCGCTGCTTCGGGTGGAGATCCGGCACAGGCCGGAGATGAACATGACCGACGGGGAGAGTATGGCGGGGTCGGGGCACGTCGTCTCCGTGCGCGAGGTCGACGGCAGCGACACCTCCTCGAGCACGGCGGGGGAGACGCTGGCGTAGACCACCTCGTTCTCCTCCTCGGTGAGTCTGATCGTGACCGCGTCGTCTCCCGGCGTGATCAGCGCCACGCCGGGGCGTCGAAGCACCACGCCATCGGTCTCGACGTCGAGTCCTCCGGCGCGCGTGATGATGAGGAGAGCCCGATCGATCGACTTCTCGTCACGCGGCCACAGCACCTCGGTGGGCGAGGAGTTGACGTGCGCGAAGGTCATGAACGGGAAGAGCGCGATCCTGGCGCGGAGCGGACGGGAGGCGCCGACCCCGAGGATGCGCATGTTCGAGAACCTCAGGAAGCCCGCGAGCTCCTCGTTCTGCATCCAGTCGACCCCGTGGCGGAGCTCGAAGTCAGCCCGGTGCAGCACCGTCGAGTCGAAGAGCCGCAGTCTCTCCGCGCGCCGAACGCCCATGGTCGCCTCCGCATCGAAGCCGCTCGCGCCGTCTGTCGAGTACAGACGGGCATCGCGTGGATACCAGAATGCACCTACGTCGGCTCGTGACGCACCTGCGTGACGGCGGCGTGTCCGCGTGTCAGGCGGTGATCGTCAGGTGCATCGCTGGCGAACCTCCGGCCTCGACCCAGTCGAGAGAGCAGTGCAGGATGCCGCGGAGCACGTCGAGGTCGATCTGCTCGAGATCGGGCAGGTACAGGCAGCCGGTTCCCGAGGTGTGCGGTCCGAGCCGTGCGAGTGCCTCGGCGTGGGCGTCGACGCCGTCGAGGAGGTAGATGGTCGTGGCCGAGCGCCGTGGCGCGAACCCCAGCACAGGGGAGTCGCCCTCGGTGCCCGTGGGGTAGCGGTAGTGGCACGCGCCGAACCCGATGATGGTTCCCCAGGTCTGCGGTTCGCGGCCGGTGAGCTCCTGCAGCAAGGCGGTGAGCGTCGCGGCGTCGCGGCGACGTGCGGCGGGTGCCGCGCGCGCGATCAGCCCCGCGACGTCGGTGCCCGTGGGTTTCACGCGCCCGCCTTGGCTGCGGCCTTCATCGCCTTCTTGTGCTCGCGGACCTTGGTCAGAGACTCGGGGGAGACGATGTCGGCGACGCTGCGGAAGGAGCCGTCCTCGCCGTACGGGGCGGAGGCTTCGCGCCAGCCTTCTCCCGTGAAGCCGTACTGCTTGCCGAGCAGCGCGAGGAAGATCTTCGCCTTCTGCTCGCCGAAGCCGGGCAGGGCCTTCAGCCGCGTGAGCACCTCGGCGCCGGAGGGGGAGCCCTGCGTCCACAGCGCCGCGGCGTCGCCGCCCCAGGTGTCGACGAGATCCTGGCACAGCGTCTGCACCCTGGCGGCCATCGAGCCGGGGAAGCGGTGCACGGCTGGCGTCTGCTTGAACGCCTCGAGGAACTCCTCAGGGTCCATGCGCGCGATGGTCGCGGCATCCGCCGCCCCCGTGCGCTGCTCGATCTTGAGGGGACCGGCGAACGCGGTCTCCATGGGCACCTGCTGATCGAGCAGCATGCCCACCAGCAGGGCCAGCGGGTTGTCGGTGAGCAGGGCGTCTGCGGCGGTGTCTCCGGTGATGTGAAGGGCCATGGGTCCAGTCTCGCACTCGCTCTTGGGCGTCAACGGCTTCCCGCAGAAATGGCGCGCGTGATCGCGCGCGCGTCCTCGTCGAGAAGAGACCTGTCGCGTTCGGATCCGACGTGCGTGAGCGAGGTCCAACCATCCCCGGCTGTGCGAGGTATGACGTGCAGATGAAAGTGAAAGACGGTTTGGAAGGCGGCCTGGCCATCACAGAGGAGGAGATTGATCCCCTCGCATGAGATCGTCGAACGCCGAATCGCCCGGGACAGCTCGTGACCCACAGACCACGCGTGAGCACTCGTGGATCGATCGAGGCCTTCAAGCCCCGCCGCATGGATGCGCGGAACGATCAAGAGATGTCCTCTGGTGACGGGATATCGGTCCATGAACGCCACCACTGCCGCGTCTTCGTAGACGATGCTGGCCTCTTCCCGCCCGGATGCGATCGCACAGAAGACGCAGCTTCGCCCCGCCACTTCATCCGTCTGCGTCATCAGGTCATCGTTCACCGGGTGCACCCCTCGCGTGGCCAAGCCGCAGCGTCGGGATCGGCCCCTCGAGGCGCGCGATGGCGACCTTCATCTCGACGAGGTCGCCCTCGATACGGTCGAACCGGTCATCGATCCTGTCGAACCTCGACTCCAGGGCCTTGGATTGGCGCGCGAGCATGCCGGCCACCCCGCCGAGCACGGTGAGGGTGAAGGCGAAGAGCGCGATGATCATCGCGAGCACATCCGGTGACACGAACACCCTCCCATTCTGCGTCGCCTCCGCGGCGACGTCACGGGGTCGACGATATGCAGTGCGGGCAGTTGCGATCCGTCGACGGAGATCGAATCGACGGGTTCGGTGGAGAACGCCTGATCGAGGCGGGATGTGGAGGAGCGCTCAGGCGGTGGCGGATGCCGCAGCGCCCGGCTGCTCCGGCTCGATGCCGTAGAGCGCGGCGAGCGCGGTGGTGAAGTCCTCGGCGCGCCCGGTCGCGGCGAGCTCGTGCGCCCGCACGGTCGGCGTGTGCAGCAGCACTCCGGCGAGGTGCCGCAGAGCCTGCTCGACCTTGCCGTCCTCATCGCCCCTGGTGCGGGCGCGGTCGATCTCGGTCTCGAGCAGCGCGAAGATGTGCGAGCGCAGCGCGACGACGGAGGGCGTGACGCTCTGCCGCTCTCCGACGACGTGGAAGGTGTCGGCGGCCTCGCGCACGACGGTGCGCGCGGCATCCGTGGCCTGCAGCTCCTCGAGCGGAGCGTGCAGGCGGATGGTCTCGAGATCGAGCAGGGCGACGCCTTCGAGCGTCGCGACGGCCGGGTCGACGTTGCGGGGCATGCCCAGGTCGACGACCAGCTGACTGTGCGCGCCGACGGGACAGCCGGCGGTCGCCGCGCCGACGACGGGTCGGCGCAGGTGCTCGGGGCCGAGCACGGGCTCCGTCGCCGTCGTGCAGGTGATGAGCAGGCTCGATCGTGCGGCCGTGCGTGCGTAGTCCTCGGCGAGCACCGGACGGATGCCGTGCTTCGCGGCGAAGATCTCGGCGCGACCGGAGGGCGAGTAGACGGAGATGTTCTCGGCGCCGCGCTCGCGGAGCGTGGCGAGGGTGACGGCGGCGTACGCGCCTGTGCCGACGAGGAGCACGCGCTCCGCCGACCAGTCGGCGATGCGGCTGTCGGCGAGCTCGAGCGCGAGGCGCACGAGCGAGCGGCCGGCGCGACCCAGAGCGGTGACGTTCTTCACCTTGCGCTGGGCCTGGCTGGCACGCTGGAACAGTCGCTCGAGCTCAGGAGAGGTGGTGCCGTCCTTGCGTGCGGACTTCAGCGCTCGACGCACCTGCCCGGCGATCTCCCCCTCGCCGGACACGACCGACTCGAGTCCCGACGCGACGGAGAACAGGTGCTCGGCGACCCGGCGACCGGAGTGCACGGCGTAGGCGCCGTCGAGCTCGGCGGCGGAGACGCCCGTCGCGGACTCGACCGCTTCGAGCACGGCCTCGACGCCGATGGCTCCGGCGGCCGTGACCGGCTCGTCCATCTCGACGTACGCCTCGAAGCGGTTGCACGTCGCCAGCACGACCGCACCCTGCACGCACGGCGTCAGCTCCACGAGGGTGGAGGCGACGTCATCGGGGGTGCGGCTCAGGCGTTCGAGCAACTCGAAGGAGGCGGTCTGGTGACTCGCCGTCACACACAGCAGCACGTCGTCGATTCTACCCGAGGGTTCGGACTGGTCGGCCGGCGACCGACTCCCGGCGTCTCCGGCCAGCTCATAGCGGGCGGATGACAGGATGGGGGGATGCCGCTCTCCGACGCCCCGCTGCTCCGCGCCCTCGCCGGCGATCGCCCCGATCAGGCCCCCGTGTGGTTCATGCGCCAGGCCGGCCGGTCGCTGCCCGAGTACCGGGAGCTGCGCGTCGGCACGCGCATGCTCGACGCATGCCTCACCCCCGACCTCGCCGCCGAGATCACGCTGCAGCCGGTGCGCAGGCACGGGGTCGACGCGGCCGTGTTCTTCAGCGACATCGTGATCCCGCTGCGTCTGGCCGGTGTCGAGGTGGAGATCGAGCCGGGTCGCGGTCCGGTCTTCGCGAACCCCGTTCGCACCGCAGACGACGTGGCGCGGATCACCGCGATCGACCCCGCCGATCTCGACGGCACCGCGGTCGCCGACGCCGTGCGCCTGGTCACCGCGGAGCTCGGGGACACCCCGCTGATCGGCTTCGCCGGCGCTCCGTTCACCCTCGCCGCCTATCTCGTCGAGGGCGGTCCGTCGAAGGAGCACCTGCGTGCGCGCGGCATGATGCACGCCGACCCGGAGTCCTGGAACCGTCTGGCCGGATGGCTGTCGCGCGTCTCGCGGCGATTCCTGGAGGTGCAGCGGGATGCCGGGGCGTCCGTCGTGCAGCTCTTCGACTCCTGGGCGGGCTCCCTGAGCCCCGCGGATTACCGCACCTACGTCGCCCCGCACTCGCGCGCTGCGCTCGACGGCATCGGCATCCCGACCATCCACTTCGGAGTCGGTACCGGCCCGTTCCTCGCCGACATGCGCCTCGGCGGCGTCGCCGACGGTGTGGGCGTCGACTGGAGGCTCCCGCTCGACGAAGCCGCCGCGATCCTCGGCCCCGACGTGACGGTGCAGGGCAACATCGACCCCGCGCTGCTGGGCGCCCCGTGGCCGGTGCTGGAGGCGCACGTCAGCGATGTGCTCGACCGCGGCCGGGCCGCTCGCGGGCACATCCTCAACCTCGGCCACGGCGTGCCTCCGGAGACCGATCCGGATCAGCTCACCCGCATCGTGGAGTACGTGCACTCGCGCTGAGCCGCCCCGATCAGCGACGCCACGGCATCCGGATGCGGGACTCGCGTGCGCTCTCGGCCTGGCAGCCGCTGCACATCGCGGCCTGACAGGATTGAGGCATGACCTCTGAGCCCGCAGACCTCGCCTCCCGCGCCGCAGAGACGCACGTCGTCGTCATCGGTGGAGGCATCGGCGGGTTGATCGCCGCGCGCGAGTGCGCGAAGGTCGGCATGCGGGTCACGGTGCTCGACGCCGCGGATGCCGTCGGCGGGGCCATCCGCAGGGCGGAGCTCGACGGGGTGGTCGTCGACGCGGGCGCGGAGAGCTTCGCGACGCGGGGCGGGCACGTGCGCGCGCTGCTCGCCGAACTGGGCCTGACCGGGCGCATCGTCGCCCCCGCCGCGGGCGGAGCGTGGGTCGCGGGGCTCCCCGGCGGAGACGCGGCTCCGCTGCCCGTCGGCGGCATCCTCGGCATCCCGGCCAACCCGTTCCAGGAGGACGTGCGCCGGGTCATCGGGTGGTCCGGCGCGTGGCGTGCCTACCTCGATCGCGTGCGCCCGCCGCTGACGATCGGCCACAACCACAGCCTGGGTCGGCTGGTGTCCGCGCGCATGGGTGTGAAGGTGCGCGACCGCCTTGTCGCGCCGGTGACCACCGGCGTCTACTCCGCGGCACCCGAAGACGTCGATGTCGACATCGCCGCCCCAGGGCTCAACGCCGCGCTGACCAGCGTCGGCTCGCTGTCCGGCGCCGTGCAGAGACTGCGTGACGAGAACGCGGGCCGTGCCGCGAAGGCCCCAGGCGCCGCCGTCGAGGGGCTCGACGGCGGGATGACCGTGCTCGTGGACGCCCTCGTCGCCGACCTCACCGGTCTCGGCGCCGAGGTGCGCACGAGCACGCGGGTGACCGAGGTCGCGCGCCACGAGCAGGGGTGGCAGGTCACCGCGCGCATCGCCGGAGACGCGGATGCGGCGCCTGCGGAGGACGCTCCCGCCGACAGCGTGTCGCCGGATGCCGCGTCGGAGGATGCCGAGGACGTCGTCCTCTCCGCCGACGCCGTGATCGTGGCCGTCGACGAGTCGACCGCTCGCCACCTTCTCTCGACCGCGGTGCCGGCCCTGGCCGCGACGGCCGCCGCCGACGCCCCGGAGATCGAGATCGTCACGCTGCTGCTCGACGCACCGGAGCTCGACGCGGCGCCACGCGGCACCGGAGTGCTCACGGTGCCCGGCAGCCACACCGCGAAAGCGCTCACGCACTCCAGCGCGAAGTGGGGCTGGGTGCGGGACGCCGCGAACGGCAGACACGTCGTCCGCGTGTCGTTCGGCGCCCAGGGAGAATCCGCGGCGACGTCGACGCTGTCCGACGACGACGCGGCCGGTCTCGCGCTCGCCGAGGCGTCCGCCCTGCTGGGCGTCGACCTCCCCTCTGCGCGACTGGTCGCCTCGCACCGGTCCCGGTTCGTGCAGTCGCAGCCGGCGTCGATCATCGGTTCACGAGAGCGCAGGGCCGCCGCGCGAGCGGCTGTGCAGACCGAGCCTGGCCTCGCCGCGGTGGGCGCCTGGCTCGCCGGCACCGGGCTCGCCCAGGTCATCCCCGACGCGACCACCGAGGCCGATCGCCTTCGCCGCGCACTGCTCTGGGACTGATCTCCGCGACGGACTCGGCCCCGATGCGCGCCGCCGTGTCAACCCCCTGACCTCTAGATGCCGAAATCGGCATATGGGGTTACGCTGGGTACCTGGCCTGCGGTCCCGCACAACGGGAACGCCTCGGGCGGCCACACCGTCACAACGTGAGGAGACCCCATGAAGGGGAAGATCGGACTCGTCGTCGGACTCGGCGTGGGATACGTGCTCGGCACCAGGGCGGGGCGTGAGCGCTACGAGCAGATCAAGACGCAGTGGCTCAAGGTCTGGCACCTCGACCCCGTGCAGGAGCAGGTCTCGAAGGTCAAGAGCTACGTCGGCGACAAGGCTGCGGCCGTCCCCGGTGCGATCTGGACCGGTGTGGTGAAGGTCGCGAAGTCGGTCAGCGGCACCGGCACCCCTGGCCAGCGCCTCGACTCGGCGATCGCCACGGGCAAGGACGCGGCGGAAGACGTCGCGAAGGCGACGGAGGATGCCGTGGCCGACGCCAAGGCGACTGCCGCGAAGAAGACGACATCCGCCAAGACCTCTGCGAAGTCGGCGGCGAAGAAGACCGAGGGCTGAGATGCCTCGCGACGGAGTCCCCTCGGGGAAGGCCAGGCGCGACCGGGCCGACGACAGCCTGCTCACGCTGCTCGGCGACCTCCCCGACCTGGTCACGAACCTGGTCAAGGCGGAGATCGACGCGGCGAAGACCTGGGTCTCGCGCACGGCGAAGGATGCGGGCATCGGCTCGGTGTGGTTCCTCGTCGCACTGTTCTTCCTCTTCTGGGCCGTGCCCGTCGTACTCGTGTTCGCGATCGCCGGGCTCTCGTCGTGGTGGCCTGTGTGGCTCTCGGCGATCGTCGTGTTCGGCATCCTGCTCCTGGCCGTGCTGTTCTTCGCGCTGCTGGGCATCCTGAAGTTCCGCAAGGTGCTGGCGCGAGAGAACCCCGCGCAGGCGGTGGCCGCCGACATCAAGATCGCGAAGGGCTCCGGCAATGACGACTTCTGACAGCGGCCTCCCCAAGACGGTGGTGCCCGGCGGCATCACCGACCCGGTCGCCTCCGCACGCGCCGAGCTCAAGGCCGCGCTCGCGGCGATCGAGGTCAAGGCGAACGTGCCTCGCCGCATCGAGAAGGCGTCGGCGCGATACGCCGTCAAGGCCCGTCGCTTCGCCGACGACAACCCGGTCGGCGCGATCGCGGCTGCGGTGGCCCTGGCCGCCGTCGTCGGCAGCGCGGTCTGGGTGATCGCCAGGGCTCTCTCCCGCTGAGGCGGATCCCTGGTCCGGGCGCAGCGCCAGGGCTCCCTCGTGCGGCGTGGACGCTCGCGGTCGCTCCCGCGATCCCGGGTTCGCACCCTCTGCGCAAAGGGGGCAGACTGGACGCATGTCCGATGAGCAGCGCGAAGAGAACCCGTCCGGCTTCACCCTCTGGGCGGTCTGGCGACGCAATCCCGACGTCGCGGTGACCGAATCCGACTCCACCGAACTCGAGACGATCGTCTC
Organism: Microbacterium sp.; assembly: GCA_017744855.1. GTDB lineage: Bacteria > Actinomycetota > Actinomycetes > Actinomycetales > Microbacteriaceae > Microbacterium. Next base: position 37,216 of record JAGIAK010000005.1, read on the forward strand.
CTACGTCGAAGACTCCGGCGTCACCGTGCGCGGGTTCTACGACGTGTCCGGCCTCAAGGCCGACGCCGACCTGATGGTGTGGCTGCACGGCGACACCGCCGAGGAGCTGCAGCGCGCCCTGCGCCGCCTCCGCCGCACCGAGCTGCTGCGCTCGCTGCTGCCGGTCTGGAACGTCATGGGCGTGCATCGCGACGCGGAGTTCAACCGCCAGCACGTGCCGGGCTTCCTGCGCGGGGTCGCGGCGAAAGACTGGCTGTGCCTCTACCCGTTCGTGCGCACCCCGGAGTGGTACCTCATCGACGAGTCGGAGCGCCGCACGATGCTGGCCGACCACGGTCGCAAGGGCGCTGCGTTCACCGGCGTCATCGCCAACACGGTCGCCGCTTTCGCGCTCGGCGACTACGAGTGGCTGCTGCCGCTCGAGGCCGACGACCCCACCGAGCTCGTCGACCTCATGCGCGACCTGCGCTACACCGAGGCGCGTCGGTACGTGAAGGAGGAGGTGCCCTTCTACACGGGGCGCAGGCTCCGCTTCGACGAGATCGCGGACGTGCTGCAGTAGGCGCGCCATGACCACGTCGAACAGCCGGCCCGGCCCGATCAGGCTCGGCACCCGCCGCAGCGCACTCGCCCAGGCGCAGTCCGGACACGTCGCCACCGCCCTCGAAGCCGTCATCGGGCGCCCGGTCGTTCTCGTGCCGATCACCAGCGAGGGCGACACGAACCGGGCGTCGCTCTCGGAGATCGGCGGGCAGGGCATCTTCGCCACCCGTCTGCGAGAGGCGTTGCTCGCGGGGGAGTGCGACCTCCTCGTGCATTCCCTGAAGGACCTCCCCACGGCGCAGCCCGACGGTCTCGTCATCGCGGCGACCCCCCTGCGTGAGGACGCCCGAGACGTCGCGATCACCCGTGACGGCATCCCTCTCCAGCAGCTGGCCCCGGGGAGCCTCGTCGGCACGGGCTCTCCGAGACGCATCGCGCAGGTGAGGCGTCGTGCTCCGCGCGCCGAGGTCGTCGACATCCGCGGCAACGTCGACTCCCGGCTCTCGCGGGTGGCGACCGGCGAGCTGGATGCCGTGATCCTCGCTGCGGCCGGCCTGTCGCGCCTCGGCGCAGACTCGCCGCTGCGACGCGAGGAGCTGGGTCTCGCCGAGTGGCCGACCGCGCCAGGGCAGGGCTCGCTGGCGGTCGAGACGCGCACGGACGCCGAACCGGAACTGCTCGCGGCGCTCGCCGCCCTCGACGATCACGACACCCGTCTGGCGGTGACGGTGGAGCGCGCGATCCTCGAGGGACTGGACGCCGGATGCCAGGCGCCGATGGCTGCCCATGCGGCCGTCACGGGGAGCGAGGTGCGGGTGCGCACCGTAGTCTATGCACCCGACGGAGCGCAACGAATCGGTCTCGACGTCACGGAATCCCTGAACGGGGAGTATATTCGTCGGAACGGCAGTGGCAATGGAGCGGATGCTGCCGATGGTGCAGACCCGATGCCCGCAGCACGCGCGCTCGGGTTGATTCTTGCCCGTCGGCTGCTCGATCAAGGGGCGGCTGACCTCGTCTCCCGAGAGCATTCCTCATGACCCAATCGAAGCAGGACAAGCCGCTGGACGGCTGGCGCATCCTCGTCCCCCGCGGCGGACCGTGGGGCGACGGCGTCGCCGCCAGCCTGCGTGCGCAGGGCGCCGTGCCCGTCGTCGCACCCCTCATCAACTTCGCCCCCACCACCGACCAGGCCGCGCTCGACGCGGCGCTGGCGCGGCTCGCGGCCGGTGAGTACGACTGGCTGACCATCACGAGCGCGACCACCGTCGACGTATTGTTCGCGCACCGCGTGGAGGTGCCCCGCACGACCAAGATCGCCGCGGTCGGCGAGACCACGGCGGCCGCGCTGCAGGCGGTCGGCTACGAGGTGGCCCTGGTGCCGGAACAGGACAACTCCGCGGAGGGGATGGCGGAGCAGCTCATCGCTCTCGAACCGGAGCCCCGCCGCATCCTCACCCTGCGCAGCGAGATCGCCAAGCCTGTCCTGACGAAGTCGCTGCTGAAGGCGGGCCACGACGTCGAGAGCGTCGTCGCGTACCGCACGGTAGGGGTGCCGGTCACCGATCGGATCATGCGCGACGTGCAGAACGGACGCATCAACGCGATCCTCATCACGAGCGGATCCGTCGCCGCGCAGGTGCGGGAGCAGTTCCCCGACATCCCCGACGACACGCTGCTGGCGGCCATCGGCCCTCGCACCGCGAAGGACGCGCGCAAGGCAGGACTGCCCATCACCGTCGTGGCCGACAGGCAGACGGTGGATGCGCTCATCGACGCGGTGTCGCATTTCACCCTTCCGCACGCGGCTGACGAGTTCGCGCCGTGAGCTTCCCCGAGACCAGGCTGCGGCGGCTGAGGCAGTCGCCGGCCGTCCGCGATCTCGTGCGCGAGACCTCCCTCGAGCCACGGCAGCTCGTCCTGCCGCTGTTCGTGCGAGAGGGCGTGACCGAGGCGAGCCCGATCGGGTCGATGCCCGGTGTCGTGCAGCACTCGCTGGACTCGCTGCGCGCGGCCTCCGTCGAGGCCGCGGAGGCGGGTGTCGGCGGCGTCATGCTGTTCGGGGTCCCCGCCGTGCGCGACGCCCGCGGCTCCGGCGCCGATGATCCCCAGGGCATCCTCAACGTCGCGACCGAGGCGCTCGCCGCCGAGGTCGGCGACGCGCTCGTCGTGCAGACCGACCTCTGCCTCGACGAGTTCACCGATCACGGCCACTGCGGCGTGCTGGCCGCCGACGGTTCGGTCGACAACGATGCGACGCTCGACCGCTACGCGTCGATGGCTGTGGCCCAGGCCCGTGCCGGATCGCAGCTGCTCGGTCTGTCGGGGATGATGGACGGTCAGGTCGCCGTGATCCGCGCGGCGCTCGACGCGGCCGGTTTCTCCGAGACGCTGCTGCTGGCTTACGCGGCGAAGTACGCGAGCGCGTTCTACGGTCCGTTCCGCGAGGCCGTCGACTCGCAGCTGAAGGGCGACCGCCGCACGTACCAGCTCGACCCGGGCAATCGTCGCGAAGGCGTTCGCGAGGCCGTGGTCGACGAGGCCGAGGGCGCAGACATCGTGATGGTGAAGCCGGCGATGTCCTTCCTCGATGTCCTGCGCGAGGTGCGGGATGCCGTGCATATTCCTGTCTGGGCATATCAGGTGTCCGGTGAGTACGCGATGATCGAGGCCGCCGCGGCGAACGGCTGGATCGATCGCCGTGCTGCGGTGCTGGAGTCGCTGCTGTCGATCCGGCGCGCCGGCGCCGACGCCGTGCTCACCTACTGGGCGACCGAGGCCGCCCGCTGGCTGCGCGGCTGATCAGAGAGTTCCCGCGGTCGTCAGCGACCCGGGCTGAGCGAGGAGCACGACATGACCGATCGCAATGACGACCTGTTCGCCGCCGCCCGTGCGGTGACGCCAGGAGGAGTGAACTCGCCGGTGCGCGCCTACGGCTCCGTCGGTGGCACGCCGCGATTCCTGGCGTCGGCATCCGGTGCCACCGTGACGGATGCCGCCGGCACGACGTACGTCGACCTGGTCGCCTCGTGGGGGCCGGCGCTTCTGGGCCACGCGCATCCCGAGGTCGTCGCGGCCGTGCAGGAGGCCGCGGCGCGCGGACTCTCCTTCGGTGCGCCGACCGAGGGCGAGGTGGAGCTCGCCGCCCTGATCGCCGACCGCGTGCGGTTCGGTAGCGTGCGGCCCGTGGAGCGGGTGCGTCTCGTGTCCACCGGCACCGAGGCGACCATGACAGCGATCCGCCTCGCGCGCGGGGCGACAGGCCGCGACCTGCTGGTGAAGTTCGCCGGGCACTACCACGGCCATTCCGACGGACTGCTCGCCGAGGCGGGATCGGGTGTCGCGACGCTCGCACTCCCCGGGTCGGCCGGGGTGCCGGCGCCGATCGCCGCGCAGACGCTCGTCATCGGCTACAACGACCCCGAAGCCCTGGCTGCCGTGTTCGCCGAGCACGGTCAGCGCATCGCGGCCGTGATCGTCGAGGCGTCGGCGGCCAACATGGGGGTCGTCGCTCCTCTCCCCGGTTTCAACCGGCTGATCGCCGACACGGCGCACGCGCACGGCGCTCTGATGATCCTCGACGAGGTCCTCACCGGTTTCCGCGTGCACCCCGCGGGGTTCTGGGGCCTGCAGGCCCAGGAGGGCGAGGAGTACCTGCCCGACATCATCACGTTCGGCAAGGTGGTCGGCGGCGGGATGCCGTTGGCCGCACTGGGCGGACGCGCCGAGGTCATGGACCTGCTCGCCCCGCTCGGGCCGGTGTACCAGGCGGGCACCCTGTCGGGGAATCCGCTGTCCGTCGCCGCGGGGCTGGCCACGCTGCGACTGGCGACTCCCGAGGTGTACGCGACGATCGACGCGGCATCCGTCCGGCTCGCCGGCGCCCTCGACCGGTCGCTGGCGGATGCCGGCGTGACGCACGCCGTGGCCAAGGCCGGGAACCTGTTCAACGCGTCGTTCCGCGCGTCCGCGCCGAGGGACTATGCCGAGGCTCAGGCGCAGGAGTCGTTCCGCTACGCGACGTTCTTCCACGCCATGCGGGAGCAGGGCGTCGCCCTGCCGCCGAGCGTGTTCGAGGCGTGGTTCCTCACCGCCGCCCACGGCGACGAGGAACTCGGCCGCATCGAGGAGGCGCTGCCCGCTGCGGCCGCCGCGGCTGCGGTCGCGCGCGCCTGAGGGAGCCTCTCCGAGGAATTGAGTCCGCGCGGATCAGTCGCGCGATGCGGGGTCGCTGAGCCTCAGATGCAGCAGCGGGTACGGGCGTCCGGCTTCGTCGGTCTCGCTGCGACCGACGACCACGAACCCCTGGCGCGCGTAGAAGCCGGCGGCCAGGACGTTCTGCTCGTTGACGTCGACCGTGGTGACTCCCTGCGTGTCGATCGCATGGGCGAGGAGCGCGGTGCCGATGCCGCCGCCACGGTGCGTCGCGTCGACGAACAGCATCTCCAGGGACGTGTCGTGCACGCCCGCGAATCCCACCGGTCGTCCGTCGATCTCGGCGACGGACAGGGTGACCGCGGGGAAGTAGTCGCTCTGCAGCCTGGCTTCGATCGCATCCCGGTCGGCATCGGCGAGGAAGTCGTGCGTCGCGTCGACTGAACTCCGCCAGATGGCGGCAAGCGCCGGGTACTCGGACGGTCCTGCCGTCGGCCGGATGCGCAGCTGAGCCTTCATGCCTCCATTCTCCCCGGGATGAAGACCGTCGATGCCGCCACCGTCGGCACGAACCGCTGGCGTCGAGTATGGTACATATGTTCGAATTTTGATCGGTCGAGGAGTATGAAATGGTGCAACCCGACAACGGATCGTTGCGGTCCTGTGAACAAGATCCAGTCAACTGGCAGGATGCCGCTGGCAGACTGGTGGCATGGTGACGTTGCTGCTGGACCAGACGCAACTCGAAGTCGTGCTCTCACCGATCGAGCGCGCCGCCAGCTTCCGCCGCGAGAACATCCGGATCGCACGTGACACCATCACCAAGGTGCAGCTCACCGACGATGCGTGGACCTGGCTGCGCGGAGTCCCGAACCCTGGCACGCATATCCCGAGCATCCTCGCCGCCGGCACGTGGAAGGCCGCGGGCAGCACCGACTTCGTGCTCATCCGTCGTCGTCGTCCGAGCGTCGTCGTCGACCTCGACGGTGATGACGAGTTCCGCCGGCTCATCCTCACCACGAGCCACGGTCTGGCCTTGACGCAGGCGCTGCGACTCGACGTATCGAGCGAACCCGCCGACGTCGAGGAGATCGTCGCGACGGCGCCGACGCCGGTGTCGAAGGAGAAGCGCCGTCCGGTGATCCGCCCGCGCCCCGCCTGATCGGCTCCTGCAGACGACGAACCCCTCCGACGCGACGCGCGGAGGGGTTCGATGTCAACGGGCCTCAGTAGTGGCGGTGGTCACCGTCGTGGTGCTCGTGGTGGTCGCCCTCGTTGTCGTGGTCACCGTCGTGGTGGCCGGGGTGCGCCTCGTCGGCGGTGGAGTCCGGGGCGTCGCTGTCGCCAGCAGGAGCGGCGAGCGGCACGGCATCGATGATCGCAGTGTTGCCGGTGACGAAGTCCGACTCCCCGCGGCTTTCCTCCGCGGGGGGCTCGTCACCCTGCTGCCCCTCCGCGGCGACGGATTCGTCGGCCGGTTCCGTGGCGGTGCCGAGCGGGTAGTCGCGGGGCTCGTCCTCGTAGTACGCGCGGGCTGCGGCCGCGAGCATCGATGAGACCGCGGCGCTGCGGGGGTCTTCGTCCTCGGCCGCGGCGGTGACGGCCTCGGTCGCAGATGACTCGGCGCCGGCCAGGTCGTCGTCGGTGGGCTCGTCATTCTCGGCGGGTGCGTCATCGTCGTGCCCGAGCTCGGCGAACACCTCGACGCCCGCGTGGTGCTCGCCGGAGTCGGGAGCGTCCGCGTCGTCGTCGGTGTGTGCGTCGGCAGCTGCGCCCGTTCCGAACAGGATGTCGTCGAACGACGGGCCGGATGCCGTCTCGTCGGCATCCGAGGAGCCATCCTCCACAGCGGATTCGTCTGCAGCGGTCTCTTCCTCCACAGGGGCTTCTTCTACGAGGTCCTGCGTGTCGGCGTGCTCCTCGACCGATGAGTGCTCGGGAGCCTCCTCCACAGACTCGTCGTCGGAAAGGACCGGGGCCGCGTTGGCGTCGGGAGCTTCCTCTACGGGAGCTGCGTCGGGCGCGTCCTCCACAGGGATCAGACCGGCGAACGGGTCGTCCACGTCCGCGGGTGCGTCCTCCACAGGGGAGTCGGGCTCGGCCGTCTCCTCCGTAGAATCGTCGTCGGGAGCTTCCTCCACGGGAGCTTCCTCCACAGGGGCCTCCGCCGGAACGTTCTCGTCGGGAGCCTCCTCCACAGGGGCCTCCGCCGGAACGTTCTCGGCAGGAGCTTCCTCCACAGGAGCTGCGTCGGACGCGTCCTCCACAGGGGCCTCCGCGGGAACACTCTCCGCAGACGTCTGCTCCACAACGGTCGCGTCAGACGCCTCGTCCACAGCAGCCGCGTCGGACGCTTCCTCCACAGGGGCCTCGGCCTGGGTCTCCTCCACAGAAGGCGCCGTCACCGGCACACCCGACACGGGCGGGACTCCCACCGCATCCACCGGCGCTGCCTCCGCCGACGGCACGTTCACGGATGCGGCATCCGTCTCGGCCAGCACCAGTTGCGACGCGGCCGCGACGGCCCGCGGCTCCAGGCGACCGCCGCGGACGAGCTCGATGAAGACGTCCTCGAGGGTCGGTCCGCGCTGCACCAGCGTGCTGAGTGCCACGCCGGCCGATGCGGCGACGGCGCCGACGGTTCCGGCATCCGCTCCTCTGACCGTCAGGCCGGAGCGCAGCACCTCGACCTCGAAGCCGGCCTGCCCCAACGCGGTGCGCAGCGCGGCGCGGTCGGCGGCGTCGACGACGACCGATCCGGCTGACGGATCGGCGAGCTTCTCGATGCCGCTCGACAGTACGAGCTGCCCTTTCGACAGTACGAGCACGTTGTCGGCGATCTGCTCGACCTCGCTGAGCACGTGCGACGACACGAGCACGGTGCGCCCCTCGTCGGCGAGCCGGCGCATCAGCAACCGCATCCAGCGGATGCCCTCGGGGTCGAGGCCGTTGGCCGGTTCGTCGAAGACGAGCGTGCCGGGGTCGCCGAGAAGCGCGTGCGCGACGCTGAGACGCTGCCGCATCCCGAGGGAGAAGCTGCCGATGCGACCCTCGCCCTCGCCCTCGAGCCCGACCAGCGCGAGCACCTCGTCGATGCGCGAGAGCGGGATGCCGTTCGCCTTGGCGGCGATGGTCAGCTGCCGGTTCGCGGTGCGACGGGGGCGGTAGACCGTCTCCTCGAGCACGGAGCCGATGACGCGCAGCGGAGTGCGGAGGTCGGCGAACGCGACGCCGCCGATGGTCGCCGTGCCGCTCGTGGGTCGTACCTGGCCCAGCAGGATGCGTAGCGTGGTGGTCTTCCCGGCGCCGTTGGGGCCGAGGAAGGCGGTGACGACACCGGGCTCGACGCGTGCGGAGAAGTCTGAGACCGCCGTCACATCGTTGAAGCGCTTCGTGACGCGCGTGAACTCGAGCACCTGTCCGTCGGGCATCCGCGACCTCTCCTTGCATGGGCAGTTCCATCTATCCTGCCGGAAAAGCGCTCGGATCGCGTATTTACCGCACAATCGGCATCGAATGCAACGGAGTAACGTGACATCCGTGACCGAATCCTCAGACGCGCCCAAGGTCCTCGTCCGCACCGAGGGAGCGCTCGGCCGACTCACGCTCAACCGTCCTCGTGCCATCAACGCGCTCGACCAGGACATGATCGCTCTGCTCACCGACGCGCTCGACGCGTGGCGCGACGATACCGACGTGCAGATCGTGATGATCGACGGCGCGGGGGAGCGCGGCATGTGCGCCGGAGGCGATGTACGTGCCCTGCACGGGCAGATCGTCGCCGGCCGCTTCGAGGACACCGTCGCCTTCTTCCGCGCGGAGTACACGCTGAACGCCATGATCGCGGAGTACCCGAAGCCCGTCGTGACGATCGCCGACGGCATCACGATGGGCGGCGGCATCGGCCTCTCCGGACATGCGGCGATCCGCATCGTCACCGAGCGTTCGACGCTCGCCATGCCGGAGACGCGCATCGGCTTCACCCCCGACGTCGGCGGCACCTGGCTGCTGGGTCGCGCCCCCGGCAGGTTCGGCGAGTATTTCGGCCTCACCGGCGGCACGATGAACGGCGCGGATGCCATCCACCTCGGTTTCGCCGACCACTTCGTGCCGTCCGACCGTCTCGACGCGCTGCGGGAGGCCCTCGCCTACCGCGCCGACCCCACGGGCCCCAGCGAGATCGTGCTGCTGTTCGACGAGACGCCCGACCCCTCGGCGCTCCCCGACTCGCAGGAGTGGATCGACGAGGCGTTCTCGGCCGACACTGTCGCAGAGATCGTCGAGCGTCTGCGTTCCTCGGAGGTGCAGGATGCCGTCGCCACGGCGGATCTTCTCGAGAGCCTGGCCCCGACGGGCATCACGGTGACGCTCGACGCGGTCCGCGAGGCGAGGGCGATGAGCGGGCTGCGCGAGGCGTTGGAGGGCGAGTACCGACGGGTGCTGTGGTTCGTGAACCGCCATCCCGACCTCGTGGAGGGCATCCGCGCCCAGCTCGTCGACAAGGACCGGAACCCGCGCTGGGACCCGCCGACCATCGCCGAGCTCGCACCGGATGCCGGGGCCGATGCGCGTGCGTACGTGCCGGAGCGTCCGCTGTTCTGACGACCTTTGCGCGGAGGCGCGAGGTTGTTCGTCAGGGTGCAGAAACCGCAGGCCGGAGCACGGATCGGTTCGCTGTCAGCGAAGGTCCCCCCTAGGGGGGATGCGAATGTCCGTGGCTCGTGGCACTCTGTGATGCGGCCGATCGTCGGCAGGCATCCGCCTGTCGAGAGATCCGGCTGCTCGAAACCTCAAGGAAAGTCCGCCTGTGCTCGGAAAAATCCTCGTCCGTTACCTCTCTCGATATCGGTTGCTGCTGCTCGGCGTCCTGGTCTTCCAGTTCGCCAGTGCGATGGCGACCCTGTACCTGCCCTCGCTGAACGCCGACATCATCAACGAGGGCGTCGCCAAGGCCGACACCGCCTACATCTGGCGCACCGGTCTGTTCATGCTGGCCGTCTCGCTCGGCCAGATCATCGCCTCGATCATCGCCACCTACTTCGCCGCGCGTGCGGCGATGGGCGTCGGCCGTGACATCCGGGCCGACGTCTTCGCCAAGGTGAGCGGCTTCTCCGAGCGCGAGGTCTCGCAGTTCGGCGCCGGCTCGCTGATCACCCGCAACACGAACGACGTGCAGCAGGTGCAGATGCTGGCCATGATGGGCGCCACCATGTTCGTCACGGCGCCGCTGCTCGCCATCGGCGGTGTCATCCAGGCCGTGCGCCAGGATGTCGGTCTCAGCTGGATCATCGCGGTCGCCGTGCCGGTGCTGTTGGTCGTCGCCGTGCTCGTCATCGGCCGCATGGTGCCGCTGTTCCGCAGCTACCAGACCAAGCTCGACGCCGTGAACCGCGTGCTGCGCGAGCAGCTCACCGGTGTGCGCGTGGTGCGGGCCTTCGTGCGCGAGCGCATCGAGGAAGACCGCTTCCGCGAGGCGAACACCGACATCATGGTCGTCGGCCGCAAGGTCGGATCGCTGTTCGTGCTGCTCTTCCCGCTGTTCATGCTGATCCTCAACGTGACCGTCGTGTCCGTGATCTGGTTCGGCGGCATCGAGGTCAACGCAGGCAACGTGCAGATCGGCACGCTCTTCGCGTTCATGCAGTACATCGGCCAGATCATGGGCGGCGTCATCATGTCCAGCTTCATGGCGATGATGATCCCGCGCGCCGCCGTCTCCGCGGAGCGCGTCGGCGAGGTGCTCGAGTCCGAGTCGACCATGGCACGGCCCGCGAACGGCGTCACCGACTTCGTCGCACCGGGTGCCGTCGCCTTCGACGACGTCGAGTTCACCTACCCCGGAGCGGAGTCGCCGGTGCTCAAGGGCATCAGCTTCGCCGCGCAGCCGGGCGAGACCGTCGCGATCGTCGGCTCGACCGGATCGGGAAAGACCACGCTCGTCTCCCTCATCCCGCGGCTGTTCGACGTGTCGGGCGGCGCGGTGTTCGTCGGAGGCTCCGACGTGCGCGAGGCCGACGTCGACGCCCTGTGGCAGAGCATCGGCCTCGTGCCTCAGCGCCCGTTCTTGTTCACGGGCACGGTGGCGTCCAACCTCCGCTACGGCCGGGAGGACGCGACCGATGAGGATCTCTGGCACGCGCTGGAGATCGCGCAGGGACGTGACTTCGTCGAGGAGATGCCAGACAAGCTCGAGTCCCGCATCGCGCAGGGCGGCACGAACGTCTCCGGTGGTCAGCGTCAGCGCCTGGCGATCGCCCGTGCGATCGTTCACCAGCCGCAGATCCTCGTCTTCGACGACTCGTTCTCGGCGCTCGACCTCACGACGGATGCCCGTCTGAGGCAGGCGCTGTGGAGGGAGCTCCCGCACGTGACAAAGATCGTCGTCGCCCAGCGCGTCTCGACGATCACGGACGCCGATCGCATCGTCGTCCTCGAAGGAGGAACCATGGTCGGCGTCGGCACCCACGAGGAGCTGCTCGAGACCAGCGATACCTATCGTGAGATCGTCGAGTCGCAGTTGGGGGTGGACGCGTGAGCGAGCAGGGCAAGCCTCAGAGCAGGCGCGAGCGCATGGCCGCCGCCAAGGCGAAGGGCGCAGCGACGCCCACGGTCGAGCGCGAGCTCACCGACGACGAGAAGTACGAGGCCGAGCTGGCCGAGCAGGCCCGCCAGAACGGCGGCGGCTGGGACAGCGTCGCACCGGGCAAGGCAGACCGCTTCGGGCCGAGCTTCAAGCGGATGATCGGGCTGCTCAAGCCGTCGGCGGTGTGGTTCGTGTTCGTGTCGGTGCTCGGCGCCATCGGCGTCGTGCTCGCGGTCGCTGCGCCCAAGGTGCTGGCCGAGGCCACGAACATCATCTACACGGGCTTCTTCTCCAACGAACTCGCCAAGCCGAACGGGGACTTCCCCGGATTCCCCGTGGGAACGACCCAGAGCCAGGTCGTCGAGCAGCTGCGTCAGTTCAAGCAGGATGACTTCGCCAACCAGATCGCGGCGATGCACGACTTCACGGTCGGTCAGGGGCTCGACTTCGACGCCCTGCGGTGGATCATCGTCGCCGTGCTCGCGATCTACGTCGTGTCTGCACTGCTCAGCTGGATCCAGGGCTACGTCATCAACGTCATCATGGTCCGCACCATGTGGCGCCTGCGTGAAGAGGTCGAGGCGAAGATCAACCGTCTGCCCCTGTCGTACTTCGACAAGGTGCAGCGCGGCGAGCTGATCTCGCGGGTCACGAACGACATCGACAACATCACGCAGACGATGCAGCAGTCGCTGTCCGGCGCGCTGACGTCGGTGCTCACCGTGGTCGGCGTGCTCATCATGATGTTCTCCATCTCCTGGCAGCTGGCACTCGTCGCACTCGTGGCGCTTCCGCTGATGGGTGTCATCTTCGGCGTCATCGGCCCTCGCTCGCAGAAGGCGTTCGGCATCCAGTGGCGCAAGGTCGGACGCCTGAACGCGCGCGTCGAGGAGGCCTTCTCCGGCCACGCACTGGTCAAGGTGTTCGGTCGCGAGCAGGACGCGCTCGACAGGTTCCAGAGCGAGAACGAGGAGCTCTACCAGGCGAGCTTCAAGGCGCAGTTCCTCTCCGGCGTGATCATGCCGGCGATGACCTTCGTCGGAAGCCTCACCTACGTGGGCATCGCAGTGCTCGGCGGCCTCATGGTCGCCAACGGGCAGCTGCGTCTCGGCGACGTGCAGGCGTTCATCCAGTACTCGCAGCAGTTCACGCAGCCGCTGAGCGAACTCGGTGGAATGGCCGCTGTCGTCCAGTCGGGCACGGCGTCCGCCGAGCGCGTGTTCGAGCTGCTGGATGCAGACGAGCAGGAGGCCGACGCGGAGGACGCGCCGACCGTCACCGACAGCAAGGGCGTGATCGAGTTCGAGAACGTGGCGTTCTCGTACACGCCGGAGCGTCCGCTGATCACCGACCTGTCGTTCCAGGTGGAGCCGGGCCAGACCGTCGCGATCGTCGGTCCGACCGGCGCGGGCAAGACCACGCTGGTCAACCTGATCATGCGGTTCTACGAGCTCAGCGGTGGGCGTATCCTGCTCGACGGCCAGGACACGTCCGAGATGACGCGAGACGACCTGCGTTCGCGGACCGGCATGGTGCTGCAGGACCCGTGGCTCTTCGCCGGCAGCATCCGCGAGAACATCCGGTACGGTCGCTCCACGGCGACCGACGAAGAAGTGCTCGCAGCCGCCAAGGCGACGTACGTCGACCGCTTCGTGCACGCGCTGCCCGAGGGGTACGACACCGTGCTCGACGAGGACGCGTCGAACGTCTCGGCCGGTGAGCGGCAGCTGATCACGATCGCGCGCGCGTTCGTGGCTCAGCCGTCGATCCTCATCCTCGATGAGGCCACGTCGGCGGTCGACACCCGCACCGAGCTGCTCCTGCAGCACGCGATGGCGGCGCTCCGAGAGGGACGCACGTCGTTCGTGATCGCGCACCGTCTGTCGACCATCCGCGACGCCGACCTCATCCTCGTGATGGAGCACGGTGACATCGTGGAGAAGGGCACGCACGACGAGCTGATCGCCGCGCAGGGCGCGTACTGGAGGCTGTACCAGTCGCAGTTCGAGCAGGCTGCTGCCGACATCGACGCCGAAGACGCGCTCACCGGCGCGACCCCGGTCGTCGTGACAGGCGAAGCCGCGGACGGCGAAGCCGAGGCCGCGCGCGTGGGAGCATCGGTCGGAGCATCCGACCCGGCTGCAGAGGTCGCACAGGCCGAAGCGGTCGTCGAGCGCCCCGACACGGGCGACCACACCGCCTGACACGCCTCACATGCAGATCGTCCCGCTCCGGAACCTCCGGGGCGGGACGATCTGCATGTGGGCGACGCGATGCTGCGAGGCAGGCGGCACCGGGACGGGCTCGGATGGCACGTCCTGCTGTTCTGGGTGGGGGATTCCCGCAGTTGCTGCCAGGTGAGCGCACGTCCACCAGCAGTGCAACCGCTGCGAGGTCAGCGCTGGGCGTCGGTGAGGCCGAACAGTTCCAGCGGGTGGGTGAGGCGCCACCACGCGCTCGGGCCGTCGACCTTCTGCGCGAGGGTCAGCGGCGTCGTCACGGTGTTCAGCGGACCGACCGCGGTCAACGTGCCCACCTCGTCGCCCGCGGAACGGTGATCCCCCAGATCGAACGAGGTCGTCGCGGTCGCGGTCCCCGCGTTCCACAGCACCACGTCGGAGTCGGCGGACGTCACGACATCGATCTTCGGGCCCCACAGGGTGTCGACAGTGCCGACGACCGTGCCCTTCGGCACCACGGGAGCCTGGCCCTTCAGCGCATCCTCCACCTGCGAGAACAGCGAACGCGTGGCAGCGAGCCTGCCGTCGTCGTCCTCCTGCGTCAGCACGGCCGCGTACAGGTGCACGACGGTGTCGCCGACCTTGACGTTCTTGGCGGTGAGCAGGTTCCAGCTCTCGTGCAGCGTGCCGGTCTTCACCCCGACGACACCCGCATCGGCCAGCATCCCGTTGGTGTTCTTGACGAGACCCGCGCCCGGCAGCTCGACGGATGCCGTGCCCACGATCTCCGCGAAGACGGGGTTCTGCATGGCCTTCTCCGCAACGGCGACCAGCGCCTCGGGCGTCGCGGTGTTGCGGGCGTCGAACCCGGACGGGGTCGCGATCGTGATGCCGGTGATACCGCGTTCCCTCAACCACGTGGAGGCCGCGGCGGCGAACGCCTTGTCGGAGCCCCAGATCTCCCGGGCCAGGCGATCGATGTAGTTGTTCGCCGAGCCCAGCAGCACGCCCTGCAGCATCTGGTACTCGCTGAGCGAGCCGCCCGCCGGCACGTCGAGCGCGGACTGGTCTCCGCGCTTGTACGTCATGAAGTCGCGGCTGTCCTGCTTCGTGAACGAGAACGACGGCCCCTGCTCACCCACGGCGAGCGGCATCCGGTCCAGCACCATGAGTGCGCTGACGACCTTGGTGATGCTCGCGATGACGGCGGGTTCGACGGTGGAGGAGACGGTGCCGATGCCCTGGATACCGACGGCCGAGCTGCCCTGCGCAGGCCAGGTGATCGCTGCTGCCGCCGCGGGAGCCGTCGTCACGTCGACGGACTGCACGGTCGGAGCGACCTCGTTCAGCGGCCAGAGCAGCGTCGTCCCGGCATACGTCGCGACAAGTCCGACGAGGACCCCCACGGGCACGAGGACGCCGGCCCTGGTGACTGCCGGGCGCAGCCGGGCGCCACGCAGCAGCGAGGCACCGGCGGCGTCGTGATCGACGTCGTCGAAGGCCGGCAGGGGCGAGGTGTCGGCGATGGCGGCGGTGTCGACCCAGGTCAGCGCCGTGGCGCTGCTCTGTGCGGTCGCCCAGCGCGCGGGTGCCGGTGGCTCGGCGATTCCGAGGGCGGCGAGATCGGGGTCATCCGTCTCGGCGAGGCTCTCCGTGTCGGCGCGGGCCGCGTCGTCGCCCGCCGAGTCGGCGGAGGTCGCGACCGATGGCGAGGTCGCGACCGACGGCGAGGTCGCGACCGGCTCGACTGCCGCGAGAGTCTCGACACGGGTGGCTTCGGCGGTCGCTCCGAGCCCCACTGGGCTGTCAGAGCCCGCAGCGGCAGGCTCCGACGTCACGGTGAGTGTGGCAGCATCCGCCTCGAGTGGCGCGACCGCCTCGTTCGAGAGGAGGTCGGCGTCTGCGGGTGTCGAGGGGACTGCCCCGGTGACAGAGGACGCGGCATCGGCGTCCATCGCTCCGGCTGCGACGTCCGCGGCGACCGGCTCCGTGAACACGGCACCCGAATCGGGCACGGCAGGGGCGGTCGACGTCGTGTCGGCCGCGAGTGTGGTGGCCTCGGCGGACGGCGGCGCGGGCACGGCGTCGTGTCGGCGGTCTTCAGGAGCGGTCACCTGTTCACGGTACCCAATCCTCACCGGGAATCCGGGCGCCACGGGCTGAGCATCCGCCGGGTGTCGCGAGTGGGTATGATCGTCAACACAACCACGGGAGTCCGGCGAGCCGGGCTGAGAGGGAGCGAATCGCGCTTCGACCGTCGAACCTGATCCGGATCATGCCGGCGCAGGGAGGAGTTCAGATGAGTGCATCCACGTCCGCCAAGGCCGCGCAGACCGCGGCATCCGCGCAGACCACGTCCACCAGCCCGCGCGTGCTGCGCTGGCGGGTCGTCGACATCGTCGTCGCCAGCGTCGTCGCCGTCGCCTGCGCGGTGATCTTCCTGCTGTGGAACGTCGGCTACGAGGTTCCCAGCGGCGCTCTCAAGGCGCTGCTGCCCGGTGTGCAGGGCCTGCTCGCGGGCCCCTGGCTGATCGCCGGCGTGCTCGGCGCGCTGATCGTCCGCAAGCCGGGCGCCGCGCTCTACACCGAACTCGTCGCCGCGATCATCTCGGCGCTGATCGGCAACGCCTGGGGTCCGCTGACGATCGTGTCCGGCCTCGTTCAGGGGCTCGGCGCCGAGCTGATCTTCCTCGCGTTCCTCTATGGCGTCTGGCGTCTGCCTGTCGCGATGCTCGCCGGCGCCGGAGCGGGCCTCGCCTGCGGCATCAACGACCGGATCCTCTGGTACCCCGGCGCCGACACGCTCTTCACCTCGGTCTACATCGCCTCGACGACGATCTCCGGCGCGATCATCGCGGGTCTCGGCGCCTGGCTGATCACCCGAGGGCTCGCCGCCACCGGTGCGCTGAGCCGATTCACCGCCGGCCGTGAGGCCACCGCACGGGTGTGAGCGCCCGAGTGGACCCCGCCGCGCTCGACGCGTGCGGCTGGGGCTGGCGTTACGCCACGCGACTGCGCTGGGCGGTGCGCGAGATCGATCTGCACATCGAGCCGGGGGAACGGGTGCTGCTGCTCGGCGCCTCCGGCTCGGGCAAGTCGACGCTGCTGCAGGGGTTCGGTGGAGTGCTCGGCGGCGCGGACGAGGGCGAGACCCACGGCGAGTTGCTCGTCGACGGGGCGCCGGCGGCGGCCTCCCGCGGGCGCGTCGGCATGGTGCTGCAGGATCCGGACACCCAGACGATGCTCGCACGTGTCGGCGACGACGTCGCTTTCGGCTGCGAGAACCTCGGCGTACCCCGTGACGAGATCTGGACGCGGGTGCGCGAGGCGATGGATGCGGTCGAACTGCGGGTGCCGCTCGACCGCTCGACCGCGGCGCTCTCCGGTGGGCAGAAGCAGCGACTCGCGCTGGCGGGGGTGATCGCCATGCGGCCGGGAGCGATCCTGCTCGACGAGCCCACCGCCAACCTCGACCCCGAGGGCGTGCGCGACGTGCGCGACGCCGTGGCCGCCGCCCTCGACGCCACCGGGGCGACCCTCGTCGTCATCGAGCACCGCATCGACGTATGGCTGCCGCTCGTCGACCGCGTCGTCGTGCTCGGCTCCGAGCCCGACGGCACGGTCGTGCTCGCCGACGGCAGCCCCGACGAGGTGCTGGGTGCGCGGGGCGCCGAGCTCGCGGCATCCGGCGTGTGGGTGCCTGGACATCCGCCCGCGATGCCCCCGGCGCCTGCTCTCGCGCCGGGGGAGGTGCTGCTGGAGGCCCGGGGTCTCACCGTGTCGCGCAGCCGCGGCATCCCCGTCGCCGGCCCCTTCGACGTGGACGTGCGCGCGGGCGAGGTGATGGGCATCACCGGTCCCAACGGTGCAGGCAAGTCGACCCTCGGCCTCACGCTGGCGGGGCTCATCCCCGCGGAGTCCGGTCACGTCGCGGCGACCGCCGCACTGCGGTCGGGGGAGGGAGGCGACCCGTTCCGCTGGTCGTCGCGGGCCCTGCTCACCCGTATCTCCGCCGTGCTGCAGACGCCCGAGCATCAGCTGCTCGCCAAGACCGTGCGCGAGGAGCTCGCCGTCGGGCCCAGGGCGCTGAGGCTCGACGAGGCCGAGATCGCCGTGCGCACCGACGAGCTGCTGGAGCGGCTGCGGCTGTCGGCGCTCGCCGAGGCGAATCCCTACACGCTGTCGGGCGGTGAGAAGAGGCGGCTCACCGTCGCGGCCGCGCTGGCCACCCGCCCGCGCACGATCGTGCTCGACGAGCCGACGTTCGGCCAGGATGCGACGACCTGGTCGGAGCTCGTCGCGATCATCGCCCGCCTGCGCGACGACGGCGCGGCGATCGTCGCGATCAGCCACGACGAGGCCGTGCTGCGAGCGCTGCACGCCCGCCGGATCGAGGTCGGTGCATGATCGACCCGCTCACCGCGCGTGTGGAGCGGCGCGGACCGATCGCCCATCGGGCCGCGCTGGCCAAGCTCGCCGCCGCGCTCCTCATCGCCGTGCCGCTGATCCTGTCGATCGACGTGGTCTCGGCATCCGTCGCCCTGCTGCTGGAGATCCCGCTGCTGCTGCTGCTCGCCGGGCTCGGCCGGCGCGAGTTCTGGACCCGCACGGCCGTGCTGTGGATCGCTGCCCCCCTGAGCGCGCTCACGATCGCCCTCTACGGCGCGCAGAGCGGCGCGGTGCATTTCGAGTGGCTGTTCATGCGGATCAGCGACGGGTCGCTGTCTCTGGCGGTGGCGACCGCGGTGCGCGTGCTCGCGATCGGACTCCCCTCGGTCGTGCTGTTCGTCACCGTCGATCCCACCGATCTCGCCGACGGCCTGGCCCAGCGGCTCCGGCTGCCCGCACGGTTCGTCGTCGGCGCGCTCGCCGGGATGCGGATGCTGGGGCTGCTCGCCGACGACTGGCGCGCTCTCGCGCTCGCCCGGCGTGCGCGAGGGGTCGCCGATCAGGGTCGCGTGCGGCGGGCGCTCGGCATGGCGTTCGCGCTGTTCGTGCTCGCGATCCGCCGGGGGTCGTCCCTGGCGACGGCGATGGAGGCGCGCGGCTTCGGCGGCCCAGGCCCGCGCACCTGGGCCCGCGAGTCGGTCTGGACGTCGCGCGACACCCTGCTCGTGCTCGCGGCAGCGGTGATCCCCGCCGTCGCCATCTCCGCGGCCGTGCTCACCGGGGCGTGGAACTTCATCGGTACCGGCGGCGGCTCCTAGGCGCTCAGGTGCTGTCCCACAGGCGACGGTAATACGCCAGACGCTCGCGGTCGGGCTCGACGCCGTACGCCTCGATGAGGGCGTCGGACCACCCCTCGCCGTAGTTCCAGGTCGTGCTCATCGAGGCCACGGCGATGTCGGCCCAGCGGTCGGCGACGCCCAGCGCGGCGAGGTCGACGTAGGCGAGCGGGGAGCCCTCGTCGTCGAGGAGGGTGTTCGGCACGCAGGCGTCGCCGTGGCAGACCACGAGCCGGTCGACCGGCGGCGCCTCGTGCAGTTCGACCGGAACCGCGATGCCACGGGCGGCGGCATTCGTGATGCGGCCGTCCACGCTCCAGTCCCAGGGGCAGTCGGCGACGGGAAGGCTCTCGTGCAGGTCGCGCAGCGCGGCGCCCACCGCACGGACGGCGGTCGCGGGGTCGGCCAGCCACCGCGGGTCGACGGCACTGCGTCCGGGCAGCGCGACGGTCACCAGCCACTCCTGCTCGGCATCCTGTCCCTGCTCGATCACCTCGGGCACCGTGATCCAGCGACGAGCCCACCGCATCCGCTCCGCCTCGTCGCGCATGTTCGCCTCGGGGTCGTGCGGTCCCCACTTGATGTACCGGCCGTCGTCGGTGCGGAAGGTGAGTCCGCCGTTGTTGTTGTGCCAGACGGGCTCGAGCGCGACCCCGCGCGCGAGCTCGTTGACGCGATCGGGCACGACGATGTCGGATGCGGGGATGCTCACCCCACCATCCTCTCCCGTGGTGCGGACACCGCGGCTCAGATCAGAGAGCGCAGTGCCTCCTCCAGCACGGCCGCGTGGGTGTGCACGGGGTCGTGCGCCGCGTACACGAGCGTGACGACGGGGTGCGGGCGCAGCTCGTCGGCCAGCGCGGCGAGGGCTGGTGCCGACTCCTGGGCGAGCTGCTCGCGGTAGCGGTCGGCGTACGCCTCCCACTGATCGTCGGGTGCGGCGTGCCAGTCGCGCCGGAGCTCGGGGGAGGGGGCGGTGTCCTTGGCCCACAGATCGATGTCGGCGCGCTCCTTGGAGACGCCACGAGGCCAGAGGCGATCGACGAGCACACGGAAGCCGTCATCGGCGGATGCGGTGTCGTAGGCTCGCTTCCGACGCAGTTCCATGTGCTCAGCCAACACCTTTCCGCGACCGAACGCCAGCGCCGGCGACTCGGATGCTGAGATGACACCAAGAACCACGTAGGCTGACACTCGGTCGCACAACGACGTTCGAAGGAGAGCTCAGATGCACATCACTGGACAGGGCGCGCTCATTACCGGAGGAGCCTCGGGGCTCGGTCTCGCCACCGCCCGCCGCCTCGCCGCAGCCGGCGCCCACGTCACCATCGTCGACCTCGCATCCTCGAAGGGAGCGGAGCTCGCGGAGGAGCTCGGCGGGCTCTTCGTCGCCGCCGACGTCACCAGCGCCGACGAGGTGCGCGACGCCGTCGCCGCCGCCCAGGCCGCCGCGCCGCTGCGCATCGTCGTGAACTGCGCGGGCATCGCCCCGCCCGCCAAGGTGCTCGACCGCGACGGCAACCCCGCGGTGCTCGCCGACTTCGAGCGCATCGTGCGCATCAACCTCGTCGGCACGTTCAACGTGCTGTCGCAGGCATCCGCGGTCATCGCGAATAACGACCCGACCGACTCCGGCGACCGTGGCGTGATCATCAACACGGCCAGCGTCGCGGCGTTCGACGGGCAGATCGGCCAGCCCGCGTACTCGGCGTCGAAGGGCGGCGTGCACGCGATGACGCTGCCCGTGGCGCGCGAGCTCGCCCGCTACGGCATCCGCGTCTGCACCATCGCCCCCGGCATCATGGAGACGCCCATGCTGATGGGCCTGCCGCAGGCCGCACAGGACTCGCTCGGCGAGCAGGTGCCGTTCCCCTCGCGCCTCGGCCGTCCAGACGAGTACGCCGCTCTCGCGCAGCAGATCGTCGAGAACGGCTATCTCAACGGCGAGACGATCCGCCTCGACGGCGCGATCCGCATGGCGCCGAGATGAGCCCCGAGACCGAAGGAGACACCATGTCACTGGCAGGAAAGACCATCCTGATGTCGGGCGGCAGCCGCGGCATCGGCCTCGCGATCGCACTGCGGGCCGCGGCCGACGGCGCGAACATCGCCATGCTCGCCAAGACCGACACCCCGCATCCGAAGCTCGAGGGCACCATCCACACCGCCGCCGAGGAGATCCGCGCGGCCGGCGGCCAGGCGCTGGCGATCGTGGGCGACGTGCGCGAAGACGACGACATCACCGAGGCCGTGCTGAAGACCCAGGGCGAGTTCGGCGGCATCGACATCGTCATCAACAACGCCAGCGTGATCGATCTCTCCCGCTCGCTCGAGCTCGGGGCGAAGAAGTACGACCTGATGCAGGACGTCAACGTGCGCGGCACCTTCATGCTGTCGCGTGCGGCCGTGCCGATCCTCAAGGACGCCGAGAACCCGCACATCCTCTCGCTCTCGCCGCCCCTGAACGTCACTCCGAAGTGGCTGGGAGCGCACACCGGCTACACGCTCGCCAAGTACGGCATGACGATGGCGACGCTGGGTCTGGCCGCCGAGTTCGCGCGCGACGGCATCGCCGCGAACACGCTGTGGCCTCGCACGACCATCGCGACGGCCGCGGTGCAGAACCTGCTCGGCGGCGACCGGGTGATGGCGGCGAGCCGCACGCCCGCGATCTACGCGGATGCCGCGTACTCGGTGCTGACCAAGCCCGCCGCCTCGTACACCGGGCAGACGCTCATCGTTGAGGACGTGCTCGAGGCCGACGGAGTCACCGACATCTCGGGATATGCGGCCATCCCCGGCACCCCGGACGATCGGCTGTTCCCCGACATCTTCCTCGACTGAGTGGCGTACCCGGCCGGCCGCGAGACGTCGCCCGGCCGGGACCGCGCTCAGAACAGCAGGTACACGGCCCCCAGCACCGTCAGCACGATGACGATGCGGTCGAACAGCTGCTGCGGCATCCGTTTCGCGATGCGCAGGCCGACGAGCGCTCCGACGACGACGAGGGGGGCGAGCACGAGGTCCATCGCCAGCACGTGCCCGCCGAAGAGGCCGAGACCGGCGAGGAACGGCACCTTCACGAGGTTGACGATGGCGAAGAACCACGCTGAGGTACCGAGGAACACCTGCACCGGAGTGCGGGTGGCCAGGAAGTACATCGACATCACCGGACCGCCCGCGTTGGCGACCATCGTGGTGAATCCGCCCAGCGTGCCGTAGGCGGTGGACAGCAGGATGCCGGATGCCTCGGCCTTCGCCTGCCGGTATCGCCGCCACAGCGTCACGGCGATCATCAGCAGCAGGATCACCCCGATCGCACGGCGCACCGCCCCGTCGCCTGCGAGCGCGAGGAACGCGAATCCGGCGAGCAGGCCGAGCACCACCGCCGGTGCGAGCCGCAGCAGTGTGGGCCAGTGCGCGTGACGCCGGTAGGCGATGAGCGCGAACACATCGCCGACGATCAGCAGGAGGAGCATCGCCGCGGTCGAGGTGCGGGCGGGGAGCACCGCTGCGAACAGGGCGATGGCGAGGATGCTGCCACCGGGCAGGGCGGTCTTGGAGATGCCGATCGTCGCGGCGGCGACGCCCAGCAGCACCCAGGCCCAGGGCAGCAGCTCGGGCATCAGGCGGCGTCGATCTCGGCGGCGATGGCGCCGTAGCCCCGCTGCGTGGCGAGGTCGCGGGGGAGTACGCCGTCGCCGTCGCGGATCGTGACGTCGGCGCCGCCGTCGATGAGCGCGCGCACCACCTCGACGTACGCCGTCGAGCCGTCGCCGAGCACGATCGCCTCGTGCAGTGCCGTCCAGTGGAGGTTGTTGACGTGGTTCGGGTCGACGCCGGCCTGCAGCAAGATGCGCACGGTGGCGAGCAGGCCCCGCTCGGATGCCGGGATGAGCGCCGTGCCGCCGAAGCGGTTTGTGCTCTTCAGATCGGCTCCGTTGTCGAGGGTCAGGCGCAGGATCTCGTCGTGTCCGCGCGCCCCGGCGTAGAGGTAGGCGGAGTCCTGGATGTCGTCCTTCGCGTTGACATCCGCTCCGGCCTCGATGAGCAGGCGCGCGGTGTCGACGTCGTTCTGCTTCGTCGCGGCGACGAGCGCGGTCATGCCGCCCGTGCCGCGCGCCTCGATGTCGGCACCGGCGTCGATCGCGGCGCGAGCGGCGGCGGTGTCTCCGGTCGCGGCGGCGGTGAGCAGGTCACGGGTGGCGGGGGACATGGAGGACTCCTCGGGTGTCGTCGTCGGTCCCGGAGCGGGTGCCGTGCACGCGGTCGCGCCGAGCAGCGTCGCCGCCGCGATCGACGTGGCCACCAGCATCCGTCCCGGCTTCATGACTCTGGTATACCAAATGAGCCTGTGAGATGCCGCGATGTGGGCTCAGGAGCGTGCGGCCGCCAGGGCCGAGGCGAAGCGCGCGGAACGCTGCTCGATGTCGGACCAGTCGGACGCCGCCAGCGATGCGCCGTTGGCGAGGTCGCCACCGGCGCCGACAGCCACCGCGCCCGCGGCGAACCAGTCGGCGAGGTTGCCGGGGTTCACGCCGCCGGTGGGCATGAGGGGGGCGTCGGGGAAGGGGCCGCGAAGTGCACCGAGGTACGAGGGGCCGCCCAGCGACGCGGGGAAGATCTTCACGACGTCGACGCCGAGTTCGAGGGCGCCCATCACCTCGGTGGGCGTCATCGCGCCGGTCATGACGACGCGGCCGGTGTCGAGCATCGCGCGGGTGAGGATGGGGAGCGTGCCGGGGCTCACGAGGAACTCGGCGCCCGCCTCTGCGGCCTGCGCGGCCTGCTCAGCGGTCGTCACGGTGCCGGCGCCGACGTATGCGGCGTCGCCGTGGCGGTCGATGAGCTCACGGATCACCGCGGGGGCGTCTGGGGTGGAGAAGGTGACTTCGATGCCGGTGACCCCGCCGCGGATGATCGCCTCCGACGCCTCCAGGGCGAGCTCGGGCGAGGGGGCGCGCAGCACGGCGAGGACGCCGGTGGTGCGTGCGCGGGAGAGGCGATCGGTCATCGGGGCTCCTTCGACGGGGGTGCTCCCATTCTGGCCGACCGCAACATGTAATTACAAGCGGGGTTCGACCGCCCAGGACTCCACGTGGTCCTTCGACTCCTTGAGACCCAGCCCGGTGTACTCGCGCAGCAGCTTGATCGCGGAGATCTTCTGCTCCGCGGCGACGAGTCGGTCGACCTCTGCGGCGACTTCCGGCGGGAGAGACGCGCGGGGGGACAGCGCGCGGGGGGACAGCGCGCGGGGGGACAGCGCGTCGGAGCGGGGCGCGACGAGCGGCGGGGTGCGGAGGGCGGAGCCGGGCGCCCAGGACTCGACGCGGTCCTTCGCCTCCTTCAGGCCGACGCCGGTGTGATCGCGGTACAGCTTGATCGCGACGACCTTCTGTCCGTCGGCGAGCAGGCGGTCGATCTCCGCTGCGGCATCTGCGGGGAGCGGCAGCACTGCGCCGCCGACGACCGGGACCGCCGTCGTCTGCAGAGTGTGCGACGTCCGCGCCGGAGCGATGGAGGTCGCGGTCTCCGGAGCCTGGGGACGGGTGCTGCGCACGGCGCGGATGATGATCCATGCGCCGCCGACGAGGATCCCGCCCAGCACGATCGTGAATCCGAGGTACAGCATCGGGAGCTGGTCGAGTCCGTCCATCATCGACCCAGTCTACGAACGGCATCCGACACCGCCCCAGGCGCTTCCCACCCGGCAGCCCGTACCCTGGATACATGACCGAGACTCCCCGCACGCGCCAGACGCGACCGGCATCCGCGTCCCCGCAGGGGAAGGTCCGCACGACAGGCGGCCCGCAGGTGCGCCCCGCGACCGAGGGCTGGACGCAGCAGAAGGATGCCGAGGGGCGCCCGCTGTTGCAGTTCGCGAGCCCCAAGCGCGGCAAGCCGCCGGTGCACCTCGCCGACCTCACGCCCGCCGAGCGCATCGAGAAGGTGAAGGAGCTCGGGCTTCCCGGCTTCCGTGCCAAGCAGCTCGCGACCCACTACTTCACGCACTACACGTCGGACCCGGCGGAGATGACCGACCTGCCGGCCGGCATCCGCGACGACCTCGTCTCCGGCATGCTCCCGCCGCTGCTCACCGAGGTGCGCCGGCTGGAGACCGACCGCGGAGACACGATCAAGTTCCTCTGGCGCCTGCACGACGGCGCGCTCGTCGAGTCCGTGCTCATGCGCTACCCGGGTCGCATCACGCTCTGCGTGTCGAGCCAGGCCGGATGCGGCATGAACTGCCCGTTCTGCGCCACCGGCCAGGCCGGCCTCACCCGCAACATGTCCACCGCCGAGATCATCGAGCAGATCGTGCGCGCCAACCGCGCCATCGCGAACGGCGAGCTGGGCGGCAAGCGCCGCGATGACCACTCGATGGAGCGCGTCAGCAACATCGTGTTCATGGGCATGGGTGAGCCGCTCGCGAACTACAAGCGGGTCATGGACGCCGTGCGCATCATGGTCGCGAAGCAGCCGGACGGCCTCGGTATGAGCGCCCGCGGCATCACCGTCTCGACCGTCGGCCTCGTGCCGGCGATCAAGAAGCTCGCCGACGAGAACATCCCGGTGACGTTCGCGCTCTCCCTGCACGCGCCTGACGACCACCTGCGCGACGAGCTCATCCCGGTGAACTCGCGCTGGAAGGTCGACGAGGCCCTCGACGCCGCATACGACTACTACGCCAAGACCGGCCGTCGCGTGTCGATCGAGTACGCGCTCATCAAGGACATGAACGACCACGCCTGGCGCGCCGACCTCCTCGCCGAGAAGCTGAACCAGCGCGGTCGCGGCTGGGTGCACGTGAACCCGATCCCGCTGAACCCCACGCCCGGCTCGATCTGGACCTCGTCGGAGACCGACGTGCAGAACGAATTCGTCCGCCGCCTCAACGACGCCGGCATCCCCACGACCCTCCGCGACACGCGCGGCAAGGAGATCGACGGCGCCTGCGGTCAGCTCGCCGCGGCCGAGAGCGACTGAGCCAGCAGGCGGACGGTGTCCTCGCGGGCGGGGACGCGGTCGAGCGGGTCGGACTCCCGCGCGCCGGCTGCCGGGGAGATCATGACCTCGTCGACGCCGTGCCGCTCGGCGAGCGAACGCACCGCGGCGGCCGCGCTCGCGGGGTCGCCGACGATCCACTTCGCGAGCACGCCGGCGACGAGCTCGTCGAGGACGGGATCGAGCGGCGCGGCGAGCGCCTCCTCGACCGTCTCGACGGCGCGCAGCGGCCGGCCGGTGCGGATCCGGGCGAAGGAACGCGCCTGGGGGAGCGCGAGCTCGGCCGCCTCCTCGGCGCGTTCCGCGACCACGGCGTTCACCGTCACGAAGGTGCGGGGCTCGGCGAGCGCCTCGCTCGGCTCGAACTCGCGGCGATACAGCTCGAGCGCCCGCTCGAGCCCCTCGCCGGCGAAGTGGTTCGCGAAGACGTAGGGGAGTCCGAGCTGCGCCGCGACGTGTGCCGAGTAGTCCGAGGAACCGAGCAGCCACACCTCGGGCGAGCCGGTCGCCGCGGGGGTCGCGGTGATCGCGTAGGGCGTGCCGGAGGTGAGCCGCAGCGTCGCGCCGCCCGGCCGCATGAGCGAGACGATGTCGGTGACATGGTCGGGGAAGCGCTCGACGTCGCCGACGATCCCGTTCGAGCGGAGCACCTGGGTCACGATGCCGTCGCTGCCCGGCGCGCGGCCGAGGCCGAGGTCGATGCGGCCGGGCGCGATCGCCTCGAGCGCCGCGAATTGCTCGGCGACGATGAACGGTGCGTGGTTCGGGAGCATCACGCCGCCGGAGCCGACGCGGATCCGGCTCGTGGCGGCGGCGGCCGCGGCGATCAGGACGGGCGGCGAGGTGGATGCCACGGCCGGCATGTTGTGGTGCTCGGCGAACCAGTAGCGGGTCGCCCCGGCTTCCTCGGCGGCGCGGACGAGCGCGATGGAGGCGGCCACGGCCTGTGCGCTGCTCTGCCC
>JAGIAK010000060.1 GCA_017744855.1 Microbacterium sp.
CATCAAGGAAGCCGTCGAGCGCGGCGCCCGTGAGCGCCGGGCCGGTGGGGTTGTTCGGCGAGCACAGGATCACCACGCGCGTGCGCGCGCTGACGGCATCCGCCATCGCGGCGAGGTCGTGCCGTCCGTCGGCGGCGAGTGGCACGGGCACCGCCCGCGCTCCCGCCATGCGTACCGATATGGGATACGACTCGAACGACCGCCAGGCGAAGACGACCTCGTCCTGCACGCCGTCGGCCCCGGTGCCCGCGAACGCCGCGAGGATGCGGTTCAGCACGTCGAGGCTGCCCGTTCCCGCCTCGACGGCGTCGGCCGTCGTGCCGTGAAGCTCGGCGATCGCCTCCCGCAGCGGCAGTGCGGTCGGGTCGGGGTACCGGTGCAGC
This sequence comes from Microbacterium sp., assembly GCA_017744855.1. Classification (GTDB taxonomy): domain Bacteria; phylum Actinomycetota; class Actinomycetes; order Actinomycetales; family Microbacteriaceae; genus Microbacterium. The sequence goes on from JAGIAK010000060.1 coordinate 384, forward strand.
TGCAGCGCTCGGGCGGCTGCCTCGCGCACCTCGGGCAGCGGGTCGAACGGGTTCTCGTTGGAGGAGAGCTTGTAGCCGACGACGCCCGGCACCTGGCGGGGAGGGCGGCCGGCGCGGTACGGCGCGCCCTCCCACACCACGGGTCGCGGACGGGGCAGCGACGAGCCGGTCACGCCTCCACCTCGACGGCATCCGAGGAGATCACCGGGTTCGCCGTCGTGGCCTCGGGGTAGATCATCTCCTGCGGGAAGTTCTGCGTACGCCGCGCCCAGAAGTAGTACAGCGGGAACGTCACCACCAGCGAGACCGCCCAGGAGATGTCGAGTCCGCCCATCGCCGCAGCGATCGGCCCGGTGTAGAGGGTCTGCGACAGGAACGGGATCTGCACGAGCACGCCGACGAGGTAGCTGACGACGGCGACCATGTTGACCGATCCGTAGCGCTTGCGGGCGTCGTAGAGCGCGGGGATGTCGACCCGCTCCTTGGAGATCAGGTAGTAGTCGGTGAGGTTGACCACGCTCCACGGGATGAACACGGCGAGCAGCAGCAGCACGAAGTTCTTGAAGAAGTGCAGGAAGTCGGCGCTGGCGGCGAGCGCGATCACCAGACTCACCCCGACGAAAGCGAGGATGACGAGGCTGCGGGTGCGCTGGCTGATCCTCCGGGTGTCGTTGAACCCGGTGACCGTGGTGAGCACGGTCATGAACCCGCCATACGCGTTGAGGCAGTTGACCGTGAGCTTGCCGACGACGATGACGAGGTAGGTGAGGACCGCGGGCACGGCGCCGTTCGCGAGTGTGCCGAGGAAGCCGACCTGGTTGCCGAGGAACTCATCGCCGCCGACGAGGGCGATGAGCACGCCGAACGTCATCGCGATCTGCGTGCCGACGACCGACCCCGAGAACGAGGCCCAGAACGTCGCCTGTGGCGGGGTGGATGCCGGCAGGTAGCGGGAGTAGTCGGCGACGTAGGGCGCGTACGTCATCTGCCAGCCCGCAGCCAGCGTGACGGCCGTGATGAACGGCACGATGTCGAAGGAGCCCTTGGTGAACGCCGCGGCGACGTCGTACTGCGCGAACAGCTGGAACGCGAGGTAGGCGAATCCGAGCAGACCGACCACGGTGGCGATGCGTCCGAGCACGTGGATCACGCGGTACCCGAAGATCGCGACGACCGCGGTGAGGACGCCGAAGATCAGGATGCCGACGGCAGGCACGTCGATGCCGAGCATGGCGTCGATCGCCTGCCCGGCGAGCACCGCGCCGGTCGATGCGAACCCGAGGTACATGAGGATCACCAGCAGCAAGGGGAGGGCCGCGCCGCGCACGCCGAACTGCACGCGGCTGGAGATCATCTGCGGCAGCCCGAGTCGCGGACCCTGGGCTGCGTGCAGCGCCATGAAGACGCCGCCGATGACGTTGCCGATCGCGATGCCGAGGACGGCGCTGGGGCCGCTGGCGCCGAGGATCACGGCGAGCGCGCCGGTGACGACGGCCGTGATCTGCATGTTCGCGCCGAACCAGAGCGTGAACTGGCTGCGCGGGGTGCCGTGCCGCTCGGAGGCGGGGACCATGTCGATGGTGCGCCGTTCGAGGAGCGAGGCCTCGGCGCGGGATGAAGCGGTCATCGTCGACCTTCTTCCGGTGTCGGTGTGGGTGCGGGCCGACGCGGGGCGCCGGTTCCGCCACTGTAGGTTTCGCCGGGCGCCGACGGACGGGCTTCGCGGGCTGGATGTCCAACCTGTTGGACAACCAGTCGAGACTGCGTCATGCGACAGTGATGCGGCAGCTCGCGGCTGCCGAAGGTGCGGCGTCAGGGAGCGCCGAGCCGGTGCGCGAGCTCGGCCGCCGCCGCGACCACGTCGGAGGCGATCGTGTCGAGGTGGCTCTCGTGGCGGCCGCTGGGGAACGACACCACCACGCTCGCGACGGGATACCCCGCTCCGTCTCGCACCGCCGCCGCGATGCAGGAGATCCCGTCGGTCACGGCGCCGCGCTCGATCGCCCAGCCTCTGGCCGCATCCTCGCGCAAGAGCTGGTGCAACTCCCGCGCGGTCGACGGCCCCGAGCCCGTGAGCCGAGGGAAGCTGCCGGGAGCGGCGAAGTACGCGAGCACCTGCTTGAACGGCAGGACGGAGAGCATCGACCGGCCGCTCGCGGTGAGGTGGGCCGGTAGGCGGATGCCGACCTCGGTGATCAGCGCGGTCGGATGCGGGGGCGTCTCCTTGAGCAGGTAGATCGTCTCGTTGCCGTGCAGAACCCCCAGCTGCGCCGTCTCCCCCACTCTGCGGGCGAGGCGCGCGAGCAGCGGACGGGCGAGATGCTCGAGGGAGGCATGCCGCAGGTACGCGGAGCCGATCTCGAAGGCGCCGAGGCCGAGCGTATAGGCGTGCTCCTCCGGCATCCGCCGCACGAGGCCCTCGTCCTCGAGCACCTGCAGCAGCAGGTAGGTGCTCGACCGCGGGATCGAGAGCGCACGGCTCAGCGCCCCGGCCGTGAGCGGCCTCGGGCTCGCCGCGAGCCGATGCAGCAGTGCCACCGCGTTGCGCACTCCCGGCAACTGCCCCGAACCCGCCATGCCGCCTCCCGCCGTCCCCGCGAGCGTAGTCCCGCCGCATCCGTGATTCCCTCACTCGAGATCAGGAAGACCGGCCGAGATCAGGATGCTGCGCGGCATCCGTCCCGTTCTGGAGCCGTCTTCCTGTTCCCGGCAGTCAGGCAGCCGGCTCGGCCACCGGGTCGGCAGCCGGGGTGGCCGTCGAGGCCCGCCGAAACAGCCGACACGCCGCCGATAGACTGGAGGGCATGTCCAAGGTTCTCCAGTCACTGCCCGTCGGCGAGCGCGTCGGCATCGCCTTCTCCGGAGGTCTCGACACCTCCGTCGCCGTCGCCTGGATGCGCGACAAGGGCGCCGTGCCCTTCACCTACACGGGCGACCTCGGACAGTACGACGAGGACGACATCGCCTCGATCCCCGGCCGTGCGCTGGAGTACGGCGCCGAGGCCTCGCGCCTCATCGACTGCAAGACCGCGCTGGTCGAGGAGGGCTTCGTCGCCCTCTCCTGCGGCGCCTTCCACATCCGCTCCGGCGGCAAGACCTACTTCAACACCACGCCGCTCGGCCGCGCCGTCACCGGCACCCTGCTGGTGCGCGCGATGAAGGAGGACGGCGTCGACATCTGGGGCGACGGCTCCACCTACAAGGGCAACGACATCGAGCGGTTCTACCGCTACGGCCTGCTCGCCAACCCGCGCCTGCGCATCTACAAGCCGTGGCTCGACGCCGACTTCGTCACCGAGCTCGGCGGCCGCAAGGAGATGAGCGACTGGCTCGTCGCCCACGACTTCCCCTACCGCGACTCCGCCGAGAAGGCGTACTCGACCGACGCGAACATCTGGGGCGCCACCCACGAGGCGAAGACGCTGGAGCACCTCGACGTGTCGCTCGAGACCGTCGACCCGATCATGGGCGTCAAGTTCTGGGACCCGTCGGTCGCCATCGAGACCGAAGACGTCACCGTCACCTTCGAGGCCGGTCGCCCCGTCGCCATCAACGGCACCGAGTACACCGACCCCGTGGCCCTGGTCATGGCGGCCAACACGATCGGCGGACGCCACGGTCTCGGCATGAGCGACCAGATCGAGAACCGCATCATCGAGGCGAAGTCCCGCGGCATCTACGAGGCCCCGGCGATGGCGCTGCTGTTCATCGCCTACGAGCGCCTGGTCAACGGCATCCTCAACGAGGACACCCTCGCCACCTATCACGAGCAGGGCCGCCGCCTCGGCCGGCTCATGTACGAGGGCCGCTGGCTGGAGCCGCAGTCGCTCATGCTGCGCGAGTCCATCCAGCGCTGGGTCGGCTCCACGATCTCGGGCACGGTGACGATCCGCCTGCGCCGCGGCGACGACTGGACGATCCTCGACACGACCTCGCCGAACCTCTCCTACGGTCCGGAGAAGCTGTCGATGGAGCGAGTCGGCGACGCCGCGTTCGGCCCGGTCGACCGCATCGGCCAGCTCACCATGCGCAACCTCGACATCGCCGACTCGCGCGCGCGCCTGGAGCAGTACGCGGGCCTGGGCCTCGTCGGCGGCGCCACCGGCGAGCTCGTCGGCCGGGTGACCGCGGGCGAGTCGGGCGAGATCACCGGATCGGTCGAGGGATCGCTCGCCGAGACCGACGAGAAGCTCGCGGATGCCGTCGACCTGGCGTCCGAGGGCGCCGCGTTCGACGCCGGCACCGACTGACGTCCTTCACGAAGGGGGCGGATGCTGCGGCATCCGCCCCCTTCTGCGTCCTCGAGATGCGGACGCGGATGCTGTGAGTCCGCCGAGCTATCTTGCACAGTGATGTGCATATTAAGTACGCTGGAACCTATGACAACCCGTGCACCCCGCCGCGACGCCGTCGAGAACCGCGCCGGCATCCTCTCCGCTGCACGCTCGACGCTGGCGAACGACCCGCACGCCTCGGTCGACGTCATCGCCCGCAGCGCCGGCCTCTCGCGCCGCACCCTCTACGGGCACTTCGACGACCGCGACGCCCTCATCCGTGAGCTCATCTCCAGCGGCGCCCAGCGCTTCAACGCCATCGCCGAGTCCGTCACCGATGCCGACAGCCGCATCGCCCTGGCCCGCCTCGCCGCACTGCTGTGGCGCGAGGCTGCACACGTGCAGGTGGCCGCGGCGCTCGCCCTCGACGAGGCGCACGTCGAGCACACCGCCGAGGCGCTCGCGCCGCTGCGCCGCACCGTCGCCACCCTCACCCGCCGGGGCCAGGACGACGGCAGCTTTCGCACCGACCTCGCCGCACCGACCCTCGCCCGTCTCATCGAGGAGATGGCCCGCACCGTGATCTCCCGCACGGATGCCACGAGCTCCGGCGCCGCGAATCTCGCCGTGCGCACGGTGCTGAGCATCGCCGGTCTATCCTGGCGCGAGGCGGACGAGCTGCTCGCATCCCATCCCGAGATCGTCGCCGCGGAGGCCAGCGAATGAGAGTCACTCTGCACGAGGTCGACAAGGGCCGCGCCCTGCCGACGACGAGCCTGGAGTTCCACACCGGAGCCGTGCGCTACGCCCTCGCCGAGACCGAACAGCGCCCGACGGTGCTCGGCCTCATCGCCAGCGGACGGATGCGGCCGGACTCCGGTCGCGTCACCATCGACGGCGCCGTGAACGCCGGGCTGCTCCGGCGCACGATCGCGCTCGTCGACGCCCCTGACGTGAGCGACCCGCACGCCGACATCACCCTCGCCGGCGTGGTCGGCGAGGAGCTCATGTTCGCCGGACGCCGGGCGACCCCGCTGCACGCGCGCCGCTGGCTGAACGAGATCGGCTTCGGCGAACTGGCCGGTGTGCCGATCGGCAACGTCGACCCCGCAGCCCGGGTGCGCATCCTGTGCGAGCTCGCCGTGCTCCGCGAGGGCACGCGCGGCATCGTGCTCGTCTCCCCCGACCGCCACGGCGGGAGCCCTGACGGCTGGTGGCGCATCGCCAGCGAGTTCGCCGACCGCGGTTACGCCATGCTCGTGATCCTCGGCGGGTCCGCGGCCGTCGCCCTGGAGCGGATGCAGGAGATCGACGCCGTCAACGCCTCCGGCCCGATCCAGCCCCTCGTGCTCGACACGGATGCCGAGACCGGAACGGATTCCGAGACCGGAACGGATGCCGAGACGGCCGCGGACGCGGAGACCGGAACGGATGCCTCCCCCCGGACGGGTGCCGAATACGAGACGGATGCTGACCCGTCGACAGATGCCGACCCCGGAACGGACGGTGTCTCCGGCTCGGATATCGATCCGGAACCCACGTCGGACCTGACGCGGTTGCACGACGACGACACGGATGCACGACCGGAAACGGACCCTTCACCCGGCACCCGTGACGGGATCGTGCATCCGTCACGGGGTACGGAGGCCGAGACCGGCCCCGATCCGGCACCCGACACCGAGCCCGGCACCACCTCCGAAGACGCCGTCGACGACACCGACGCGACCTCCGACCCCACAGACACCACCACCGAGAAGGGAGCCGATCGATGAAGGTCCCCGCCATGATCGCCGCCGAGCTGCGGCGGCTGACCGCGAGCAAGATGGGCATCCTCGCCCTCGTCGCGCTGGTGTGCGTGCCGATCCTCTACGGCGGCCTGTACCTGTGGGCCAACCAGGACCCGTACGCGAAGTTCCCCGAGGTGCCCGTCGCGCTCGTGGTGAACGACGAGGGCGCCCCCTCGACGTCCGACGACGGCGACACCGTGAACTACGGCGAGGACGTCGCCGAGAACCTCATCGACGGCAACGCCTTCGACTGGCAGCGGATGAGCGCGGCCGACGCCGCCGACGCCCTCCGCGAGGGCACGGTCGACTTCGCCGTGACCATCCCGTCCGACTTCTCGTCTGCGCTGACCTCTGTCGCCGGCACCGACCCGCACCAGGCGCGCATCGAGCTCGACACGAACGACGCCAACAACTACCTCGCGGGGTCCATGGGCACGCAGGCCGTGGAGAAGATCCGCAGCTCCGTGGCCGAGATGGTTGGCAGCGAGGCCGCCGAGCGCCTGCTCACCGGCCTCAGCGACGTGCGCGACAGCCTCGTCACGGCCACCGACGGCGCCTCGCAGCTCGCCGACGGCGCGACGACCGCCGCGACCGGCAGTGCAACGCTCGCCGACGGCACCTCGCAGCTCGCCGCGGGATCGGCGACCCTCGCCTCCGGCGCGAACACCCTCGCCGCGGGAGCGAAGCAGGTCAGCGACGGCAACCGTCAGCTCGCGGATATCGCCGACCGCGCAGGCTCCGCCGTGCAGCAGGCGACGGACGCGCTGCCCCAGGTGCGTACCGACATCGCCACCGCGCTCGCCGACCAGGGATTGACCGCCGACGAGATCGCCCAGGTGCTCGCCAAGCTCGATCCGCTCGGCACGAAGCTGCAGGAGGGCAACACCAAGGTGCAGAGCGCGGTCGGCAAGGTCGACCAGCTCGCCGCCGGCGCCTCCCAGGTCGCGTCCGGCGCCGGTGAACTCGCCACCGGTGCGGGCACGCTCGCATCCGGTGCGGCCGCGGCCAACGACGGCGCCACCCAGCTGCGCGACGGACTCGGCACCCTCCGCGACGGCATCGGCACCCTCCGCGACGGCCTGTCCTCGGGTGTGGAGAAGATTCCGGCATCCACTCCGGAGCTGCGGTCTCTCCAGGCCGACACCATCGCCGATCCGGTCAAGGTGTCCAGCGACAAGCTCGCCTCCGCCGAGGACTACGGTGCAGGGCTCGCTCCGTTCTTCGCCGCCCTCTCGGCCTGGATCGGCATCTACGCGCTGTTCCTCATCGTCAAGCCGATCTCGCGGCGCGCGGTGACGGCGCTGCACTCGCCGATCCGCATCACACTGGCCGGGTGGCTCACCCCCGCCATGCTCGGCGCCGTGCAGATGGTCGGACTGATGGGCGTGCTGGCCATCGCGCTCGGATTCACGTTCAACCATCCGCTGGGCACCCTCGGCGTGCTGGTGTTCGCCTCGGCGACGTTCGCCGCGATCATCCTCACGCTGAACGTCTGGCTCGGATCGGTCGGGCAGTTCCTCGGCCTGGTGCTGATGGTGCTGCAGCTCGTCACCGCTGGAGGCACCTTCCCCTGGCAGACGCTGCCAGCCCCGCTGGCCGCACTGCACCACGTGCTGCCCCTCGGCTACGTGGTCGACGCCATGCGACAGCTGATGTACGGCGGCAACCTCGCCCGTGCCGGCTGGGACCTCGCGGTGCTGGCGGTCTGGCTGCTCGGAGCGCTCGTGCTGGCGATGATCGGCGTGACGCGCATGACGCACCGCCGCACATTGCGCGACCTGCAGCCCAGCCTGATCGGCTGATATGCAGTCCGCCGAGGGGCTGGCGCCCAGCCCCTCGGCGGCTATGATTCGAGAACGCGTCGCTGAGACGCGCACCGGGGCTCTGTGGGACTGAGTCCCAGAACTGCACCCGAAAGAGTTCTCGACGATGACAACCGATTCGCCGGCATCCGCCGCATCCCCGCGCCCCTCGCTCGCCGTCCGCATCGGACGCATCGCGTTCCTCGTCGTCGCGGCCCTCATCGTGGTCGCCGTCGCCGCGGCGCTCTTCCTCACCTGGACGGTGCAGCGCTCATTCCCCCAGACCGACGGCTCCCTGCAGCTCGACGGGCTCGAGGCCGACGCCACGGTGCAGCGCGATGCCAGCGGCATCCCCACCATCACCGCCGACTCGACGCACGACCTCTTCTACGCGCAGGGGTTCGTGCACGCGCAGGACCGGTTCTTCGAGATGGACTTCCGTCGGCACGTGACCTCGGGGCGCGTGGCCGAGCTGTTCGGCGAGTCCCAGGTCGCTACCGACTCGTTCCTGCGCACTCTCGGCTGGCGAAAGGTCGCCGAAGCCGAGGTCGAGGCGATGGACGACACCACCCGCGGGTACTACGAGGCCTACGCCGACGGCGTGAACGCGTATCTCGCCTCGCACTCCGGAGCCGACGTCTCGCTGGAGTACGCGGTGCTCGGTCTGCAGAACCCGGGCTACGAGCCGGAGCCGTGGACCCCGGCCGACTCGGTCGCGTGGCTCAAGGCGATGGCCTGGGACCTCCGCGGCAACGTCGAGGACGAGACCGAGCGCGCGCTCCTCGCCGGAGAGCTCGCCGGCGGCGGCGCCGACGCCGCGGAGGTGCAGAAGACCCTCGCGCAGCTGTATCCGGCGTACCCGTTCGACAACAACCCGGTGATCGTGCCGAAGATCTCCACGGTCCCCGCGCTGGGGACGGATGCCGCGGCCGCCGCGTACAAAGGTGGCGCCGACGATGCAGACGTGCAGCACGCGAGCACGACGATCGGATGGCAGACGGCATCCGACGTCATCGAGGCCGCGAGCCTGCTCGTCGGCGACGTCGGCGAGGGCATCGGCTCGAACTCCTGGGTGGTCTCCGGATCGCTCACCGAGAGCGGCAAGCCGCTGCTCTCGAACGACCCGCACCTGGGCGCCTCGCTCCCCTCGGTCTGGTATCAGGTGCAGCTGAAGTGCTCGAAGGTCAGCGACAACTGTCCCTTCGACGTCGGCGGATTCTCGTTCTCCGGCCTGCCCGGCATCGTGATCGGGCACAACACGCACGTCGCGTGGGGCTTCACCAACCTCACCACCGACGTCACCGACCTCTACATCGAGAAGGTCGACGGCGACCAGTACTGGAGAGACGGCGCTCTGGTGCCACTCGAGGAGAGCACCGAGACCATCAAGGTCGCCGGCGGCGACGACGTCACGTTGACGGTGCGCTCCACCGTGCACGGCCCCATCATCTCGGGCCTCACCGACGACTTCACGAAGATCGCCGACGACCCCGATCCCGGTCTCGCCGCCGGCGCGACGACCGCGGCGGGCCCCGAGCCGACGGGCGAGTACGCCGTCAGTCTGCGGTGGACCGCCCTCGACCCCGGCACCGCATCCACGGCGATCTTCGCCCTGTCGACGGCGAAGGACTTCGCGGATTTCCGGCACGCAGCGTCGCTGTTCGACGTGCCGGCGCAGAACCTCATCTACGCCGACACCGAGGGCAACATCGGCTACCAGACGCCCGGTCGACTGCCCATCCGCGGCGCCGGAGACGGATGGATGCCGCAGCCGGGATGGGACAGCGCCTACGACTGGACCGGGTACATCCCGTTCGAGGATCTGCCGGTGTCGTACAACCCGACCTCGGGATACATCGTCACGGCGAACAACGCGATCGTCACCGACGACTACGCGTACTTCCTGTCGAAGGACTGGGACTACGGCTACCGCGCCGCCCGCATCGCTCATCTCCTCGAGAGCCGTTCGTCGACCGCTCCGCTCACCGCCGACGACATGCGCGAGATCCAGATGGACGACGAGATGTGGATCGGCAAGCGGCTCTCCGCGGCCATGGGCGACGTGACGGTCAAGGGCGCGGGTCCGAAGGAGGCCGTCGCGCTGCTGCGCTCGTGGGATGCGCAGAACACGTCGTCCTCCGCCGCTGCGGCGTACGCAAACGTGCTGTGGTCGAACCTCGTGCAGAACCTGTTCTCCCGCCGTGAGCTCCCGCTGCCGATCGACGGTCAGGGGCGCCTGTTCACCGTGGTCGACGCACTGCTCGACGACCCCTCCGACCCGTTGTGGACGAACGATCAGATCGGCGTCTCCGGCGAGGACGAGATGCTGGCGCTCTCCGCCGAGCAGGCATACGACGAGCTCTCCGCTGTTCAAGGCACGTCGGTCGCGCTGTGGAACTGGGGCGACCTGCACGCCATCACGCTCACGAGCTCCACGTTCGGCTCGTCGGGCATCGCACCGATCGAGTGGCTCTTCAACCGTGGCCCGTACCCCGTGAACGGCGGCGCTTCGGTGGTGAACGCGACCGGCTGGAAGCTCGGCGAGTCCTACGCCACCACCACGGTGCCCTCGATGCGGATGGTGGTCGACCTGTCGGACTTCGACGCATCCACCTGGATCCACCTCGCCGGGGCCTCGGGTCACGCCTTCGACGCCCACTACACCGACCAGACCTCCGACTGGGCGACCGGGGTGCAGCGCCCCTGGGCGTTCTCGACGAAGGCGGTGAGGTCCGCCGCTGAGCAGACTCTGGTACTGAAGCCCGGAAAGTAGGCGCGGAACGGGCGCGGAAAGTAGGCGCGGGCTCAGGCGCCGGACGCGGCGCGGGAACGGGCGCGGGCGCGGGAAGTAGCGTGCGCTCAGGCTCGGGCGACGGATGCTGCGGCTGCGCGGCGCGCGATGATCCAGATCCCCACGGCTGAGGCGAGGAAGATCAGCGCCAGCATCCCCCATCCCATGAGGCCGAACGTGATCGCCGTCGCGTTCACGACGATCGGCGAGGCAAGGGCGCCGAGGGAGAAGCCCACGCCGAACACGCCCTGGTAGGCGCCGGCGCGCACGGGATCGGCGAGCTCGAAGCTCAGTCCCCATGCGCCGGCCTGCGAGAGGATCTCGGCGAACGTGTGCGCCACCATGCCGGCGATGAGCACGATGATCGCCACCCACGCCGGCAGTCCGGCGGCGAGTGCGTAGATGAGGCACGCGCCGGCCATCAGCCAGCCGGCGATCAGCGTGACCCTGCCGGCCACCCGCAGATCGTGCGTGCCCCGCGAAGCGCGCACCTGGAACAGCACGACGAGCACCGTGTTGGTGATGAGCAGCACCGACACGATCACGGTCGGAGCGTTCGTGTCGCGGGTGATCCACAGCGGCACCCCCACCTCGGCCACGCCGAACTGCATGCCGAACACCGCCGACAGCGCGCTGAGCAGCAGGTACCGCGGGTCGCGCCACGGGGAGCGACGCCGCCAGTCCGCACGCTCGGCCGCAAGGGCCGCGACGGCATCCGCGTCGATCGATCCCGTCTCCGTGCGCACCGGATCGGTGGCACGGGGCGGAGCATCGACCGCAGCCGGAAGACGCAGCAGCGGGATCGATCCGACGGCGCAGAGGAGGCCGGCCGCGGCGATCACCACGCGATAGGCCTCGGCGGTGCCGATGGCGAGGGCGATGGCCGCGAAGCCGGACCCGACCGCGATCGACAGGTTGGTGACGGTGCGCAGCACGGCCCTTGCGTGCACGCGCCGGTCGGGCGCGAAGCCGCGGGCGATGATCGCCGATCGCGAGGAGTGCCCGATCGTGTCGAAGAAACCGGCGAGGCTCGCGAGCACCAGGGCCGAGACGAAGTTTCCGGCGAAGGCGTACGCGGCGAGCAGCAGTCCCCCGCCCGCCTCGAACGCGAACGTGAGACGCCGCGCGCTCCATCGGTCGGCCATCCAGCCGCCGAGGAAGGACGCCAGCACCCCGCATCCGCTCGCCACCGCGAGCACGACGGCCGCCTGCGCCGCGCTCAGACCGATGATCTGCGTGAAGAACAGCACGGTGACGGCGAGGAAGACGCCGTGACCGATACGCGACACCGACGTCGAGGTGACCAGCGCCCGCAGCACCGGATCGCTCAGGCTGCCGGCTATCCTCGCCCGCAGCCCCGGCTTCGGCTCCTGCGCCTGCGGCTGAGCGGCACGAGGGGCGGGAGAAGTCACCCTTCATCCTTGCACGGGCCTCGGACACGGTCCGTCGTCCGCCGTTCGGGCCGGTACCGTGGAAGGATGCCGTCCCGCCTGCTCGCCCCCGAAGGAGCTCCGGCGTCGGTCGTCGAGTTCGAGCACGCCGGCGCGACGCTGATCGCCGAGTCGTTCGGCGACGGCGAGCGGCCGTTCGTGCTGTTGCACGGCATCGGCATGGGCCGCAGCGTCTACCTCGACGTCGTACGGCGTCTGCGCGGCCGGGTGATCGCGGTCGACCTGCCCGGGTTCGGCGAGGCCCCGGAGCCCGAACGCACCCTCACCATGGAACGGCACGCCGACCTCGTGGCCGCCTTCCTCCGGCAGGAGGGCGTGACGGATGCCGTGGTCATCGGCCACTCGATGGGCAGCCAGATCGCCGCGGAGGTCGCGGCCAGGCATCCGTCGCTCGTCTCCGGCGTGGTGCTCGCCGGCCCGACGGTGAACAGCGCCGCCCGCAACGTCCGCACCCAGGCCGGGTATCTGCTGCGCGACCTCATCGGCGAGCGGCCGATCGTGCTGTGGCGCGGGGCCAGGGAATATCTACGCGGGGGTCCGCACCTGATCCGGAAGATGCGCGCGACCATCGTGCACGAGCCGGAGAAGGCCTATGCGCGGATCGACTGCCCCGTGCTCGTGCTGCGCGGCGAGAACGACCCGCTCGCACCGCTGTCCTGGTGCCGCGAGATCATCGACGCCATCCCCGGCGCCGAACTGGAGGTCATCCCCGACCACGGCCACGGCACGCTCATCAGCGACTCCGGTCCCGCCGCCCGACTGATCCAGGAGTTCGCCGACCGACTCTGAGTCAGGGGTGAGTCCGGTTGTGGACGATCATCCACAACCGGCGATGTGGACGATCATCCACTTGTGCAAATGTGGACGATCGTTTACATTGGCAGAAGTGGACGATCATCCACATACGAGAGGTGCCGACGATGACCACCGTGCAGACCATGGCGGATGCGGGCGCCGCGCTTCGCACCCGCCGCGCCGAACTGGACCTGTCTCAGGCGACAGTCGCCGCCCGGGCCGGAGTGTCGCGCGAGTGGCTCAACGCCGTCGAGAACGGGAAGAGCCGGTTCGACTTCCAGCTCTTCCTCGCGACGTGCGAGGCGCTCGACCTCGACGTGCTGGTGAGAAGGAGGACGGCGGATGCCTGAGCTGGACGCCTATCTCGACGGCGTCCTGGTCGGACGCTTCCAGCAGTCGGCCGGAGGCACCATCACCTTCGGCTACCGCGACGACGCCACGTCGAGGACCCCGATGTCGCTCTCGATGCCCCGCACTCTGACGGAGCACAAACAGCGAGCCGCCCGCCCCTACCTCGAAGGTCTGCTGCCCGACAATCCGGGGGCCCTCCAAGCGATCGCGACCGAGTACGGCACCAGCCCCGGCTCGCTGTTCGGAATGCTGACCGGCGTGGGCCGGGAAGTCCCCGGCGCGCTGCAGCTGCTCCCTCCCGATGCCGACCCCGACGACACGACGCGCGGAGCACCCACTGGTGAGGAAGCCGACGACGAGGCGATCGCCGAGCGGCTCAGGACGGCGATCGAGGTGTATCGCGATGGCCGGACCACGCGAGACGTCGACTTCCGCTTCTCCCTCCCCGGGGCGCAGGCGAAGATCGCTCTCACGAGAACACCCGACGGACGCTGGCTCGTGCCCGATCTCCGCACCGCCACCACCCACATCTTCAAGCCGTCGAGCGCCGACCAGCCTCTTCCCGACATGGACGTCGCCGAAGGCATCACGCTCGAGGCCGCCCGGAGACTCGGCCTCGAGGTTCCGAACACCGACACCTGGCGCTCACCGGACGGAGAGCTGTCGGCCCTCGTGGTCGAGCGCTACGACCGTCGCTACGACGAGAGCGGATCCATCCGACGCCTGCATCAGGAAGACCTCACCCAGGCCCTGTCCGTGCCGCCGTCGAAGAAGTACCAAGCCGATGGAGGACCGGGGGTGGGAAAGGTCGGAGAGCTGATCCGCGGGCGCATCCCCGCCCGCGACCAGCACGATGTGGCACTGTCGTTCTTCAGGGGGTTCGTGTTCAACATCGCGACGCTCGGCACCGACGCGCACGCCAAGAACTACAGCCTGCTGCTCGATCAGAACCGCGTGGCCCTGGCGCCGCTCTACGACCTCGTCTCGGCCGCGCTGTACTACGACGCCGACAAGTCGTCACGGAAGCTGCGACCGTCGATGTGGGTGGGAGGCGAGCGCTCCTTCGAACGCGTGACCCCGGACTCGCTTGCAGCGGAGGGAGTGCGCCTCGGGCTGAAGCGCGACGAAGCGGCCGAGGTGGTGGCGACGATTCTGAGCGGTGCGGCCGACGCCCTCTTGTCCGCGGCATCCGATGTCGGTCGGCACGACATGGCCGCAGCCGCCGAACGCAACCTGGCAACCTTCTCCCCGGCGCGCTTCGACGTCTGAGCTCGCCGTGACCTACCCGGCGGCGGGAGGGGTCTGTGTGGCGTCGGCGAGCTCGTCGACGACGAGCGTGCGGCGGTCGACGGTGCCGTTGCGATACGCCTGACGCCCGACCATGTGCGCGGACAGCGGTGCGGTCGCGAACTGCATCATCACGATGGGCGCGACGAGCACGAGGCCGAACAGGATGCCGCCGATCGAGCGCTGCGACAGCGCGATCGCCAGGCAGATGAGCAGCAGGCCCAGCACCTGCGGCTTCGTCGCGGCGTGCAGGCGAGACGGCACGTCGCGGAAGTGCAGCAGTCCGACGGCCGCCGAGAGGCAGAGGACGGCACCGACGAGGATCAGCACCAGCACCGCCACCTCGATGACGGCATCCGGGATCATGAGGCCGAAGACGTTCATGGCGTCGTGTTGTCCCTTCTCGCGACGAAGCGCGCGACCGCGATCGAGCCGAAAACGCCCACCGCCGCGATGATGAGCAGCACCGGGATGTTGCGGGTGTGCCCGTTGATCGCCATCTCGGCGCCGAGCACGCACATCACCTCGGTGAGCAGCACGTCGGACGCGACGGCGCGGTCGAGGATCGACGGGCCGCGCACGATGCGGATCACCGTGAGGATCGCCGCGACGCCGAACACGACCATGATCGCCATGAGCAGGATGTTGTTCATCGGCCACCGCCCTTCGAGCCGGCGACGGATGCCGCATGCTCATCGGCCTTGAGTGCACGATACTGCGCGGGGTCGCCCAGGGCACGCACGATTCTGCGCTCCCAGCGCAGCACTCCCTCGCGCTGGCGCTCGACGTCGGCCATGCTCCTCACGCCGATGATGTGCAGGTACAGGATGCGCCGGTCGCGGTCGGTGTCGACGACGAGCGAGCCGGGGATGAGCGACGACGCCACGGCGACGTGCGTCATCATCAGGTCGTCGGCGTACTTGAGCGGAACGGCGATGATCGCCGCGCCCGGTTGACGGCGGAAGTCGAACACCTGCACCGCCACGGCGAGCGCGCCGTGCAGCACCGCGAACAGGAACCGCACCACGAGGATCGCGGCGTACCAGACGTTGATGCGACCGGAGAGCTCGACCGTCGGCAGACGGAAGACGCGGGTGACGAAGATCGCGACCACGAGCCCGGTGAGGAACGACAGCACCGTGAACTGCGCCCACAGCAGCATCCAGAGCACAACGAGCCAGAGGAGGAACGGCAGCTGCACGCCGATGTCCCTCCAGAAGTGGCGCCGCGCGTCGGGACTCATCCGCCCACCTCGTCTTCCAACTGCACCAGGCTCACCGGCTGCAGCAGCGCCGAGCCGATGCGGTCGCAGAGGGCGTAGAGCGGACCGGCGAACACCGTCAGCGCGACGGTGACCGCCACCATCCCCGCAGTCGCCAGGGTCATGATCCTGGGGATGCGGCGAGTGTCCTGCTGCTCGTCGGCGGCCGGCGCGGTGGCGAGGTGCGAGATGCGGCCCTCGGTCTCGGTGGAGTCCTCCTCCTCGCGCCAGAAGGCGAGGTTCCACGCGCGCATCAGGGCGTAGAGCGTGAGCAGCGAGGTGAGGATGCCGCCGAAGATCAGCACGATCATCAGCGGGGTTCCGACGGATGCCGCGGCCTCGAAGAGCGCGAACTTGCCGATGAACCCGGAGAACGGCGGCAGACCGCCGAGGTTGATCGCGGGGATGAAGTAGAGCACGGCGATCACCGGAGACAGCTTCAGCAGGCCCTTCACCCGGAGGATCGACGTGCTGCCGGCTTTACGCTCGACGAGTCCGACCGCGAGGAACAGGGTCGTCTGCACGACGATGTGGTGGACGATGTAGTACACCGTGGCGCCGATGGCGGCCGGCGTGGCGATGGCGAGGCCGAAGATCATGTAGCCGACGTGGCTGACCAGCGTGAACGACAGGATCCTCTTCAGCTCCGCCTGCGCGACGGCGCCGAGCACGCCGACGACCATCGTGGCGAGCGCGATGATCAGCAGCAGCATGTTGATGTCGTTGTCAGCGAACAGCTGCGTCTCGGTGCGGATCAGCGCGTACACGCCGACCTTGGTGAGGAGGCCGGCGAAGACCGCGGTGACCGGAGCCGGGGCCGTCGGGTAGGAGTCCGGCAGCCAGAACGACACGGGGAAGATCGCGGCCTTGATGCCGAACGCGATCACGAGCATGAGATGCAGCACGAGCTGCGTCTCCTGCGGCAGCTCGGTCATCCGCTCGGCGATCTGCGCCATGTTCACGGTGCCGAGTGCGCCGTAGATCATCGCGATCGCGGCGAGGAACAGGATCGACGACACCAGCGACACGACGATGTAGACGGCGCCCGTGCGGATGCGGGACTCGGTGCTGCCGAGCGTGATGAGCACGTACGAGGCCACGAGCAGGATCTCGAAACCGACGTACAGGTTGAACAGGTCGCCGGCGATGAACGCGTTGAAGATGCCGGCGGCGAGGATCAGGTACGACGGGTTGAAGATCGAGATGGGGGTCTGGTCGGTCCCGTCGGCCGCGCCCTGGCCGATGGAGAAGAGGAGCACGGCGAGCAGCACGATGCTCGACACGAGCACCAGGAGGGCGGCCAGCCGGTCGACGTACAGCACGATGCCGAACGGCACCGGCCAGCCGCCGACCGACACCGCGATCGGCTGGTCGCCGACGTCGACGACGTACAGCAG
>JAGIAK010000061.1 GCA_017744855.1 Microbacterium sp.
GCGTTTCGACTCGCTTCGCTCGCTCAACGACCGGGTTTTGTGAACGATTAGGGTGGGCGGTTCGACTCTGCGTTTCGACTCTGCGTTTCGACTCGCTTCGCTCGCTCAACGACCGGGTTTTGTGAACGATTAGGGTGGGCGGTTCGACTCTGCGTTTCGACTCTGCGTTTCGACTCGCTTCGCTCGCTCAACGACCGGGTTTTGTGAACGATTAGGGTGTGCGTTTCGACTCTGCGTTTCGACTCGCTTCGCTCGCTCAACGACCGGGTGCTGCGTTTCGCTCGCTCGACGACCGGACTCGGCGTTGAGCGGGCAGGGCTAGGCGACGGTGATGTCGACCTGGATCTCGGTGGCGAGGCGCTCCAGATCGGCGCGCAGCGCCGCAAGGTCAACGGACGCCGGTACGCGGGCGGTCACCGACGCCTCGAACAGGCGGCCCCCGGCCATTGCGGCGTCGCGGGTCTGAGTGGTCAGCTCCTCGATGCTCAGCGCGTGGCTGCTGAGCACGCCCGACACCTCGCGCACGATGCCGGGTCGGTCGTTGCCCAGCACCTCGATCGAGAGCAGCGGGGCGTCGGCCTCGTCGGCATCCGATCCGGTACGCACCGCGATCGTGAGCAGTCCGTCGAGTCCGCTCAGCGCGCGCTCCAGGTCGGCGGCGCGGTCGGCGCCGACCGACACCTCGATGACGCCGGCGAACGTGCCGGCGAGCTCGGCGAGGCGGCTGTTCTCCCAATTGCCGTCGTGCGCGTCGACGACATCGGCGACCGCGGCGACCAGGCCGGGCCGGTCTGCTCCGGCGACGGTGAGGATCAGAGTTGTCATGGCCACAGCGTAGACCCGGCCCGGGTCACTCCACCCAGTCGCCGGTCTCCAGGAAGCGTTCCAGGCGGGCCCGATGGGGAGCGAGGTCCCAGCCCTGCGCAGCCACCCACTCGTCGGAGTAGTAGGTGCCTGCGTAGCGCACCCCGCTGTCGCAGATCAGCGTGACGACGCTGCCGGTCTCGCCCGCCGCCCGCATCCGTGCGATGAGCTGAAACGCGCCGTACAGGTTCGTGCCCGTGGAGCCTCCCGCCCAGTGCAGGGTGCGCTCCTTGAGCATCCGGATCGCGGCGATAGAGCCGGCGTCGGGGACCCGGATCATCTCGTCGATCACCGTCGGCACGAACGAGGGCTCGACCCGCGGACGGCCGATGCCCTCGATGCGGCTCGGGCGGCCGGCGGGGGCGTCGACCGTGCCGGCCCAGCCGTCGTAGAACGCCGAGCCCTCTGGATCGACGACCGCGACCTGCGTCTCGTGGCGGCGGTACTTCACGTACCGGCCGAAGGTCGCGCTGGTGCCTCCGGTGCCCGCGCCGACGACGATCCATCGGGGGATCGGATGCCGCTCCTGCGCGAGCTGGCTGAACACGCTCTCGGCGATGTTGTTGTTGCCGCGCCAGTCGGTGGCCCGCTCGGCGAACGTGAACTGGTCCAGATAGTGGCCCCGGCAGTCGCTGGCGAGCCGGCGGGCCTCGGGCGAGATGTCCTCCGCCCGATCGACGAAGTGGCAGCGTCCGCCGTAGAACTCGATGAGGTCGATCTTCTCCTGGCTCGTCGACCGCGGCACGACCGTGATGAACGTGAGTCCCAGCATCCGCGCGAAGTACGCCTCGGAGACCGCCGTCGAGCCGCTCGACGACTCGACGAGCACGGTGTCCTCGCGGATGTGACCGTTGACCAGGCCGTAGAGGATGAGCGACCGCGCGAGGCGGTGCTTGAGCGAGCCGGTCGGATGCACCGACTCGTCCTTCAGGTACAGGTCGATGCCCCAGTCGCCCGGCAGGGGGAACAGGTGCAGGTGCGTGTCGGCGCTGCGGTTCGCGTCGGCCTCCAGCAGGGCGATCGCTGTGCTGGTCCAGTCGCTCATGCTTCGAGGGTACCGGGGCGTCAGCCGACGGTGCCCGCGGGCGACGTTTCCCCGTCGCCCGCGATGTGCAGCAGCGATGCCTGCGACTGCTCCTGCCGAAGCTGGAACTCGAACCGCGAGCGGTCGCCGCGGTGGTGCGCCACGAAGTACTCGATCGGCGTGCCGTCGGCGCCGCGGCTCACGCTGCGCAGCCGCAGCAGGGCCGAACCGGCACTCACGCCGAGGTGCTGGGCCTGGTCGTGCGTCGCGACCGTCGCCTCGGCGGACCGCACGCCGTGCGTGGCGACGACCCCGTTCTCGGCGAGCAGGCGGTAGAGCGAGGCCTCGGACAGGTCGGCGCCGAGTGTCAGGCGCCCCACCTGCTCCGGCATCCACGTCGTCGACAGCGACCACGGCTCGCCGTCGACGTGCCGCAGACGTTCGAGCACGACGACCGGAGCGCCGAGCTCCACCTCCAGCGCGGCCGCGACCTCGTCGTCGGCAACCGCCTCCTCGTGACGCAGCACGTCGCTGTGCACGTGGCCGCCTCGGCGCTCGACGTCGTCGTAGAGGCCGACGAGCGTGTGCACGAGACTCTCGCTGGTTCTCGGGCGCGACACGAACGTGCCCTTGCCCTTCACCCGCTCGACGAGACCCTCATGCTCCAGCTGGGCCAGCGCCTGCCGCACCACCGTGCGCGAGATGCCGTACCGCTCGCACAGTCGGTGCTCGCCGGGGAGGGGATCGCCGGGCTGCAGCCCGTCGCGGGCGATGCCGTCGATGATCAGCTGTCGCAGCTGATCGTACATCGGCGCCGCGGAGCGGCGGTCGATCTCGCCGTCGACGACCGACATCAGTACGCCACCCCTGCGTGCAGGATCACGTTGGCGTACGGCGTGAACTCGCCGGAACGCACGAACGCGCGTGCGCCGTGCGTGAGCTTCTTGAACTCCACATGCGGCACGAGTTCGATCTCGAAGCTCTGCCCGGCGAACCGCTCGCGCAGCGCCTCCAGCACCTCGGGACTCGTCTCGGCGACCTCCGCAGACACCGTCGCGCCCTCGACGACGAGCTCCGCCAGCACGGTGTCGAGCACGTCGAGGAACGCCGGCGCGCCGGGGCGGTAGGCGAGGTCGATGCGCTCGGCGCCGACCGGGATCGGCAGCCCGGCGTCGGTGACGACGAGCAGGTCGGTGTGCCCGGTCTCGCTGATCACGCGGGAGAGGGCGGGGTTGATCGTGGTCGTCGTCTTGCGCATGGGGACTCCCGTCAGGCTGCTGATTCTCGTGCGGAGAGGAAGGCGTCGACGTCGGCCCGCAGCGGGAGGCTGGGGGAGGCGCCCTGCTTCGTGACCGTCAGCGCGCCGGCCGCCGATGCCAGTCGTACCGCGTCGGTGAGGTGTGTGCCGCCCGCGAGGGCCGCGCCGAGGTACCCCGCATACGCATCGCCCGCTGCGGTCGTGTCCACGGCCTCGACGGGGAACGGCGGGACGACGGATGCTCCCTCCGCCGTCACGACGCACGAGCCCTGCCCGGCGAGTGTGATGACCGCCGCACCGACGCCGCGGTCGAGGAACCAGCGACCCGCGCGTTCGGCGGACGAGGCATCCGTCACCTCGATGCCGCTGAGCAACGACGCCTCCGTCTCGTTCGGCGTGACGATGTCGATGCTCGCCCACACCTCGTCGGGGAGCGGGGCCGCGGGAGCCGGGTCGAGGATCACGGTCATGCCGTGCTCGCGTCCACGGGCAGTGATGTGCGCGGTGAGCGACGACGGCGTCTCCAGCTGGGTGAGCAGCACGGAGGTCGTCGGGGCGAGGGCGGCGAGCGCGGCATCGATCTGCGCGGTGCTGAGCGCGGCGTTCGCGAGCGGGACCATGACGATGTCGTTCTGCGCTGAGGCGTCGACGCGGATGTGCGCGATGCCCGTCGGGCCCGGCACGGTGCGCAGGTGGGAGAGGTCGACGCCGGCGTCGGACAGCCCGCCGACCACGAGGTCGTGGAACAGATCGTCGCCGACGCAGCCGACGAAGCTCGTGCGCGCTCCGGAGCGGCCGGCCGCCACGGCCTGGTTGGCGCCCTTGCCGCCGAGCATGAGCGTGAACTGATCGCCGAGGATCGTCTCGCCGCGAGCGGGCAGCCGCTCGGAGAACGTGGTGACGTCGGCGGTCACGCTGCCGACGATGACGACTCCCGAGCGGTCCGGGGAGGGGGCGGCTGTCATGGTGCTCCTGATCGTCGTCGACGGCGCGGAGGGTTTTGACATCCTCAGCGGCTGTCATTACATTAGCCGAATCCGAACCTGTAACGACAGGTTGCGCACGAGGAGACACGATGACCGCTCTCGCCCCCCGCCTCTATGTCGACAGCGCCGACGGCGAGCGCGTCTCGGCTCTTCTCTCCGCGGGTGTGGTGCACGGCGTCACGACCAACCCGACGATCCTCGAACGCGGCGGACGCACGGCTGCCGAGATCCCCGAGCTCTACGCGCGCTGGGAGTCCGAGGGCGCGAAGGAGATCTTCTTCCAGACCTGGGGCGGCGACACCGCCTCGTTCCTGCGCAACGCCGAGGGCATCCTCGCGCTCGGCGACAGGGTGGCCGTCAAAGTGCCGGCTACCCGCGAGGGGTTCGCCGCAGCATCCGCCCTCGTGCACGACGGCGCCACCGTGCTCGTCACGGCCGTCTACTCGGTCGCCCAGGCGCTCGCGTGCGCGAGCATCGGCGCCCAGTACATCGCCCCGTACCTCGGACGGATGCGGGATGCCGGCATCGACGGCGACGCCGTGATCGCCCGCATGCAGGAGGTCTGCGCGGGAAGCGGGTCGAACGTGCTCGCCGCCAGCCTGCGCTCGCCCGACGACATCACGGGACTCCGGCTCGCCGGCGTCCCGTACTTCACGGCCGCTCCCGATGTGATCGAGCAGGTGCTCTTCCACGAGGTCAGCGACAGCTCGGACGCGGAGTTCGACGCGGCGATGGCGCGCGTGGGGGCCTAGCGTTCCGGGGTCTGGGCGGGGCTGACGCGACCCGGTCTCAGGCGGATGCCGCCTGGCGCAACCAGCGCTCCACACCGGCGATGTGCGCCGTGGTCAGCGAAGTCGCCAGCGCGGGATCGTGCTGCGCGATCGCGTCGGCGATGGCCCTGTGCTCGGACAGGGTGCGCTCGACCGCTCCGCCCTCGGTGAGTCCTCGCCACACGCGGGCGCGCACGGTCTGGCTGCTCAGGTGCTCGACGAGGCTCGCGAGGTAGGCGTTACCGGCCATCCGCACGATCTCCCGGTGGAAGCGGATGTCGTGCTCGACGAGCTCCTCGATGCTCACCGAGGCGTCCACGCCATCGACCTCGCGCTCCAGGTCGGCGATCTCCTCGTCTGTGCCGAGGGTGGCGGCCAGACCGGTGGCCTGCGATTCCAGCATCCGTCGGACCGCGAAGATCTCCAGCATCGAGTCGTCGTCGTGCATGTCGATGACGAAGGCGATCGCCTCGAGCAGCAGGTGCGGTTCGAGGCTCGTGACGTAGGTGCCGTCGCCGCGGCGCACGTCGAGCACGCGGATGACCTCCAGGGCCTTGACGGCCTCGCGCATCGAGCTGCGGCTCAGGCCGAGACGCTCCGACAGCTCCTTCTCGGGGGGAAGCCGGTCGCCGGGCGAGAGCTCGCCCGACACGATCATCGCCTTGATCTTCTCGATCGCTTCGTCAGTGACAGCCATGGCGTCATCCTTCCACAGTCATCGGATGTCTGGGGCAGGATGGACTCATGCGCGTCGTCGACACCCATCTGCACATGTGGGACCCGTGGGAACTGGAGTACACCTGGCTCACTGGCGCCATGCACGCCCGCTTCGCCGACGAGGAGGTCTTCGCGGCCCAGCTGCAGGGCGTCGAGGAGGAGGTCTCGATCTTCGTGCAGGCCGGCACCACCGAACGGGCCTACCTCGACGAGGTGGCGTGGGTGGAGGAGATCGCGGATGCCGCTGGCGTCGTCGCGATCGTCGCCGGCGCCAGTCTGGACCGGTGGGGCGAGACCGCCGCGCACCTGGAGAGCCTCGCGGCGCACGAGCGCGTGGTGGGGGTGCGGCACCTGCTGCAGTCCGAGCCCGACGGATTCGCGCGCCGCGGCGCGTTCATCGACGGCGCGCGCCAGGTCGCGGAGCGCGGATGGACCTTCGACGCCTGCGTGCGCGACCGGCAGTTGAGCGACGTGACCGCGCTCGCCGACGCCGTGCCCGAGCTGCGCATCGTGCTCGACCACCTCGGCAAGCCCGCGATCGGCACCGCCGGCGCCCCGCAGCGGCCGAGTGCCGAGTGGATGCGCGACCTGCACGGGGTGGCCGCCCAGCCCCTCGCCCACTGCAAGCTCTCCGGTCTGCCCGGCGAGACGGCCGGGGTGTGGACCGACGCGCAGGTGATCCCGTTCCTCGACGTGGCGCTCGAGGCGTTCGGCCCCGAACGGCTGATGTGGGGCAGCGACTGGCCGGTGTCATCGATCGACACAGCGGCGCCCGCCGACCGCGGCTACGTGGGCGACGCCCGGCAGCGGTGGCTCCAGGCCGTCGCCGACTGGGCCGACGCGCGCGGACTCGACGCCGACGCGCTGTTCTGGTCGAACGCGCTGGCCTTCTACGGCATCCGCTGACAGACGCCCTGCCCCGCGTGCGCTGCGCGCGGGGTTCGGGTGGCGCGTAGTGCTGCTCTGGCGCGGGGATGCAGCACTACGCGCCCACTGAAGCGGGATCAGTCCTCGGCGGGGCGGAGGCGCAGCTGCGCCATGCCGCCGTCGACCTCGATGAACGTGCCGGTCGTCGAGCCCGAGGAGGGCGAGACCAGGTAGGCCACAGCGGCGGCGACCTCGTCGGGGCTCACCAGACGACCGTGCGGCTGCCGCGCCTCGAGAGCGGCGCGCTCGGCGGCGGGATCGGATGCCGAGTCCAGCAGTCGTCCGACCCACGGGGTGTCGGCGGTGCCGGGGTTCACGGCGTTGACGCGGATGCCCTCGCGCAGGTGGTCGGCGGCCATCGCGCGGGTCAGCGCGGAGACCGCGCCCTTCGACGCGCTGTAGAGCGCGCGCTGGGGGAGGCCGGTCGTCGAGGCGATGGATGCCGTGTTGCACACCGCCGCGGCCGGCGACTGCCGCAGCCAAGGGAGTGCAGCCGCGGTCACCCTGGCGATGCCGGTGACGTTGATGGAGAGCACGCGCGCCCACTCGTCGTCGTCGTTGGCGGTGATGTCGCCCTGTGCGCCGATGCCGGCGTTGTTCACGACGATGTCGATGCGTCCGAAGCGCTCGGCGATGGCGGCGATGGCGGCGTCGACCGAGGCGCGGTCTGACACGTCGGCCGTGAACGCCGCGAACTCGGCATCCGCCCCCGACGGGTCGCGATCGAGCACCGCGATCTGCGCGCCCTGCGCGTGCAGCCGCCGCGCGATGGCGGCTCCGATGCCGGATGCTCCTCCGGTGACGACGGCGACGAGTCCGTCCAGTTCCACGGTGCTCACTTCTGGGCCTCCCATGCCACGAACTCCTGCCGCTGATGGCCGAGTCCTTCGATCTCGATGTCCACGACGTCCCCGGCCTTCAGGTAGGGGAACTTCCCGCCGAACGCCACGCCCTGCGGGGTGCCGGTGAGGATCAGGTCGCCGGGCTCGAGGGTGACGTACTGCGACAGGTGGTGCACGATGACGCGCACGTCGAAGATCATGTCGTTCGTGTTCGAGTCCTGGCGGGGCTCGCCGTTGACCCAGCTGCGCAGCCGCAGCTCGTCGACGCCGACCTCGTCGGGGGTCACCAGCCACGGACCGGTGGGGTTGAAGCCGGCGGCGATCTTGCCCTTCGACCACTGGCCGCCCGACACCTCCATCTGGAAGGCGCGCTCCGACACGTCGTTGGCCACGACGTAGCCGGCGATGTGCGCCTCGGCCTCCTCCGGGGAGTCGAGGTAGGCGGCGCGGGCGCCGATGACGATGCCGAGCTCGACCTCCCAGTCGGTCTTCTCGCTGCCGCGCGGGATGGTCACGGTGTCGTTCGGGCCGACGACCGTGTTCGGCGTCTTCAGGAACATGATCGGGATCGTCGGCGGCTCAGCCCCGGACTCGCGGGCGTGCGCGGCGTAGTTCTGACCGATGCAGATCACGGCGCTCGGCCGCGCGATGGGGGCGCCGATGCGCAGCTCGCCGGCGCCGTCGAGCTCGGGGAGCTCACCTGCCGCGAGGGCCGCAGCGACTCGGCCGCGGGCGTCGGAGGCGAGGAAGTCGCCATTCACATCGGATGTCACTGGTCGCAGGTCGAGGTACCGATCGCCCTCGACGAGCACGGGGATCTCCGCTCCTGGGGCGCCAAGCCGCGCGAACTTCATGGTTCTCCTGTGTGGTCGATCGGCCATCGAGCGACGGCCTGTCTCGTTGACAGTATAGACATCGGATGTTTACACTCCAAGGGTCGGAGTGAGATCGCCGACAGCGAGAGGAAACCCGTGAGCCGTATCGTCGCCCTCGACACCACCGACATCCGCTTCCCCACGTCCCTGAGCCTGGACGGGTCGGACGCGATGAACCCCGACCCCGACTACTCGGCGGCCTATGCGATCATTCGCACGGATGCCGCCGACGGCATCGCCGGGCACTCCTTCGTGTTCACGATCGGCCGCGGCAACGACGTGCAGGTCGCCGCGATCGACGCGCTCGCCGGGCACCTCGTCGGCCGCGAGCTGGAGCCGCTGCTCGACGACATGGGCGGCACGTTCCGCGAGCTCATCGGCGACTCCCAGCTGCGCTGGCTGGGCCCTGAGAAGGGCGTCATGCACATGGCGATCGGCGCGGTCATCAACGCGCTGTGGGACATCAAGGCCAAGCGCGCCGGTCTCCCGCTGTGGCAGCTCCTCGCCCGCATGACGCCGGAGGAGCTCGTCGACCTCGTCGACTTCCGCTACCTCACCAACGCGCTCACCCGCGATGACGCGCTGGAGATCCTCCGTGCCGCCGTCCCCGGTCGTGCCGAGCGCGAGGCGGAGCTGCTCGCCACCGGCTACCCGGGCTACACGACCAGCCCCGGCTGGCTCGGCTACTCCGACGAGAAGCTGGAGCGCCTCGCCCGTGAGGCCATGACCGACGGCTTCACCCAGATCAAGCTCAAGGTCGGCGCCGACCTGCAGGACGACATCCGCCGCTTCCGCAAGGCGCGAGAGGTCTGCGGGCCCGACTTCCCCATCGCGATCGACGCCAACCAGCGGTGGGAGGTGTCGGAGGCGATCGAGTGGGTGAACGCGCTCGCCGAGTTCCACCCGGCCTGGATCGAGGAGCCCACCAGTCCCGACGACATCCTCGGCCACGCCGAGATCGCCCGTGGCGTCGCGCCTATCCGCGTCGCCACCGGCGAGCACGCGCAGAACCGGATGATCTTCAAGCAGCTGCTGCAGGCCGACGCGATCGGCGTGATGCAGATCGACGCCGTGCGCGTCGCCGGCGTCAACGAGAACATCGCGAACCTGCTGCTCGCCGCCAAGTTCGGTATCCCGGTGTGCCCGCACGCCGGCGGCGTCGGACTCTGCGAGGCCGTGCAGCACCTCTCGATGTTCGACTTCGTCGCCGTCAGTGGCTCCCGTGAGGGGCGCATGATCGAGTTCGTGGACCACCTGCACGAGCACTTCGTCACCCCCACCGACATCCAGGGCGGCTCGTACATGGCGCCGACCGCGCCGGGCTCCGGCATGGAGATGAAGGCCGGCAGCATCGAGGCGTACACGTGGACGGGCGCGCATGTCGTCGCCTGATCCCGCCGCGGTGCCGCGGCTCGGCTACGGCGCCGCCAACGTCGGCAACCTGTTCCGGCCGCTCACCGACGACGAGGCGTGGGCCGTGCTCGACGCGGCCTGGGAGTCCGGCATCCGCCACTACGACACGGCCCCGCACTACGGGCTCGGCCTGTCCGAGCGCCGGCTCGGTGCGTTCCTGCAGACCAAGCCGCGGGAGGACTTCTTCCTCTCCACCAAGGTCGGGCGCCTGCTGCGGCCCAACCCCGACCACGAGACCGGCGGCCTCGACACCGCGAACGACTTCCACGTTCCCGATGATCTGCGGCGGGTCTGGGACTTCTCGGATGCCGGCATCCGCACCTCGCTCGCCGAGTCGCGCGAGCGGCTGGGCATCGAGCGCATCGACCTGCTGTACCTGCACGACCCGGAGCGGCACGACCTCGACCTCGCGCTCGCCGAAGCCCTGCCCGCCCTGGAGCGGCTGCGTGCCGACGGCGAGGTCGGCAGGGTCGGCATCGGCTCGATGGTCTCCGATGCGCTGTCGGCGAGCGTGCGCGGCGCCGACCTCGACCTCGTGATGGTCGCCGGCCGGTACACGCTGCTCGAGCAGCCGGCCGCCGCCGATGTGCTCCCGGCCTGCCGTGAACGCGGCACGGGTATCGTCGCGGCATCCGTCTTCAACTCCGGTCTGCTGGCGCAGGAGGAGCCGCGTCGCGACGGGCGGTACGAGTACGGCCAGCTTCCGGACGAGCTCTGGGACCGCCTCGTGCGCATCCACGCCGTGTGCGTGGATCACGGTGTGCCGCTTCCTGCGGCCGCGCTGCAGTTCCCGCTCCAGTCCGACGTGGTGCAGGCCGTCGTCGTCGGCGGCAGCCGCCCCGCGCAGCTCGCGCAGAACGCCGAACTCGCCGCGGTGGAGATCCCGGCATCGCTCTGGCAGACTCTGGCCGCAGACGGCCTGATCCCCGCCTGACCCCGAACCACCCCGCTCCCGTATGACCTGTGGTCGCCCGATCCGCCGATCCGCGACCAGACCTCGTACGGAGCAGCATGACGGAGGAGACACCGTGCTCGAAGGAATCAACCCGCTGCTCACGGGCGAGCTGCTGCTGCACCTCGACCGGATGGGGCACTCCGACTCCGTGGTCGTCGCCGACGCGCACTTCCCCGCGTGGGCGCTGGGCACGCGGGTGGTCGACCTGCCGGGCACGACCACCCCGGAGGTGGTCGCCGCGATCCGCTCGGTGCTGCCCCTCGACGATGCGCCAGGCATCGACCTGATGACCTCGGCCGACGGCGAGGTGCTCGACGTGCAGCGCGAGCTCATGGCCGCCGCAGGCACCGTCGAGGACACCACGCGTTTCGTGGAGCGCTTCGCCTACTACGAGGTCGCGAAGGGCGCGTACCTCATGGTGCGCACCGGAGAGACCCGCAAGTACGGCAACGCGCTGCTGCGCAAGGGCGTCGTCGGGCACCCCTCGGCGTGACGCCGGGGCACCCGGGCTCAGCCGCGTCCGGTCGTCGAGGCGCGCACCACGAGCTCGGGTGCGAACGGCGGGGTGACCACGGGGGCGGAACCGGGCTCGGCGAGCTGACGCAGCAGCGCGGACCCGGCAGCGCGGCCGATCTCGTACCCCGGCTGACGCACGGTGGTCAGCGGCACGACGGCCTGGTGCGCCTGGTCGACGTCGTCGAACCCGACGATCGCGATGTCCTCCGGCACGCGCACTCCGTGGCGGATCAGCCCGGTGAGCGCGCCGACGGCGACCATGTCGTTGGCGGCGAACAGCGCGTCGGGGCGCTCGGCGGCGGGCAGCGCGACGATGGCGTCGGCGGCGCGCAGGCCGTCTTCGATGGTGAGGTCGTCGACCTCGTGCACCGAGACGACCGCTGACGACCCCGCCACGGCGTCGCGCAGCCCCGCCAGCCGATCGTTCGACTGGCTGACGAGCGAGGAGCCGAGGAAGAGCACGCGACGTCGCCCGATCCCGCGCAGGTGGGCGCCGGCGAGGCGCCCGCCCTCGCGGTCGTCGAAGAGCACCGAGGCGACCGTCGGCGAGTCGCGCACCGGTCCGAGGACGACGGAGCGGATGCCGCGGTCGGCGAGCTGTTCGAGGCGGTCGATCACGTCGTCGCGCGGGTAGATGACGATGCCCTGCACGCGGTGCGCCTCGAACATGTCGATGTTGCGCCGCTCCTGCTCGGCGTCGCGGTTGCTGTTGCTGAAGAACAGCGACCAGCCTTCGGGGCGCGTGGCGTCCTCCACGCCGCGGGACAGCTCGCTGAAGTAGGGGAGCCAGGCGTCGAGCAGGATGAGTGCGATGGTCCGGCTGGTGCCCGCACGCAGCTGCCGCGCCGACTCGTTGGGCACGAAGCCCAGCTCCTCGATCGCCGCACGCACCTTCTCGCGGCTGGCCGCGCCGAGCACGTGCGGGTGGTTCAGGTAGTTCGACACCGTGGACGAGGAGACACCAGCGAGCGCGGCGACGTCCTTGACGCTGGCTGGCATCGGCTCTCCTCGGCTCGGCGCCGTGGATCGGCGGCGACACCAGAGTAGCGAATGACTTGGCACGTGCCAAGAAAGTTCTTGACAGGCTGCGGAGAGCCGCCGTAGCGTGTCTCGCACGTCGACTTGGCACGTGCCAATCGGCGGAGGCGACGGTGCCGCACACCCGCCTCCGAGGGAGCGCAGTGAACATCGGATGCCACGGACTCGTGTGGACGGGGACCTTCGACGCCGACGGCATCCGCCTCGCCGTCGAGAAGACCAAGGAGGCCGGCTTCGACCTCATCGAGTTCCCGCTGATGGATCCGTTCTCCTTCGACGTCGCGGCGGCCAGGGCGGCACTCGACGAGCACGGCCTTGCGGTGAGTGCCTCGCTCGGACTCTCCGGCGCGACCGACGTCACCAGCTCCGATCCCGCCGTCGTCGCGGCGGGGGAGGCGCTGCTGCTCCGCGCCGTCGACGTGCTCGCGGAGCTCGGAGGCACGCACTTCTGCGGTGTGATCTACAGCGCCATGCAGAAGTACATGGAACCCGTCACCGCCGAGGGGCTGGAGAGCAGCCGCCGCACGATCGCGCGGGTCGCCGACCACGCCGCCGCGCGCGGGGTGTCGGTGTCGCTGGAGGTCGTGAACCGCTACGAGACCAACGTGCTGAACACCGCGCGGCAGGCGATCGACTTCGTCGGCGCCATCGACCGGCCGAACGTCGGCATCCACCTCGACACGTACCACATGAACATCGAGGAGTCGGATATGTTCGCGCCCGTGCTCGACGCGGCGCCGAGCCTGCGTTACGTGCACATCGGAGAGAGCCATCGTGGCTACCTGGGTACCGGATCGGTCGACTTCGACACGTTCTTCAAGGCCCTCGGACGCATCGGCTACGACGGTCCCATCGTGTTCGAGTCGTTCTCCTCGGCGGTCGTCGCCCCTGACCTCAGCCGGATGCTCGGCATCTGGCGCAACCTCTGGACCGACAACGTCGAGCTGGGCGCGCACGCGAACGCGTTCATCCGCGACAAGCTCGTCGCGGTCGACTCGATCCGGCTGCACTGACCTCCGATCGGGGCACCTGTGATCCAGTTGTTATTACAGGTGTTCCCAATCGCCTCGACTTTAGATACATTTAGATACAACTTGCACTGAGCGCACACCTCAGGCAACAATTGATCCGATGTTTCCGGCCGCGCCGGCCGAGAGCATCCCACACGACCTTCAAGGAAGCAGGTGCGCACATGAGTGATCCCATCCTCCGGGTGGAGAACATCAGCAAGGGCTTCCCCGGTGTCCAGGCGCTCAAAGGGGTGCACCTCGAGGTGCGCGCCGGCGAGGTGCTCGTGCTCGTCGGGGAGAACGGCGCCGGCAAGTCCACGCTCATGAAGATCCTCTCCGGGATCTACACCAAGGACGAGGGCACCATCTCGTTCGACGGCCGCGAGGTGGAGCTCACGGGGCCGCTGCAGGCGCAGGAGCTGGGCATCACGATCATCCATCAGGAGCTCAACCTGATGCCCGATCTCACCGTCGCGCAGAACATCTACATCGGCCGTGAGCCGAAGAACGGGCCGTTCCTCTCGGAGCGCCGCCTGAACGCCGAGACCACCGAGCTGCTGCAGCGCCTGGGCATCGCCCTCGACCCGCGTGCCCGCGTCGGCGAGCTGACGGTGGCCGAGCAGCAGATGGTCGAGATCGCCAAGGCGCTGTCGTTCAACGCCCGCGTGCTCATCATGGACGAGCCCACCTCTGCGCTCACCGACAGCGAGGTGGAGACGCTGTTCGTGCTCATCGAGCAGCTGAAGGCGCGCGGCACCGGCATCGTCTACATCTCCCACCGCATGGACGAGCTGCGGCGTCTCGCCGACCGGGTCACCGTGCTCCGCGACGGCGCATACATCGGATCACTCGAGAAGTCCGAGGTCAGCATCCCGAAGATCATCGAGATGATGGTCGGGCGGCCGATCGACGAGGGCACCCGTCCAGCGGCCCGCGACCACCTGAACGATCCGGTGGTGCTCGACGTGCAGGGCCTGTCGACCAAGAGCCTGCTCAAGGACGTGAGTTTCCAGCTGCACCGGGGTGAGATCCTCGGGTTCGCCGGACTCATGGGCGCCGGACGCACGGAGACCGCGCGCGCCGTGATCGGCGCCGACAGCCGCGACGGCGGGTCGATCGCCATCGGGGGCCACCCGGTGCGCATCGGGCAGCCGGCGGATGCCGTCAAGCACGGCGTCGGGTACCTCTCGGAGGACCGCAAGCTCCTCGGGCTGATGCTCGAGCAGGACGTCACGTTCAACACCGTGCTCGCCTCCCTCGGTTCGTACGCGAACGCGATCGGCTGGATGGGCGACGGCAAGGCCAAGAACCGCACCAAGGAGTACGTGCAGCAGCTGCGCGTGAAGACCCCCTCGGTCAACCAGGTCGTGAAGCTGCTCTCCGGAGGCAACCAGCAGAAGGTCGTCATCGCCCGGTGGCTGATGCGCGACTGCGACATCCTCATCTTCGACGAGCCCACCCGCGGCATCGACGTCGGGGCCAAGGAGGAGATCTACCGCCTGATGCAGCAGCTCGCTGACCAGGGCAAGTCCATCATCGTCATCTCGTCTGAGCTCCCCGAGATCCTCCGGGTCGCGAACCGCATCGCGGTGTTCGCGAACGGCCGGATCACCGGCACGCTCCGCAACGAGGACGCCAGCCAGGAGAAGATCATGCAACTCGCAGCCCACGGGGAGGAAGACTGATGAGCACGCCTCAGGAGCACGGCTCCACCACCACCGTCATCCAGCAGGCCGTCACCGAGAACACCGACAAGCGCGACATCGCCGGCGCACTGAAGCGTCAGCTGCAGCAGTCGCTCGCCTTCGGCACGCTCGTCGTGCTGGTGGTGTTCTTCGCGATCGCCAGCCCCAGCTTCCTCACCTTCAGCAACATCGCCTCGGTGCTACTGTCGACCGCCGTCATCGGCATCCTCGCCCTCGGCACCACCTTCGTCATCATCACCGGAGGCATCGACCTCTCGATCGGCACCGGCATGGCGCTGTGCGCCGTGATGACGGGTGTGTTCGTGACGAACATGGGCCTCCCGGTATGGGTGGGCGTCATCGGCGGCATCCTGACCGGTGTGCTCATGGGCCTGGTCAACGGCGTGAACATCACGTTCCTGCGCCTGCCCCCGTTCATCGCCACCCTGGCGATGATGATGATCGCCGGCGGTCTCGCCCTGGTCATCTCGGGCGTCGCGCCGATCTACTTCTCGACGTCGGCCCCCGACTTCAAGAAGATCGCCCTCGGCGTCATCATCCCCGGCATCCCGAACGCCGTGCTCATCACCGCGCTGCTCGCCGTGATCGGCTACATCGTGCTGTCCAAGACGCTGCTCGGCCGCTACACCTTCGCGATCGGTTCGAACGAGGAGGCCACCCGCCTCTCGGGTGTGAACACGCGTCGCTGGACGATCTTCATCTACATGTTCGCCGGGGCCTTCACCGGCGTCGCCGGCGTCATCATCGCCTCGCGTCTCGACTCGGCGCAGCCGCAGATCGGCACCGGTTACGAGCTGCAGGCCATCGCGGCCGTGATCATCGGCGGCACCTCGCTGCTCGGCGGCCGCGGCTCCATCCTCGGCACCGTGATCGGCGCGCTCATCATGAGCGTGCTCGTGAACGGTCTGCGCATCATGTCGATCCAGACCGAGTGGCAGAACATCGTCATCGGCGTCGTGGTGCTGCTCGCCGTGTTCTTCGACTCGCTGCGCAACAGACAGCGCAACTGACACTTCGGAGCGGCGGCGACACCCGTGCCCGCCGCCGCACCGATCGGCTCCGGCCGAACCCGCGGTCCGTCCGCACAGGCACCAACCCGAATGTCCACGACCGGCTGCGGGGCCGGGACACACAGATCAATGGAGTTCTCATGAAGTTCGGAAAGAAGACCGCGTTCGCGGCACTCGTGGCCGTGTCGGCCCTCGTGTTCGCCGGCTGCGCCGGCGGCGGAGACGTCGTCGAGGAGGGCAGCGGCAGCGGTGGCGGGTCCAACGACGGCCAGATGTACATCGCGATGGTGTCGAAGGGCTTCCAGCACCAGTTCTGGCAGGCCGTCAAGAAGGGCGCCGAGGAGAAGGCGCAGGAGCTCGGCGTGAAGATCACGTTCGAGGGCCCCGCCGCTGAGACCGAGATCGGCCAGCAGCTCGACATGCTCACCGCCGCGATCGACAAGAACCCCGACGCCATCGCGTACGCGGCCCTCGACCCCGAGGCGTGCGTCGCCCCGCTCGAGCAGGCCAAGGCGAAGAAGATCCCCGTGGTCTACTTCGACGCCCCCTGCGACGGCGACGTGGGCCTGAGCCTGTCCGCGACCGACAGCAAGGTCGCCGGCGCGCTGGCCGCCGAGCACATGGCCGACCTGATCGGCGGCAAGGGCGAGGTCGCGATCGTCGGCCACTCCCAGATCAACTCGACGGGTGTCGAGCGTCGCGACGGCTTCGTCGACAAGATCAAGGCGGACTACCCCGACATCAAGATCGTCGACATCCAGTACGGCGACGGCGACCACCTGAAGTCGGCCGACATCGCCAAGGCCATGATCGCCGCCCACCCCGACCTCAAGGGCATCTACGGCACCAACGAGGGCTCCGCGATCGGCGTCGTGAACGCCGTGAACGAGCTCGGCCTCGAGAAGGGCAAGATCACCATCGTCGGTTTCGACTCCGGTGCAGCCCAGATCAACGCGATCAAGGACGGCACCATGGCCGGCGCGATCACGCAGGACCCGATCGGCATCGGCGCGCAGGTCGTGCAGGCCGCATACGACGCCGCCAAGGGCAAGTCGGTCGAGAAGTTCTACGACACCGGTTCGTACTGGTACGACAAGACCAACATCGAGGACAAGAAGATCGCCGCGGTCCTGTACCAGTGATCTGACGTCACGACGAAGGCCCCTCACCGGATGGTGAGGGGCCTTCGTCGTGTGCGGGGCGGTTCGCGGATGCCGTCGCGCGGCGCTCGCGGGCGAGGCTCAGATGCGGCGGAGGAAGGTGAGCTGCGACGAGGGCTCGACGATGAGCTCCTGCAGCGCCGCGTTGAACGGTACGCCGGCGGGCGAGGCGAGGTGGGCCTGGAAGGCCGCGGCGTCGCGGTAGACCTCGTACACGAAGAAGCGGTCGGGGTCTTCGACGAGGCGCGACGCGTCGAAGACGACGTTGCCCTCCTCGGCGCGCACGACGGCGGCGAAGTCGGCGAGGAGGCCCGCGACGCGGTCGCCGAGCCCGGGGCGTGCGGTGAAGACGGCGTGCAGGATGGTGGGTTCGGTCATGGTGCTCCTCGATGCTCGGTCGTGCGGGGCGTGGGGGATCGTGCGGACTCAGGCGGTCAGCGCG
>JAGIAK010000062.1:0-6355 GCA_017744855.1 Microbacterium sp.
AGGTTGTACACCGGCAGCAGCGCATCGCCACGGCCAAGCGCCAAGGCCGCCGCGACGTGCGCCGCCGCGACGTCGGCGACGTGCACGTAGTCGCGGACGCAGGTGCCGTCAGGGGTCGGATAGTCCGCCCCGTTGATCCGCGGAATGCGTCCCTTGGCGAGATCCTCCAGAACCAGCGGGAACAGATTGTGCG
Source organism: Microbacterium sp. (assembly GCA_017744855.1). Taxonomy (GTDB): domain Bacteria; phylum Actinomycetota; class Actinomycetes; order Actinomycetales; family Microbacteriaceae; genus Microbacterium. The sequence goes on from JAGIAK010000062.1 coordinate 194, forward strand.
GACTCGTGTCCCACACTGCGGGGTCACCGGACCCGACGACGTTGAAATACCGCAGGCTCACGCCGCGCAGCCCACGAGCTCGAGCCTCGTCCTCGACGAGCCACTCCCCCACCAGCTTCGATCTGCCGTACGGGCTCTCCGGCGCCACAGGGGTGGCCTCGGTCACGAGTTCGGTCGTGGGCGTGCCGTACACGGCGGCGGATGAGGAGAACACGATGTCGCGGATGCCGGCCGCGGCCATCTCACGGAGCAGCACGACCGTCCCCGTCACGTTCTGCTCGTACGTGTGGACGGGTCGCTGAATGGATACCCCGGCGTACTTGTAGCCGGCCAGGTGGATGACTCCGGTGACGGCATGACCGACGAGCGCGCCGGCCACGACGGGGCCGTCGAGCACGCTCCCCTCGACCAGCGGCACGTCGGCGGGCACGAACTCGGCCCGCCCCGTCGACAGGTCGTCGAGCACGACCGCCCCGAGGCCCGCGGCATGCAGCGCCCGCACCACGTGCGCGCCGATGTAGCCGGCACCACCGGTGACGAGCCAGGTCATACGACGAGGCTATCGGGGGCCGGAGCGGCACGGCGTCGGCTAGCATCCCCCCGTGAGGGTCGTCCACGTGACCGAGGCGTTCGGCGGCGGGGTCGTCGGCGTGATCACTGCCCTTGCGAATCAGCAGACGGCGGCAGGCGACGAGGTCGAGATCTGGTTCATGCGTCGACCCCAGGCCCCGGTCGACCCGGCCAGGATCGGGCTGGACCCCCGCGTGCAGCTCCGGGAGTTCGACCGCACGAGGCCCGCCTTCGGCGGCATGCGGCGCATGTACTGCGCGATCCGGCGCCTGCTGCGCGAGGACGGCGCCGACATCGTCCACCTCCATTCCTCGTTCGCCGGGGCGCTCGGACGGCTCGCCTGGAGCCGCCGGGACGCGCCGCGCGTGTTCTACTCCCCTCACGGCTTCGCCTTTCTGATGCTCGATCGCTCCCTCGCGATGCGCACGGCCTACCGCGTCGTGGAGCGCCGCCTCGCGCGTCGCGGAGCCGGCCTGATCACGACGTGGGAATCCGAGGCCGACGCCGCGCGCGAGTCGCTCGGCGTCGAGCCGGCCGGCGTCATCCACACCGGGCTGTCCGCCGAGGCCATCGCCGGCTACCGGTCCTCGACACCGACGGAACGCGCACGCCCGCGCGTCGGCATGGTCGGCCGAGTCGCCTATCAGAAGGCGCCATGGCGATTCCGTGCGGTCGCCACCGCGGTGCCCGAGGCAGACTTCGTCTGGATCGGCGGCGGCGATCCCGCCGATGAGGCCCGGTGGCTCTCCGACATCGAGGTGACGGGCTGGCTCGGTCCAGCAGAGCTCGACGAGGCCATCCGCGAACTCGATCTCCTACTATTCCCCTCGCTCTGGGAGGGGTTCCCCCTCAGTCTCGCCCAGGCGCAGGCGATGGGCATCCCCGCGGTGGCATCCGACGTGGTCGGGAATCGCGACATCGTGATCGACGGCCTCACCGGCTACCTCTGCTCCGACGACGAGGCGCTCATCGAGCGCACCCGGGCGCTTGTCATCGATGCGGGCCTTCGGGCGAGGATGCGCGAGCACGCATCGGAGTCGTCGGGGCGACTCTCCGACATCCGCCTGGGCGCCGAGACCGCGGCGATCTACCGGGCAGTCGCTCGTCGCTGAACCGGGCCGGCCTCGGTGCGCGGCCTCATGCTCGGCGGCGCACGAGCGCCGACTCATAGAGCGCCCGGTACGAGGCCGCGCAGGCGTCGATCGAGAACGACGCCTCGACGATCGTCCGCGAACGAGCCCGCAGCGTCAGGTACTCGTCGTCGGGGAGGGTCTCGAGCCGAAGGATCGCGTCCGCGAGCCCACCGGGATCGGAGGGGTGGACGACGAAGGCAGGGTCGGCGGCGAGCGCCGCCGAATTCCCGACGTCGGTCGTGATCACCGGCGCGCCGGCTGCGAGCGCCTCGAGCCCGGCCATCGGCATGGCCTCCCCGTACGCGCTGGAGATGACGAGCGCGTCGGCCTCCGCAAGCAGGCCGGGGACGTCGGTGATGGGCCCGAGCAATGTCACGGCATCACCGACGCCATGCTCAGCGATGAGCCGGCCGAGCGGTTCGTTCCGCTCATCCACCCCGGACCCCGCGCAGACGAGCCGCAGCTCCGGCAGAACCGATCTCGCGATCGCGAACGCCGCGAAGAGCGAGGCGTGATCTTTCATCGGGTGCCAGCGGGAGAGGGAGAGCAGCGTGCCGCGACGCGGCGTCGAGCCGGGCGTCGAGCCGATCGCGATGCCGTTCACGATGACATGCGCGTTCCTTGCCGAGTATCCCGTCCGAAGCATGTGCTCCCGCGCCTGTGGACTGCAGGCGACAACGGCATCGAACGATCTCCCGCCGACCCCGGCGACGTATTGGAAGGCCCGCGAACGCAGCGGATCGCTCGCCGTGAGCCCGGTCGTGTGCACGGTCGAGACGCGTGCCACGCGCCTCGGGAGTCGTGCGAGGAGGACCGCGAGGTCGGACTGCAGCAGATGCGCATGGACGACGTCGGGCGTGGTTGCGAGGACGGCGGCACGGACCTCGCGTGCGAGCCGGTCGAGCCGGTTCGATGAGCGTTCGAACCCGAGGTGGATGACGTCGGCGGCGACGGCACGGATGCGCGACGACAGCACACCTTCGCCGGAGAGCACGACGACGCTGGTCGCGATATCAGGACGGCTCGCCGCCGCGAGCGCCTCGATGAGGGTCTGCGCTCCGCCTGTGTTCAGATCGTTGACGACGTGGGTGACGCGCATCATGCGGACGCCTCGGGCACGAGCTTTCGACGCGCCAGCAATCCGAGCATTATGCCAGGGAACGCCCACAGCCACGATGCGGCCTCATAGGTCGTCGTGAGCCCGGCCACGACGATCCATCCGGCGAGTGCGACGACGGCGCCGAACGTTCCGATGATGGGTCGCAAGGCGGCGACGATCACGATGCAGAGCCCGATGAGCATCGCACCGCCGAGGAGGATGCCGTTCTCCACGATCATGCGGCCGAGCACCGACTGAATGTCGCCGGGGGCGTGGTAGTACTCGAGGTCGCTCATGGAGACCCGGCCGTCCTGGTAGATCTGCGTCATATTACCTTTGCCGACGCCGAACAGGACCGTGCCGAGGTCCTGGAACTGGAAGCGGAACGCGGCAGCGATCGACGCCCAGCGATCCGACCACGACCAGTTGAAGCTCGCGTTCCGCGCTTCGATGATCGAGGTCCCGACGGCGCCGCCGATGACGACAGCGAGCACGATGAGCGAGAGCCGAGCCGTGCCCCGGACCTGAGGCCAGATGGCGAGGAACACGAGGACGGCGATCGTGACGACCGCGCTCGCCGAGGCGCTGAGATAGACCGCTACGGCCGACAATGCCACGGCGGCATAGTCGACGACGGCGAGCCGGCGCGAGCGGAGCACGACGAGCAGCACGAGCGCGGCTGCGCTGAGCGCCAGCGTGCTCGCCATGACGGACGGCTCGGGGAAGAAGCCGAACGGTCGCCGCTCGTACAGCGTGATCTCGGTGACACGATCCTCGAGCGAGGTGAATCCGGGCAGCGTGTACAGCTCCGCGAAGGGCAGGATCCCGTTGTCGAGGAACACGAACTTCTGGATGAGCACGTACGCCGCCGAGGCGACGATCCCGAGACGCAGCGGTGCGATAAGAGCTGCGGGGTCCTTCAGCACGACGCCGGCGAACCCGGCGATGGGCAGGGCATGCAGAATGCCGGTGACGACACCGGGCACGTTGGGCTCGGGTCCGCCCCCGACCAGGGCGACGAACGCCGCCAGCGCCGGCGCGAAGAGGAACGCGGCGACGAAGCCGAGCGTCCGCAGATCCCGCAGGACCGGCACAGCGAGCAGCACGCTCAACAGGCTCGCGACGGGCACCGACGTGTTCGCCCCGATCGGGATGGCCGCATAGGGGAAGAAGGTCGTGAGGACGAGGAGCCAGGCCCCGATCCGCCAGACCCGGGCGGTCGTCGAGCTGTCAGCGCCCGTTGACGACGGCGTCGGCGTAGCGAGCCCAGTCGGCATAGTCATGCGCGTCACCCCCGTCCGCATCGCCGGCGGTCGGCGGCTCGCGCGACACGGTCAGCAGCGCGGCCAGCGCCGCGACGTCGCCGGGCGGGAAGAACGCCACGCGCGAGTACGCCCCGAGCTGCTCCCGCAACGACGGGAGGTCGGAGCAGACCACGAATGTCCCCGCGTGCATCGCCCGGCCGAGGATCGCGCTCTGCGCCGCGAACGACGCATACGGGAGCACCACCATCCCGGCGCCGCGCGTGCGGGCGTCGAGCTCCCCGCCCGACATGAAGCCCGGGATCAGTGTGACGCTCGGCGCCGCGGCCGCGAGCGCCTGGAGCTCGGCGAGATAGCCGTCGTCGATGGGCGCCCCGGCGACGACCAGTTCGGCGCCGCCGGCTCGGGCTGCGGCTATCGCGATCTCGATCCCCTTGTTCGGCCGGAGCTCACCGAGACAGGCGGCATGGGATGGGATGGCCGCCTGATCCTGCACATGCAGCCTGCCGAATGTCGGCAGCCGCAGCACTCGGACGGACTCGATCCCGGCGGCACGGACGACCTCGGCCTGGCGCTCCCCGTGCACGACGACGGAGTCGGCGCTCCGGGCGAATCGCGCCGCGATGGCCTGGCGCACGCGGTCGACGGAGCGCCGGCTGCCGGCGGCATGGTCGATGGCGTTGTGAAGGAGTCCGACGACCCGCACGTCGCGGCGTCCGCCGCGGACGATCGCGCGAGCGAACGGGTAGCGCGGCTCCTCGACTGCCACCACGGCACCGGGGGCAAGCCGTCGGCTGAGCCGGCGGAGGCGGCCGTGCTCACGGATCAGCGGCCCCGCATAGCCGAGCGCGCCGCCGCGGGGGGGCAGCGGCGGGAGGACCTCGAGAACTTCAACGACGGCGGGGACCGCAGCGGGCAGATCGTCGATCGCCCCGGGCCGCGTCGCGATGCCGACCCGCTTCCCGAGAGCAGCCGCTGCGAGCGCGAGCTCCGCGGCCTGTTCCATGTGACCACCGGTCGGCGTCGGGCATACGACGAGGACATCGAGGTCCCCTGTCGATGGCCGCATGCTTCGATGGTAGGCGTCGCGAGCCCGCGAATCGGGCCCGGCGATGGGCCGTAGGCTCGGTGCGGGACCCCGGGGAAGGATTGCGATGAAGGTGCTCGTCCTGTGGGCGGACCGGTTCTCGACGAACCTAGGGGTCCGGGCGCTCGCCGAGGGCTGCGCCGCGCTCGTCGCATCGATCGCACCCGACGCCGACATCGCATTCTGGAACTACGAGACGCCGGGTGCCCCGGTCACCCTGACCACCCGGACCATCCTGAAGGAAGCGCTCGCCGCAGGACCGATCCGACGCCACCTCGCGGAGTACGACCTCGTGGTCGACTCACGATCGGGCGACAGCTTCACGGACATCTACGGGCTGCGGCGCCATCTGCACATGTCGCTCGTGGGATCGTACGCAGCGCGGCAGCGCCCCCATGTGTTCGCGCCGCAGACGTTCGGCCCCTTCCGGTCACGGCTGGCACTGCTGATGACGAAGCGGACGAGCCGTCGCTCGCGCCTGTTCCTGGGCCGCGATCCGCGCAGCACGAAGGCCGCGGCCGCGGTGCTCGACATGCCGGTGGTCGGCGCCACGGATGTCGTCTTCACCTTGCCGGTCGAGCGGGTGCCGAGAACCCGCGACGTCCTCCTCAACGTGTCAGGACTCCTCTGGGCGGAGAACACCCACGTCGACTCGACGCGCTACCGATCCGTGGTCGGCGAGCTGCTCGACGCCCTTCACGCGGACGGGCGTCGTGTCGCGCTCCTCGCCCACGTCATCGCGTCGAGCGATCCCGACAACGACGGCGGGCCTCTGCGGGAACTCGCCGATCACCCGGCGGTGACGGAGACGCTCGAGCCTCAGTCGCTCGAGGAGGCGCGCGCGATGATCGCGTCGGCCGAGCTCGTGATCGCTTCCCGGATGCACGCCTGCCTGAACGCGCTCTCGCAGGGCATCCCGGCGATCGCGCTCGAGTACTCCGACAAGTTCGCGCCGCTCATGCAGGATCTCGACTGGTCGCGTCGTGTCGACCTGCGAGCCGAGTCGATCGA
>JAGIAK010000062.1:6365-17152 GCA_017744855.1 Microbacterium sp.
GTCGATCGACGTGCCGGCCATCGTCGCCTGGTCCCGCGACGCGGTGCTTCGTGACGAGGTCGGCGGAGTGCGCGCCATCGCCGAATCGCGGCTCGACGCCGCGCGTACCGCGATCCGACGGGTCATCGGTGACTGATCTCCTCGCCGAAGGCATCGAGCAGGTCGTGTCGAGCGGGCGCTGCTCGGGCTGCGGGCTCTGCGCGCAGCTGGATCCCCGCATCCGGATGGTGATCGACGCCGCGGGATACAACCGTCCGGTCGTCGGCGACGCACCCGCCCCGGCCGAGGATCGGCAGCTCGCCGATGCCACGCGATTCCGCGCCTCCTGTCCCGGCGAGATCGTCGCGGCGGCCGACGTCCGCGGACCGCTGCACCACTCCCTCGTGGGCAGCGCGTTCGGCGCCTGGCGGGCGTGGGCGACGGACGAGGCGATCCGTGCGGCCGGGAGCAGCGGCGGCGTGCTGACCGCACTCGCCGCGCTGCTCATCGACGGGGGCGCCCCCGCGATCTCGGCCGCCGCGGCACCGCCCACATCGAGGACCGTGCCGATCCGTCTCACGACACGCGAGGAGGCGATGCGCTCGGCCGGGTCCCGCTACGCCCCGGTCGGGAATCTCGCGCACCCGGAGGCGCTCACCGCCCCCGTGTTCATCGGCAAGCCCTGCGAGGCCTCGGCGCTGCGACGCGCGACCGGTGCGGACGCGCCGCTCATCCTGTCGTTCTTCTGTGCAGGCGTCCCCAGCCAGCAGGCGACCGATTCGCTCATCGAGCATCTCGGCGCCGACCCGGCCCGCGTGCGCTCGCTCCGCTACCGCGGCGGCGGTTGGCCCGGCACGTTCCGAGTCGAGGACGCGGACGGCCGCATCGGCGAGGCGAGCTACGACGATTCCTGGGGCAGGTGGCTGGGCCCGACGACGCAGTGGCGATGCAAGATCTGCGTCGACGGCGTCGGTGAGCTCGCCGACGTGGTCGCGTCCGATCTGTGGGAGAGCGACGCGAGCGGCTACCCCGTCTTCGACGATCGCCCCGGCGTGAGCGCGCTCATCGCGCGCACGCAGCGCGGTCTCGAGCTGGTCGAGCGCGCCATCGCGGAGGGCGTCCTGGAGGCCGAGCCCGTGACGCTCGCCGAGATCATCGCGATCCAGCCGCTGCAGCGCGAGCGCCGGACGACCCTCTTCGGACGTCTCCTCGGCGCGCGCCTGACCGGAGCGCGGGTCCCCCGCTACCCCGGCTTCGGCCTGCTCGGCATCGCCCTCCTGCATCCGCTGCGGAACGCCCGAGGTGCGCTCGGCACGGTGCGCCGCGCGCTGCGATCGAGGCGGCGAGGGGCATGACCATCCACGCGGTCATCGTCGCCCATCGCTCCTCGGGCACGCTCGCGGCCTGCCTCGCGGCGCTCTCGGCGCAGACCGACTCGATCCTGGTCCTCGAGAACGGCTCGCCGGCGGACGAGGTCGCGGCGATCCGCACGCTCGAGCGCGGATTCCCGGGCGTGCGCTTCGAGTATTCAGCGGAGAACGCCGGCTTCGGCGGCGGGGTGAACGCGGCCGTGCGACTGCTGGCTCCGGCGGATGACGACCTGCTGTGGATCGTGAACCCCGACACCATCGCGGCACCGGGCGCGGCGGACGCGCTCTCGGCGGCGATCCGAGGCGGAGGAGCCGATCTGATCTCGCCCCTGCTGACGACCGGCCCGAGCGATGCGCGGACCATCTGGTACGCCGGGGGCGACGTGGACCTGCGCCGCGGCGTCGTGTCCCACCGTCAGTACGGCGAGCCGATCTCCGCCGCTCCGAGGGGGCTCATCGTGTGCTCGTTCGTCACCGGAGCCGCCCCGATGCTCTCGACGGCGACGTGGCGGCGGCTCGGCGGCTTCGACGAGTCCCTCTTCCTGTACTGGGAGGATGTCGAGCTGAGCCTGCGCGCGACGGCGGAGGGGCTCCGGCTCGCCGTGGCTCCGGAGGCCGTCGTCTGGCATGCCGAGGGCGCCTCGACACGGCGCGAAGGCGAGGGCCGCAGCCCGGCGTTCTACTTCTACTCGCAGCGCAATCGGGCCATCGTCCTCGCCCGCCATCGCCGGAGGCCGGGCATCCTGCTCGGCCCGGCCGCCGCGGAGACCGCCCGCCTGCTGCTCCGGTCCTTCCTCCGCGAGCCCCGTCCGCGCTGGAGGCGTTTCCGGGCCTCGGTCCGGGGTCTCGTCGCCGGCCTCCGCGGGCGCACCGGCCGGGAGGCGTCACTGTGAGCGCACCCCGGGCAGCGCGCAATCGCTGGAACGCACCCGGCGTCCTGATCCTCAGCCGCCTCGCGGCCGTCGCGCTCGGGTTCGTCAGCGCGCCGCTCGTCGCCCGCGCACTCGGCCCGGACGGGCGCGGCGTGCTGGCCGCCGTGCTCGCGGCCGCGTTCATCCTCCCAATTGTCCTCGGCCTCGGCCTGCCGGTGGAGGTGCGCCGCAAGGCGAGCGTCGGCATCATCGGCCCCGAGCTGCGCGCCGCCCGGGACCTGCTCTGGATGGCCTTCGTGCCATCGACCGCCGCGGGGATCGCGATCGCCGTCGCATTGCTGCACAACCAGGATCAGTCGCTCCTCGTGACGGCGGCGGTCTGCATCGCCCTCGCGCCCGCCTCCCTCTGGTGGATGATCGACACCGGGGTGCTGATCGGCCGCGGGTCCTACGGCTCCGTCGCGATCCTCCAGGTACTGCCACCGCTCTTCACCCTGTTTGTCGTCACGGTCCTCTTCGCCGTAGGCCAGCTGACCGTCGGCTCGGCGCTGATCGCCAGCACGAGCGGGCAGATCGCGAACTCGGTCGTCAGCACGCTCCTCGTACGCGTCGGGTTCAGGGGCAAGCGACGAGCGCGGTTCGAGATGCTCAGGACATCCTTGAAGTACTGGGGCAACGCCGTCGCAGATGCGGTGACGAACCGGCTCGATCAGGTCATCGCCTTGCCGATTCTCGGCGCCTACCAGGCCGGGCTGTACTCAGTCGCCGTCACCATCGGAGGCCTGCCTGCAGCGGTGGGGCAGTCGCTCGGCGGCACCTTCTTCCGTTCGATCGCCACTACCGAGGGCGAGGCACGCCGCCACGAGGTCGCACTCGCGATCCGCGTGTCCCTGCTCGCGGGCGTCCTGGCCGCCGGTCTCATCGCGCTGCTGGCACCGTGGGGCGTCCCATTCGTGTTCGGGGCTGAATTCACGGACTCGACCTTGCCGACGTTGCTTTACCTCATCGGCAGCGCGCTCGGAGTCGGTGGCTACGTCGCATCGCTCGCGCTTGCGGCCATCGGCTTCGGATGGAGGATGACCCTCGCTCAGATGATCGGTCTCGCAGTCGGCCTCGTCGGCCTCCTGTCGCTGGGCCCGTTCCTTGGCGCGGATGGGGCCGCGATCGCGTCGACCGTGGGATTCGCCGCGGCCGCGATCGGGATGGTCCTGGGCCTGAAGGTTCGTCTCGTCGACCTGATCCCGCGACTCGCCGACGGCCGAACGCTAGTCGCGCGCCTCCGGCACGGCGTCTGAGATCGGCGATTCGAGCTCTCGCAGTCGGAGGGCCGCCGCCGCAGGATCGAGCTCCCAATACCGACTGGCCAGGATCTGTTCCTGGGCCGACTGAGCAAACCGTATTCCGATGCGCTTCGCTGGCACGCCCACCACCATCTCGAAATCTTCCACATCCTTGGTGACGACCGCGCCGGCACCGATCACTGCACCGACGCCGATGCGGCGGCAACCGGGAAGGATCGTGACGTTCGCACCGATCCAGGCGTCGGCGCCGATTTCGCATGGCGTCCGCTCGACGTCGTGCCCCGGCCCCACGTAGCCGAACTCCGACCGGTACCAGAACGGATGCATGCTCACAGCCGAGACGGGATGCGCCGCACCAATCCTCCGGACATTCGGGCCGATCGAGGCGTACGGCCCGATGGACGTGAACCGATCTGCGCGGCCTGGCTCAAGCAGCGAGCCATAGGCATAGTCGGCCACCGAGACCCCGAAGTGCTCGTGGAGGACACGTCGCAATGAGAGCGAGAACATCTCACCACCCTCCGAGCGAGTGGCGATCCGGAGCAGACGATTTCGCATCGGCAGGCGCCCGTACCAGCTGGAGACGATATCCCCGATCCAGCTGCGTCTCATGCGCGAACCGCTCATGACTCCATCCTGACGGATCGATTCGGCGATCGCGGAGAGGTTCTCCTCCTAGGGCAGCACGTACCCACGCCAGGCCGACTGCGCAGCGGTGCTCGTATAGCCGTCCTTCGTGGCGATCACGACCATGTACACGTACTTGCCGGCATCCACTGCTGCCGGCGTGTAAGTCGCCGACGCGCCATCCTGCACGAGGGTTCGCGTCGCGAGATCAGGGGAGACCGTGTACCAGCGGTACGAGAGCGCCACGGGCGCCGGCCCCCACGAGCCTGCATTCGCCGTCAGCACCGAACCGACCTTCAGCGTGCCGGTCACGATCGGAGTTCCGGCGGTGATCGTGCCTTCGGAGACGAAACCGCGCCATGCCGATTGCGTGGCGACCGTCGTGTAGCCGGCCTTCGAGCCAATCACCACGACGTAGACGTACTTGCCGACGTCCGCGGCGGTCGGACTGTAGGAGTCCGAGGCACCCTCCTGGACGAGAGCAGTGCTCCCGAGGTCGGCGCCGACCGTGTACCAGCGGTACTCAAGATCCACCTGCGCCGGACCCCACGTACCGGGGTCGGCCGTCAGCAGCGAGCCGACCTTCAGTGCGCCGCTGATTGTCGACGTGCCGACTGTCAGCGTCGCCGGAGCCACCAGCCCCCGCCATGCCGACTGTACCGCGCCCGTCGTGTAGCCGGCCTTCGAGCCGACCACCGCGACGTAGACGTACTTGCCCGCATCCGCCGCGACCGGCGTGTACGACGCAGACAGGCCCTCCTGCACCAGCGTGCGGGTCACCAGATCAGGCGCGACCGTGTACCAGCGGTACGACAGCTCCACCGGTACCGGCGACCAGTCGCCCGCATCCGCGGTCAGCTGCTCGCCGACCTTCAGCGGACCGGTGACCACCGGCGTGCCGGGCGTCAGTGCCGCCAGGCCCACGAACCCGCGCCATGCAGACTGCGTCGACGCCGGCACGTATCCTGCCTTCGACCCGTCGACCACGATGTACACGTATTTGCCCGCGTCTGCCGCCGTCAGCGTGTACGACGCCGACGGGCCCTCCTGCACCAGCGTGCGTGTCGCCAGGTCAGCGGCGACCGTGTACCAGCGGTACGACAGCTCCACCGGGGCCGGCGCCCACGCGCCCGCATCCGCCGTCAACACCTCGCCGACCTGGAGCGGTCCCGAGACGGAGGGCGTTCCCGCCGTCAGGTCCGGAAGCGCGATCCTCAGCGAGTACGACCGCTCCACAGCGCCCGCCGAATTCGTCGCCTCGATCGTGAAGGAGAACGTGCCTGCGGCCTCGGCCGTGCCGACCAGTCGATCGCCCAGGAGCGACAGACCCGTGGGCAGGTGGCCGGCGACGAGCGCGACCGTCGGCACCGGCGATCCGGTCACCTGCAAGTCGACGTCGTAGCCATCGCCGACATGACCCGCTTCGATCGACGCCAGCCCGATCGACGGCGCGACCTGCACCTCGGTGTTCGACACCGAGTAGGCGATGTCGGAGAACAGGAAGCCATGACCGACCAGCGCGGCCTTCTGCTCGTCGGTGATGGCGACGGTGTCGTACCCGACGCCGCTCTCGCCGGCGCCGCTGTTGCCGGCCTTGAACAGCAGGCCGTTGACCGTCGGGTCATCGGTCCAAGTACCGAGCTCGAGCTTCCACGAGCCGCCGACGAGCGCGACCTCGCCGTCGACGGTGAGCGTCACGATGTCGGGCGCGTCGTCCCGGAACTGGACGCTGAAGCCGATCTCGTAGGACTGCGCCGGGTCCAGGGGCACCGACGGCGACCGCCACTGCTCGAGATCCAGCCCGTCGTATGGGTACAGCAGCGCGAGCTCCAGCTGCCCTGCATCCGTGTGGCGCAGGTTGAGATAGCCGCCGAAGCGGGAGCCGTTCTTGTCGATCGCGACCTGCGCGTTCAGCCCGGGCTGCCAGCCGCCGGTCTCCGAGGCGAGCGTGAAGCTCGAGGAGAACGTGTTGTAGCCCGCGCCGCTCCCGGGGGCGCCGGCCGGCTCGATCTCCGGCGACTCCAGGCGCCAGCTGATGCCGGGCGTGTTCAGACCGTTCGACAGTCGCAGCGCGTTCGCCGCGGGGACGATGCCCCAGTCATCGAGACGACCGCCGGTGCCGACCCAGCCGTTCTGCCCCGCCGGCGCACCGGCCGCGAGCGGGTTGTAGCCGTACTCCGGTGAGAACACGATCTCGGTCGAAGTCCCCGTCGCCGGCGTGAGGCCCGGTGCGAAGTGGAACTCGGTGCCGAGGATCGAGAGATCCTGCACGGCCCAGGCGTAGGTGTTGTCCCGGCCGAGGTTCGGGCCGAAGGACACCACCTGCCAGTCGCCGTAGGCGCCGAGCAGGGCCGCGACATCCACGCCCGGACCGGAGTTCGCGTTGTTCCCGCCGATCGCGGTGCTCGCGAACCACTTGCCCGCGCCGAGGTCGAACTCCCCCGACCCCTCAGGCCACACGCTCGTGAGCCATTCGCGCTGCCAGTTGCCCGGCGAAACCTGCTTCTGCACCTGGATCTGGAGCGTCGGGCCGTAGGCCGAGATGCCCGAACGGTGCGTCTGCGTCCACGAAAGCTCGTACTGGAAGACGTCGGAGACGGTCACGGTGTCGAGCGCGTCGATCGTCGGGAATCCGCCGGAGCCCAGGTAGTACTGGAAGCGCGTCTTGGAGGCGTCGACCGCGGGGCTCGGCGCCGCGAGCGGTCCGTCGACGACAGACAGCTCCAGGCCGTCCTCATCGACCGAGTAGCTCCCGAGGATCTTGTCCTCGATGTCGAGCGCGAAGCCCGTGCCGGACGGGAGCGTCGAAGCGTAGGCCGCCGGGAACGCGCCCCTCCACGTGGTGCGCCCCGCGCTCGCGTTCGTGGCCGAGAGCTGCGCCGGGTAGACCGTCACCACCGTCGGATCGGGGAGCGCGAACGTGTACTCGGTGTGATTCGCCGTGATTCGGGAGATCGTGGAGTCGTTCGCCGACGAGATCGTGCCGATCGTGAAGCCCACCGCGGTGACGACGGCGCCGGGCGAGGAGGCGACGTACTCCTCGAGTGTGTGACCCGTGTTCGGCGCGAACCCGCCGGCCACCCACGCGCGCGACTGGCGCCAGTACTCGGGGTGGCCCGGGAAGTAGCTCGGCTCGTTGGTGAGGTAGCCCTCCCAGGTCGCCGGGTCGCCATCCGTGTCGATCCGGTACTGCAGCGCGGGGACGATGCTCGGGTTCGATGCCGAGGCGAAGTCGATCGATCCGTCCGCGCCGTCGGCGAGCGGGAACGCCTCGTCGAGCAGACGGTAGAGCGCCGTCTTGCCGGGACCGCTGCCGTTGATCCAGACGTTGAGGCCCGACTCGGTGATGCTCGCGCCGCCGTTCTGGTTGTCCTCGTCGTGGAACCAGGTCCCGAGGTCGCTCGTCACGACCGAGACCGGGGGCGCGACGGGGATCTGGAGTGCCTGGAGTTCGCTCCATGTGACCGAGTAGTCGCTGCCGCCGTCGGCGGCGCCGAGGTTGTAGTCGTTGAAGATGACGCGGTACGGCTGGTTGTCACGGTAGTCGTCGTTCGAGAGGCTGCCGACGACGGAGCCGTCGACGAGGTAGTCGATGCCGCCCGCACCGTTCCGCGCGGCGCCGAGCCGGTAGCTCCGGCCGTACTCGACGGCGGTGACGTCCGTCCACTCGCCGGTGACGAAGGTGTCGTAGGTGCGGATCCGCGGGGCGCCGCCGATGTTCGTGAACTCGATGATGGGCCAGGCGTCGTCGCCCTCGGCGTCCGGCGCGACGACGAGCCAGAGCCCGGCGCGAACGCTTGTCACCGATTCCCAGGCGGGGTCGACGTAGAGCGACGCGGAGAGTCCGTCGACGCCGTCGATCAGGGCGCCGACCCCTTCGGTCTGATAGAACGCGCCAGTCGTGCTGGCGAGGTCCGATTCGATCGTGAGCGAGAGCGCCGACTCGGTGACGTCGTAGCCGCCGCTCGGGGTCGTACGGTCCCGCTCGTAGGGGGCGAGGTCGGTGAAGGCGACCGGCGCGGCCACGTATCCGCCTGCAGGCGGATCCGCATGCGCCGCCGTGGCCTGCAGCCCGACGAGGCCGAGCAGCGCGAGCGCCACGGCCGTCGATCCGGCCACTCCTCGCTTGAGACCCTTCGCGCCCGGAGCGCGCATGAACAACGACATGGTGGATGACTCCCCGCTGCGCGCCTGACTGGGGGATGCGCGCAACCCTCCTCCGCGTCGCGCCCTCGACATCGAGGCGACGCGTCTGGTACGAGACTCGCAGGGAAAGCCCGCGCCTCACAACCCGCTTTCAGGCATTGGCCGATTCATCACCACCCCACTTCGGGGGGCATTCCGTCGTTCTCGCGCGGGCGGGCTGCGGCGCGAAAGCCTACGGCAGGACGTATCCGCGCCACGGGGACTGCGCCGCGGTGGACGCATACCCGTCCTTCGTGGCATCGACCACGACATACACGTACTTGCCCGCGTCGGCCGCCGTCGGCGTGTAGGACGCCGAGGCCCCCTGCTGCACCAGCGTGCGCGTCACCAGATCCTGCCCCACGGTGTACCACCGGTACGAGAACGCCACCGGCGCCGGAGACCATGCGCCCGGGTCCGCGGTCAGGGGCGTTCCGACCTTCAGCGCACCCGAGACGACCGGCGTCCCGACCGTCAGCGTCGCCGCGGCCACATAACCGCGCCACGCGGACTGCGCCGAAGCGGACGAGTACCCGGCCTTCGATCCCACGACCACGACGTACACGTACTTGCCGACGTCGGAGGCCGTGAGCGTATACGCCGCCGAGGCGCTGTCCTGCACGAGGGTGCGGGTCACGAGATCCTGCGCGACCGTGTACCAGCGGTAGCTGAAGTCGACGGGCGCCGGGCCCCAGACCCCCGCATCTGCGATCAACTGCCCGTCGACTCTGAGCGCGCCCGAGACGACCGGGGCGCCCACGGTCAGCGCCGCCGTGGCGACGAATCCGCGCCAGCCCGACTGCGCCGATGCCGAGTGATAACCCGGCTTCGATGCGTCAACGACGACGTAGACGTACTTGCCCGCGTCGGCCGCCGTCGGCGTGTAGGACGCCGAGGCCCCCTGCTGCACGAGCGTGCGAGTCACAAGATCGGTCCCCACGGTGTACCACCGGTACGAGAACGCCACCGGCGCCGGCGACCATGCGCCCGGGTCCGCGGTGAGCAGCTGGCCCACCCGGAGCGTGCCGGTCACCGCCGGCGCGCCTGCCGTGAGGTCCTGAATCGGGTCCACCGTCACCGGCACGCGGACGACCGTGCCGGACGGCTGGACCGTCAGCTCCGCCGTCAGCTGGCCCGAGCCGACCGACGAGGGGACGACCGTGGAGACCGTCACCGAGCCGTTCGACACGGGGAAGGAGCCGCCGACCGAGACCCCGTCGACCTTGAGCGTCGCCGACGTGTTCGCCGGGGCGCCGAGGCTCGTGAGGTTGAGCCCCTGCGCCTGGAAGAACAGCGTGCTCACATCCGGGGTCAGCGTGCCGGACGGCAGCGCCGGGATCTGCGCGCGGCTGCGCGCGAAGCTCGGGCTGAGCGGCTGATGCGACTGCAGGTAGGTCACCCACGCGTCGCGGTCCACGATGCCGGCGTCGAGGGGGTTCGATCCCTGCGTCAGGACGGTGAAGTTGTCGCCGCCGGCGGCGAGGAAGGAGAGCGTGCCGACGCGGATCTCGTCGCTCGGCTGCACGAGCACGCCGTCGATGTAGATCGCCTTCACGTGGTCGCCCGGCTGCGCCGTGGTCGCGGCGGTGTCGCCGACCCACGTCACGTTGTCCGAGAGGCCGAGGGCGAGGTACGGACGCGCCGGACGGCCGCCGCCGACGAGGTCGGGCTGCCACTGCTGCTCGAGGAGCTGGTCGAGCTGGGCGCCCGTCAGCGTGACCGTCGAGAGGTTGTTCGCGAACGGCAGCACCGCGTTGGCCTCGGCGTAGGTGACGATGCCATCCGCCGTCTCGCTGCCCGAGCGCGCGTAGAGCAGCTCGGAGCGCAGACCGCCCGGGTTCGTCACGCCGATCTCGGCGCCGCCCTTGAGCGGGTCGGCGAGCGTGTCGCGGAGCGCGTTCGCCACCAGGTTGCCGAGGGCCGACTCGCTCGATCGGTCGTCGCGCGTCGAGCCGACGAAGGCCGTCGTGATGTCGGCCGTGATCTGGCCGATCGGCTGCTCGCCGATGACCGCGGACTCCTCGAGCGCGTCCTGCACGATCTCGTCGACCGCCGCGACGCGGGGGAACTCGGCGATGAACGGGGCCGGGTCGCCGCCGACGCGTGCGATGTTCTCGGCATGCGCCGCCTCGACCTCGAGCGTCACCGGGTCGAGCTCGAACCGCACGTGGCCGAGATACTCGCCGTAGCTGCCGGTCTGCACGATCGGACGGGTGGCCGCCGTCGCGACGCCGTCGACGAAGATCGGGGCGTCCCACGCGTACTGCTTGTGGGTGTGGCCCGTGAAGATCGCCGCGACGCGCGGGTCCGTCTCCGTCACGAGCTCGGCGAAGGTGCCGCCGGCCGCGAGCTCGTCCTCGAAGGTCACGCCGTCGGTCACGCCGAGGGCGGCGCCGTCGTGCACGAGGGCGATGACGAGGTCGGCCTCGCCATTGCCCTCGGAGCCGTCGAGC
>JAGIAK010000063.1 GCA_017744855.1 Microbacterium sp.
GCTGATCGGTTTTGCCGTGCTGGGCACCTCCAAACCCAACGCGTTCGGCACCGCTGTCGGCGCGCTGCTGGTCGGCGTGCTCCTGCAGGAACCGCTGGCGCTCGGCGCGGCGCTCCAGCTCCTCCTGCTCGAAGCGGGTCATCTGGTAGGCGAACTGCGGGTGCTCGAACATGACTTCTCCTCTTTGTCTGCACCCCTTACACTCCGCTCTGAGGCACCCCGTCGACATCGGGCACCTTCCCTATCTTCTGCAGCGGTGTTCCCTAGTCCCGTTCTCCTCCCCTCGGCTTCCGTCGGAGGGGGAGAGTCAGAACAGGGTCATGCGCGCGGAGGGACGCGACGCCGGCGGCGCGAGGATCGCGAGCACGCGCACGAACGTCGTCATCCACAGCAGCCCGAGTCCGACGACGATCGCCTCCAGCGCCGTCACGCCGTACAGACGGATGCCGAAGCACAGCACGACCGCGACCACGACGAGCCCGACGACGCCGACCGTGGTGAGCACGAGAGCGCCGGGCGCCGCGGGGATCACGGTCGTGGAGACCACGGCGGCGAGCCCGAACAGCACGAGAGTGGAGAACGCGGCGATGTCGTGCGGCACCGGCATCCGGTCGAGGGGCAGCAGCCCCACCGTGGCGAGCGCGACGCCGGTCGCCGCCCACAGCGCCACGACCACGGCGATGCGACCGATCGCCGGGTCTCCGCGCAGCCTGTGCAGGTCGCGTCCGATGTACGAGCCGACCGTCGCGACGATCAGTCCGGCCACGACGAGGGTGCCGTTGAACGCCCACGCGCCCGTGCCGCCGCCGAGCGTGGAGAAGTTGTACTGCCACCAGCGCGGGTCGGCCGCGGTGGCCATCGCGAACAGCGTGCCGATCACGAGGAACCCGAACAGGATGCCGGCGAGGTCGGCCGTACGCAGCCCGATGCCCGCACCGTAGGCGAAGCGTCCGCCGACGGCCGCCGCGACGCCGGCGAGCATCCCTCCGCCGAGGCCGGCGAGCCGGAGCCCCACCAGTCCGGAGGAGAGCACCTCGGCGGCGAGGAGGACGCCCATCGCGGTGATCGCCGCGAACACCACCGTCAGCGCAACGGCGGACAGGTCGGAGATCACGGCCTGCCAGCGCGGCATGTCGGCGGTCTCGCCCCGATGATGCCGCAGGGTGCTGACGACGAACGCGGCCGCCGCGACCGCGCCGGCGACCGCGGCGACGGGCATCGCGAGCGAGCCGGGGCCGGTGAGCGCGCGGGGATCGCCGTTCAGCAGCAGGAAGCCGGCGACCGCCCCGAGCACGAACGAGGACGCGGTCGCCCAGACCGCCTCCGTCTCGCCCTGCAGGCGCCACCGCTGCTCGGGGCCGTTCTGCTGCGCGTCGTCGCCCATGCCTTCATCGAACCACTCGCCGCCGACACCCGGTCGCGCGACGCGCCTCCCGCCCCCGACGCCCCACCTGCCCGCCGACGCCCCACCTGATCGACGCCCGCCAGGTGGGGCGTGGACGGCCAGGTGGGGCGTGGACCGCTGGAGTCTCGGCCGCGGCGGGGCAGGCGCAGGAGCAGGCGCCGGAACAGGCGCAGGCGCGGGCTCAGGCGGCGAGGCGGCCGACCGCGCGGGCGCGGATCAGCACTGCGGTGCCGTCCGAGTACGCCACCGGCAGCTCCTCGACCGCGACGACCTCGATCGTCTCGGGGTCGGCGCCGGCGAGGCGGGCACGGTCGACGGCCTCGGCCGCGGCATCCGTCCTGCACTCGCGACGATCGACGCCGTCGAGCCGGTAGATCTTCTCGATCTGCCCGGCAACCTCGCCCAGCGCCGCGCCCACCGCGTTGGCCGCGCCGAAGTGATCGGGGCGGATGAGCGAGGCGACGCCGTCGAGCTCCGCGGGGGCGATGATGCCGCCGCCCCCGACGAGGATCACCGGCACGGGCGCCGCGTTCGGCTTCATCCGGTCGATCGAGTCCTCCAGGATGCCGCGCATCGCCGCCCACGCGGCCGCACCGACCGTGCCGTCGACCGCCGGAGCATCGAGCCCCTCGATCTGCGCGCCGCCGATCGCCAGCGCCACATCGGTCGCGGTGAGGGTCGAGCCGCCGAACGCGAGCCCCTCCTGCGGCAGCCGGTAGCCGACGCTGTCCGGTCCGACGGTCACGCCGGCCGGAGACCCGGCATCACCCGAGCGCACGATCGTGCCGCCCCCGAGTCCCACCGAGAGCACGTCTGGCATGCGGAAGTTCGTGCGGATGCCGCCGATCTCTACCGCATGCGCCGACTGGCGGGGGAATCCGTCGACGAGCACCCCGATGTCGGTCGTGGTGCCGCCGATGTCGACCACGAGCGCGTCGGTCGCACCGGAGAGGTGCGCGGCGCCGCGGATCGAGTTCGTCGGACCGCACCCGATCGTCAGTACAGGGAACTCCAGCGCGTACTCGAGCTGCATGAGGGTGCCGTCGTTCTGACCGAAGTAGGGAGCGGCCGGGATGCCGCGCTCGCGCAGCGCCGCGACGAACCCCGACGCCATCTGCGTCAGCGTCTGCATGAGGGCGGCGTTGAGCACCGTGGCGTTCTCGCGCTCCAGCAGTCCGAGCGACCCGATCCGCGCAGAGCGGGAGACGGGGACTCCGAGCTCCTCGGCGACGATCGCCGCGACGCGCTCCTCCTGGCTTTCATCCACGGGCGCGAACACGCCGATCACGGCGACCGCGTCGACCTCGTCCCGCATGCGGGCGCAGGCGTCGCGCACGGCATCCTCGTCGACCTCGGCGAGCAGCCGTCCGTCGACCTCGAAGCCGCCCTGCAGCAGGTAAGCGTGCTCGCCGATCGCCGCGCGCAGGTCGGCCGGCCAGCCCTCCAGCGGCGGTACCGCGGTGGTCGCCGGGGCGCCGAGGCGCAGGATGCCGACGCGACCGAGTCCTCGACGCTCGACGATGGCGTTCGTGCAGTGCGTCGTACCCAGCATGGCGTGGGCCACGAGCGACGGATCGATGCCGGATGCCGCGAGCACCGCGTCGATCGCGTCGGCCACGCCGTCGCCCGTGTCGGCCGTCGTCGGCCGCTTGACCGACGCCACGACGGCGAGATTGTCGTCGAGCACGACGGCATCCGTGTTGGTGCCGCCGACGTCGATTCCGATGCGATAGCCGCCTATCACGCGACCTCCCTCTCCGCCGCTGCCGCCAGCCGTTCGACGGGCACCCACTCCACGTCGTATCCGAAGTGCGCCGGCCCCGCGGTCTCCAGCCCCTTCGACGTGCGCCATTTGTCGTGACACGGGATGGCGATCACCGCGACGCGAGCGCCGTAGCGCAGCGACTCCGTGGTGATCGGCATCCCCGTGGCGAGGTCGAGCACCGCGATGAGGTCGGGGGTGACCGCCGCGAGCTCGCCGTCGCGACGGGCGAGGAGCATCTCGTTCTGGAAGTCGAGGCGGAAGGACCCGCCGCGGTCGGAGCCGACGCCGTCGAGCTCGGCCGCCCCGCGGGTGAACCCGCCGTCGACGGCGCGCTGCAGATCGGCCACCTTGCCGTCGAACAGCCGCACGGCGCCGAGGTCGGCGCACAGCGCGGCGATGCGCTCGTCGTCGCGCAGCTCCCGTCCGTCGGCGTCGCGTCCGCGCAGGATCGCCCCGATCCGCTTGGCGAGGGTGAGCGTGCCGGGGATCGCGCACTCCCGTGCGACGTCTCCGCCGTAGGCGTAGTCGATCATGGTGGCCCCGCCGCCCATCTCGACCGTCACGGCCCTGGCCAGCCGCTCCGACCACCCGCCGTCGACCGGGCGGCTGACGACCTCGTTGCCGTGGTGGTCCACGAGCACCGTGGTGCCGGGACCGTAGCCGGCCAGGTGATACGTCACCATCTGAGCCTCGGGGAACGCCCTGCCCATCGCATCGCCGTCCACCACCGGCAGGCCCGCGAGGGCCGCCGCCGCGATCGGGAGCATGGAGTTGCCACCGCCGACCTCGATCGGCATCACCGCCGTGGGCTTCCGTCCCACCGCGCGCTCGATCGCCTCGAGGGCGGCGAGCAGCTCCGACTCGGCCTGGATGCGCTCGACGCTCACCGAGGGGGCGCCGATCCCGCCGATGGGGATCACGAAGTCGCCGTCGGTCAGCTCATCGACGTCGAGCATCCGCACCGGTCCGTGCAGGCGGATGAGCCGCTTGGCGATCAGCGAGCCGACGTGCGGGTCGCCGCCGCCGCCGGTGCCGAGCACCGCGGCGCCGAGGGCGATCTCGTCGATGTCCGCCTCGGTGATCACGCGCGTCATGCGCTCACCTCGTCGGTCACGGGAGCGGATGCCGCGGCATCCGACTGCACGCGCCGACGGATCGGCAACAGCGCGAGGTACACGACGAAGCCGACGATCAGGCCGTCCAGCGAGGAGATGGTCGTGAACGTGAAGAGACCGAGACCCGGCCCGTCTGCGGGGCTGGTGGTCGCGAACGCGACGAACACTCCCGCGGCCCAGGCGGCGATCGACCACCAGTCCACCGTCGGCACAGCCGCGCCGTGCTGCCAGCGCGCGGTGCGACGGCCCGAGAAGAAGGACGCGAGGTAGACGCCGCCGTACGGGGCGATGAGCGTTCCGATCACGAGGATGAACGACACGAACACGTCGGCCGCGCCGACGACGCCGATCACGATGCCGATGACGCCGAGGATCACGGTGACCGTGCGGCGGTTGAGCTTCGCGGAGATCGACGAGAACGCCAGCCCCGCCGAATAGAGGTTGGTGGTGTTGGTCGTCCACTGCGCGAGGATGAGCACGACCACGGCGATCGCGCCCATGCCGAGAGTGAAGTACATGGTCATCAGCTCGGTCTGGTTCAGCACGCGGGCGAGCAGGATCGCGACGACGAGGATGATCGAGTTGCCGAAGAAGAAGCCGACGAAACCGGCGGCCATCGCCTGCTTCGGGGTCTTCGCCCAGCGCGCCATGTCGGGGGAGAGCACGACGCCCAGGATGAAGATGCCCATCACGAGCGAGACCGCTCCACCGAACGTGAACGTCGCGGTGACCTCGTCGTCGATGCCGCCTGCACCGTGCGTGGCGAACGCCACCACGACGCCCGCCACGAGCAGCAGGAGCAGCAGCGGCACGGCCAGGGAGCTGAGCTTGTTGATCGAGCGGTAGCCCCAGAACGCGGTGATCGCCATGAGCACGCCGCCGACGGCGTTGAAGATCTGCACCGGCACGTCGATGCCGGTGAACTGCGTGAAGGCGATCTGGGCGTTCTGCCCGAAGAAGCCGGTCTGCACGGCGAACCAGCCGACGAGGCTGATCGAGATCGCGAGCGCGAGCACGGCCCCGCCGATCTTGCCGAAGACCGCGCGCGACACCATCGCGGTCGACAGGCCGGTGGAGGCGCCCACGTAGGTGCAGGCCATCGCCAGCAGTCCCAGCAGCAGCGAGCCGAGCATCGTCGCCCAGATCGCGGGCCAGAAGCTCATGCCCGCGGCCAGCTCGATGCCGAGGAACGCCCCGGACAGATCGATGCCGATGGCGATCCAGACGGCGGCGATCGACAGCCAGCCCTTGCGCTGGTCCTGCGGGACGACCCCGTGCTCGTAGTCGGTTGTTTCCATTGTTCTCTTCCTTGGGGAGGTGCTCCGCCCGGTGGCCGACGGGATTCGGGTTCCGGACTTCGGGACGGGCGGAGCGGGTTCGGGTCAGCCGGCGACGGCCGGCTCCGGCCAGGAGCTCGTGGCCCCTGCCCGGCGGGAGTAGGTGCGACGGCTGCTGCGCAGCCCCATCGCGACGATGGTCTCGAGCAGGCGCGTGGCGGCGGCCGACGGGTCGATGACGGGCACGCGGATGCCGTCGGCGGCGAGCGCCCGCTGCACGGCGGCGGTCTGCCCGGCGAGACCGGTGCAGCCGAGCACGATGGCCTGCGCGCGGTCGAGCTCGACGGCCTCGCGGACGCGCTGCACCATGATCGCGAACGTGCGGTCGGGGTCGTCCTCGAGCTCCAGCACGGGGATGTCGAGCGAGCGCACCGAGGCCAGCTTCGACTCGACGCCGAAGCGGCGGGCCTGCTCGATCATGAGGTCGCGGTGGTGCTCGGCCACGGAGATGACGGAGAAACGGTGCCCGAGCGTCGCGGCCAGGTGCATGGACGCCTCGCATGGGCCGAGCACCGGGATGCCGACGACCTCTCGCGCGGCGTGCACCCCCGGATCGAGCATGCAGTCGACGGCGATCGCGTCGCAGCCGTCGGCCTCGGCCTGACGCGCGGCGCGCAGCACACACGGGGTGACCAGGGCCTCGTCGCGGCGACTCTCGATCGAGGGCGTGCCCGCGGCGATGGTGGCGACCGTGACCGTGGTGCCGGCCGACGCGGCATCCTGGAAGAGCGCCAGGGTGTCGGCCTCCCAGGACGTGGTGACGGTGGGGTTGATCACGCGGAGGTGCATCAGCGGACCGTCCCCTCGAGAGCGGGTCCGAGGCGCAGGGGAGCGCCAGGCCAGACGATGTCCTTCGCGTCGGGCGCCGGCCAGCCGAGGGGGCTGTGGCTCACGCCGAGCCGCACGAGGGTCTGCGCGTGGTGCAGTCCCGCGAGGAGCGGGTCGATCACCGGCACGTCGATGCCCGATGCGAGGAGGTGCGCGTCGAGACGGTCGACCTGGTCGGCGAGCAGCGTGCACCCCGCGATGATGGCCTCGGCGCCGTCCTGCTCGATCGCGGCGACCGCGGCGTCTGCGAAGAGGCGGAAGGTCTCGGCGTCGTCGTCGAGCAGCCCCAGCGGCGGCAGCCCGATCGGACGGATCGATGCGCAGCGATGGTCGAGCCGGTGGCGCGCGACGAGCTCGCGGGCGATGGGGACGTCATCCGCGGTGGTCGTGGCGATCGTGAACCGGCCGGACAGGCAGAGGGCGAGGTGCATGGCCGCCTCCGCGACGCCGACGACGGGGATGCGCACGACTTCGCGCGCGGCATCCACTCCCGGGTCGTCCATGCAGTTGACGACGATCGCCTGCGCTCCGGCCTCCTCTGCGCGGATCGCGGCATCGATGATGCCAGGCACGGCGAAGGCGTCGTCCCAGCGGCTCTCGATGGATGCCGTGCCTGCGGAGAGGCTGCGTCGTTCGACGAGCGCGCCTGCGACGTCGGGGGCCGGCAGCGGCGCGTCGAGCACGACCGGATCGATGATGGTGATGCGCACCGGGTCGGTGCGGCGGGGAT
Organism: Microbacterium sp.; assembly: GCA_017744855.1. Classification (GTDB taxonomy): domain Bacteria; phylum Actinomycetota; class Actinomycetes; order Actinomycetales; family Microbacteriaceae; genus Microbacterium. The sequence goes on from JAGIAK010000063.1 coordinate 7,181, forward strand.
GGTCCATGCGGGTGCTTTCGGGGATCGCCGCACCGCGGGGAGGGCCGCATCGTCGCGGCCGCCGTGGTCAGGCGGAGAGGAGGGAGGAGAGGTGGGTCCAGGCCTGCTCGAAGCGCTGGCGGTACAACTCGGGCGTGTAGTGCGTGAGCTGCAGGAAGAGGCCGTCCATGATCACGAACACCAGGGCGATGAAGCCCTCGGAGTCGCCGGCCGCGAAGGTGCCCTGGGCGACGCCGTCGTCGTACGACTGCCGCACGGCGGCGGCGAGCGTCGACTCGGAGTCGAGGAAGATCTCGCGCAGGTGCGACCCGCCGGGTCCGAACTCGGTGACGGCGGCCCGCAGGCTGAACTCCGCGAGGTCGGGGCGATCGCGGTAGTACAGCTCGATGCCGCCGAGAAGATGGCGGAGCCTGGCCAGCGGCGCCAGGGCGCTGCTGGTGCGGACGAGCTCGTCGAAGAACGCGGTGTGCTCCACGACGACCTCTGCGTAGACCGCCTCGTACAGCGCTTCCTTGCTGGGGAAGTGCGCGTACAGGGAGGGCGTCTTGATTCCGACGGCCTCGGCGATCTCGCGCAGGCTGGCCTCGGCGTACCCGCGTCGTCCGAAGATCGATCGCGCCTCGGAGAGGATGGTTGCCCTGGTCATTGCCTGCCTAACGACTATTAGTTAGGCAGAGAGTATCCCGGCATGCCCGATCCCGCAAGACCCCGCCCTGCTTCCACGCTGCCGACGCCCCACCTGCCCGTCGACGCGGACGGGTAGAGCTCGACCTTCCGCCCGTGTGCGCCGGCGTCGCGGGCGCCACGTGGCATCACCCCAGAGTGGGCCGCGCCCGGCGGAGATCCGTAGCTGCGTCCTCTGGCCGCTTCAGCATGATCACTAGCGCCCAGATCTCTTGCGGGGTGAGCTCGAGAGCGTCGAGAACCCTCAGGAGCGTCTCGAGCGTGACATGACTCACGCCTCCGCCCTTCCCAGTGCGTTCTAATCGGCCATAAGTCGGAACAGCGATGCCTGCGCGGAGCGCGAGGCCCTCCTGAGATAGCCCCCGAGAAGTACGGACCCGGTACAACCAGATCGCAAATCTTGCACCCGACTTACCAGTGGCTGAGCTGACCATGACCACTCCCCCAATTTGCACGCACCCAGCGGCACTCACCGTCACCCGGCGAAACACGTCCCCAGGCGGAGTATGTGGAGAGAACTTAGCTCCGCGTGACACTCGAAAGACAGATCATTTGCGATCTTGACTCATTGCTGTATGAGCGGCTAGAACGCACAAGCGCACGCGTGATAGAACTCGCGTCGGCTCTGCACAAGTCATGTCGCGTTCTGGCTAGGCGGTCGTATTCCAATGCAACCTGAGCGGCGTAGGCCGGAGGCACCTGCGGCCGACAGCCAGACACACAGAGAGGTGACGGTCATGAGTAGAATGCAATCGCTATCGAGAGAATCCTCGCGGCAGAACGTCAGCACTTCAAAGACGCGAAGGCGACAACACATCTTTGGCACGATTACTGCGCTCGCGCTGTTCGGAAACCCGATTTTCGGGGGCGTCCCTGCTGCCACGGCTGCGCAAGCGACGAACTTGTGCGACTTCGCAATATTCATCGGCGTGCGAGGCACCGGCGCCGCAGCTGGGACAAACCTGGCGCACAACGGAAGAGTCTGGACCACAGGCGGCCACGGTGCTCAGGTTGCACCGATCGTCACTGACCTAATCAATAGCGGCGACATGCCATTTTACTTCGAGAGTCTCGCATACCCGGCTACTTCAGTTCTTGGACAGAGCATCGACGACGGCGTCGCTAAGCTGACGGCGGAGCTGAACTACATCGCTCAAACCTGCCCATGGGCACCGATCATCTTGGCCGGCCACTCCCAGGGAGCCTCGGTGATTAGCCGGACACTCGCGGGCCCGAACATTGCTCTTCTCAGCGCGGACGCAAAGGCCGCCGTTTCAAGTGTCGTCCTCTACGGCGATCCCTTCTACGAGACCGGCCGGATCACGAACTACCCCGATAGACCGAATAATGGGGCTTTTTGGGACCCGACGGACATCTATGATAAGAGCAAGCTGGCCGACTACAGGCATTGGGGATATCCGGCGGGCAGCAGTACGCAGACATGGCTGTATCGGGTCAGAGAATATTGCAATATTGGCGACTACTTCTGCCAAAACAATAAGGCCGATAGCAGCTTCGTCATCCACAACAGCTACATCCAGTACGCTACCGCTGTGACGGGGTGGATCACGTACACGTTGACCGACTTCAACTAAGATTCGGTACGGGGCATTCAATCAGCGGAAGGAGCAACCATGGACGATGAACGCCATGAGCGAACACCGCCCGGAGACTACCTAGTGGGAGTACTTCTCATTGCGTCGGTGGTTTCCGCAGTCGTAATCTGGGCAAGAATCCTGGAGATCGCCGGATGCTCCGACCAATGCGACTATCCGCTCGTCGGATCATCGACCCGGACATTTTGGTGGTTTGACTTCTTAGTATCGATCGTCGCCGTGGGTTCTTACATATACTTCAGAACCCGCGACCGACGCTCCTGGATCATCCCCGCTGGAGGCATTTCAATCTTGCTGATCGGATTCCTTGTATCTAATACAGTTCTGAACGGGGCGCTGAGTTAGCCATGAAAGCCGTGAAGCCCGTCGCCGCAGCAAAGTTGGGCGTTCGTCTGAGCGTCTGATTTCGTGTGCCGGACTCGGGTGTGTCGGCGTCGCTGCTCGGGACGGCGGGGGCGGCGCGGGGGATGCCGGTGCCGCGAGTAGCGTGGGGGCATGCGCATCCCCGTCTCGATCAGGGCCGCCAGGCGCTCGCCCCTGCTGCAGGTGGTGAAATCGGCGGCGGCCACGATCGCGGCCTGGCTGATCGCCGGCTGGATCTTCCCCGCGCAGCTGCCCGTGTTCGCCGCCATCGCCGCGCTGCTCGTGGTGCAGCCCAGCGTCAACCAGTCGCTGTCGAAGGCGCTGGAACGCAGCATCGGCGTCATCTCAGGGGTCGTCATCGCCCTCGCCCTCGGCTGGCTGCTGGGGTCCCCGAGCGGGATCGTGCTGCTCGCCGTCGTGGTCGCGATGCTGGCCGCCTGGCTCTTCCGCGCCTCGCCCGGCACCGGCAATCAGGTCGCGATCTCCGCGATGCTCGTGCTGGCGCTCGGCTCGTCGAGCCCCGAGTACGCTCTCGCGCGCATCGTCGAGACGCTCATCGGCGTCGTCATCGGCATCGTCGTGAACGCGCTGATCGTGCCACCGGTGCTCACGGCGCCGGCAAGGCGCGACGTCGGGCTGCTCGGCCGGGAGCTCGCCGCCAGCCTCGACCGGCTCGCCGTCGCCCTGCCCGAACCGCAGACACCCGCCCGACTGCAGGAGCTCATGGTGGAGGTGCGGCTGCTCCGGCCGATGAAGGATGCCGCCGAGGCCTCGATCGCCGCCGGGGAAGAGTCGCTGACCTTGAACCCCCGTCGCTCGAACCACCGCGAGCAGCTGCGAGAGATGCGCGCGCTTCTCGACCGCCTGTCGCCCATCGTCACCCAGACCATCGGGATGACCCGCGCCTACTTCGACCACTACGACGACTCGATCGCCGAGGAGCCGGCCGTGCACGCCATCGCCGAGCAGTTGCGCCGCGCCGGGCACGACGTGCGCCTGGCCGTGCAGATCGCCGACGTCGCCCCCGAGCCGGAGGCGCTCACCTCGGCGATCCCCGCGCTCACAGCGCCGCTGGTGATCACGCCGCCGTCATCCGGTCACTGGATCCTCATCGGATCGCTCATGGAGGACTTGCGCCGCATCCGCGGGGAGCTGCTCGGCGAGGAATGACCCCGCGACCGCCGCGGTCAGGCGCGCTTGTCGTCGTACATCGCCTGGTCCGCGCGGTTCAACAGACTCTCGACGGTGTCGCCCGGCCGCAGCTGGGCCACGCCCCACGACCACGGGTGGCTGGCGAACTCGCGCAGCCGCAGCATCAGCACCCGGGCGTCGTCGGCATCCGTCTCGGGCATGAGCATCGCGAACTCGTCGCCGCCCAACCGCCCGACGATGTCGGTCGAACGTGACATCGACATCCACTGCGCCGTGACAGCGCGCAGCACGAAGTCGCCGGCGGCGTGCCCTGCCCCGTCGTTGACGTCCTTGAACTTGTCGAGGTCGAGCACGGCGACGCTGAGCGGACGCTCGTGCCGCGAGGCACGACGCATCTCGGCGAGCGTCTTCGCCTCGAATCCGCGGCGGTTCAGCGTGCCGGTGAGCTCGTCGGAGTGCGACTCGAGACGGATGCGGTGCCGCATGAAGATGCCGGCCTCGAGGCACATCCAGGTGAACAGCGCCACGCCGACGATGTTCACGGGTCCGAGCAGGCCGCCGGGGCCTGTGAACGGACCGAAGGCGGTGGCGGTGCCCACCACGACGATGATCGCGAGCGTGCCGACGCGGGAGACCTTGGCGCCGTAGAACCAGGAGAAGTACATGGCCATGATCGGCAGCTCCTGGAACGCGGCGATGGCGTTCTGCCGCTCGTCGGAGAAGCCGAGGTAGTACGTCGACACCAGTGCGTGGCAGGCGATGAGCACGAGACCGGCCCACTCTGGCAGCTCGACGCCGACGAACGCGACCATCGCGAACAGGCCGAGGCAGACCGCGATGGTGCCGGCGGAGAGGGCGCGCTCGAACAGCGTGATGTCACTCTCGATGAGCTCGAAGACCCCCAGCACGCCGAAGTAGAGCAGCAGCGTGGCGGTGACCACCGAGAACGTCGACGTGCGTTCGCGGATCGACCGCAACCAGCCGAACCTCAACCATCGAAGATCCTCGGCATCCGATGCCCGGATATCCTGAACGACCATGCATCCTCCCCAGGTGCGCGTCCCCCGACTTCCCAGGTTACGGGATATACCGGTGGTAGCGATAATGTGAACCGTGGCACACCGCGGGCGCGCAGACGCAGCTGACCTCCTCGAGGGGTTCCCTCGCGCGCGGATCGTCTTCCAGCCCATCGTCGATCTGACCGCCTGGCGCGTCATCGGGTTCGAGGCGCTGGCGCGCTTCGACGATGGCGGCAGCCCTCCCCTGCATCTGGAGCGCGCCCAGGAACTCGGCGTGAGAGAAGAACTCGAACTGCATCTCATCGACCTCGCCGTGCAGGCGACGGCCGATCTTCCCGACGGGATGCCCGTGACCTTCAACGCCTCGGGCGTCACGATCCTCCGCCCCGAGCTCGCCGAGCTCTTCGCCGACGTCGAGCGCCCCTGGGGCCTGGAGATCTACGAGGGCGAGACCACGGCCGACCTCGCCGCCGTGCGCGCACGCGTCACCGGTCTCGGCGGGCGCCTGCTCGTCGACGACGCCGGCGCCGTGTGCGCCGACGAGACGCGCATCACCACGCTGCGCCCCGACGTCGTCAAGATCGACCGCGCCCTGTTCTGGGAGGTGGCCGAGGACCCGGCCGCGCGCACCCGGCTGGAGAGCCTGCTCGCCGCGGCGAGGGAGACCGGTGCCAGGGTGCTCGTCGAGGGCGTGTCTGATGCTGAGCAGGTCGAGCGCGCACGCGCTCTCGGTTCCGACTACGGGCAGGGCTTCCACCTGGGCATGCCCACGCCCGCCGCTCAGACGCGCGAGCTGCTCGAAGAGCTACACCGGAGCATCGGGATGGATGCTCCGGGTCTCTGAGCGCCTGCTCGCGCCGCGGTAGGCACGGCGCAGCCGGAACTTCGGGATGATCTTGATCACGCCGAGGATCACGTAGATCAGCGTGTTGATCGCGACGAAAGTGGCCAGCACGCTGAACCATTCGGTCTGCAGCCACTCCTGCGGAAGCAGGATCCCGGTGTGGATCATGCGTCGACCTCCTTCGCCGCTGCACCCGGTTTTGCCGCACCGTGATCGACGTGCTTCCACGTGGCGCTGCGCCCGAACGCGATCTCGAACACGCCGCGCAGGAACGCGAGGTTCAGGAAGCAGTCGTAGACCAGCTCCGGGAAGATCAGCACGGCGACGAGCCGCGCCCGCCATCCGCCCTTCCAGGCCGTGATCATCCGCTCGATCGCGAACAGCAGGCCGATGCCCAGCCAGAACGGGAACCAGACCCAGGTGTCCATCGCGAGCAGCATCAGCAGGATGAGCGCGAAGTAGGTGAACAGCGCGAGCACGCCGTAGCCGAGGGAGATCTGCTGCGCCCAGTACCGCATCGTCTGCGGGGTGAAGCCGTAGACCCCGAGGTTCTCAAGGGCTCCGCGCTGCCAGCGCAGGCGCTGCGCCCACAGCATCCGCCAGCTCGGCATCAGCTCGGTGACCACCGTGCACTGCTGCGGCGAGATCGTGAGGGCGCCCAGCGACTTCAGCGCGATGGTGAGCTCGTTGTCCTCGGTGAGGGCGAAGGTGTCGTACACCTCGCCCTTGATGCCGGGGATCTCGCTGCCGCGCGCATCCGCCACCGCACGCAGCGCCGACGCCCGGAAGACGGACGCCGTGCCGGTGAGCACGAACACGCGGCCGTCGCGGCGGCGGATCTCGCGCTGGTACCGGATGTACTCGTTGCGCTGGAACTGGCCGAGCAGCCCGTGGCCGTCCTCGCCCTCGAAGAGCCCGCCGACCGCCATCAGCGCCCTGTCGTCGGTGAAACGGCGGACAGCGGCGGTCAGGAAGTCGTCGCCGATCTGGCTGTCGGCATCCATCACCATCACGGTGTCGTTGTCGCCGAGGGTGGGCAGCAGGTCCTTGAGCGCCTGGTTGAGCGCCCCGCCCTTCTTGTGGGTGTTGCCGACCGTCTCGAACACGTCGACGCCGTGGGCCCTCGCGACCTCGACGGTGCGGTCGGTGCAGTTGTCGGCGACGACGAGGATGCGGTTCGGCGGCGTGCTCTGCTGCATGAGCGAGACCAGGGTCGCCGGGATCGACTGCTCCTCGTTGTGCGCGGGGATGAGCACCGTCACGGTCACGTCACCCGCGAACACGCCCCTCGTGCGCTCCATCACAGTGCGCGGGGCGAGGGTCAGCTTCGTCACCTCGCTGCCTGCGCGGCGGTAGCGGCTGGCGACGACGCGCTCGCTCACGACGACGAACAGCACGAACAGCAGCGCGAGGCCGACGGCGACGGCCATGATGCCGAGGTTGGGCAGCTCGGCGCTGTACATGACCTGCCAGATGCCGGCGAGCGTCAGATGCACCGGGTCCCACAGGGTCGGCGGATCGGTGACGACGATGCCCCAGACCAGCAGTCCGGCGGCCAGGAGCACGGCGACGATCACCGCCAGGCCGACGGATCGCTGAAAGAACTTGTTCACTGCGCACCCCTCCGCAGGCGCCTGCGCGCCCTCCTCCTCTGCAACCCTGCCACGTCGCAGCCCGCATGTCTTTCGATTCGCGCAATTGTTTGCATTCGGCTCGAAAACGAAGCCATTCTTGCGACTCCGAACGGGTGATTACCCTGGAGGGATGACACTCGACGAGGCACTGGCCGAGCTCGCGGCGCTGGAGGACCCGAAGGTGCGCGCGGCCAATGAGAAGCGCGGTGACGACCACGGCATGAACCTCAGCCGGCTGCGGGCGCTCGCGAAGCGCATCAAGACCGACCAGGCTCTCGCCCGCGAGCTGTGGGCGACCGGCGAGACCCCCGCGCGGCTGCTCGCCCTTCTCGTCTGCGCCCCCGCGCAGTTCACCGCCGACGAGCTCGACGGGATGCTGCGCGAGACGCAGCCTCCCAAGGTCAACGACTGGTTCGTGAACTACGTCGTGAAGAAGTCGCCTCTCGGAGAGGAGCTGCGACAGCGGTGGATGGACGACGCCGACGACAGCGTGGCGGGTGCAGCGTGGACGCTCACCGCCGTGCGCGTCGCGAAGCAGCCGGACGGCCTCGACCTCGACGCCCTGCTCGACGAGATCCACCGGGACATGAAGGACGCGTCGCCGCGGAAGCAGTGGGCGATGAACGAGACGCTCGCACAGATCGGCATCCGGCATCCGCACCTCCGCGACAGGGCGCTCGACATCGGCACCGAGCTGCAGGTGCTCGCCGACTACCCGACCGCGCCCGGCTGCACCTCCCCCTTCGCCCCGATCTGGATCGGGGAGATGGTGCGCCGCCAGGGCTGACCCCGACAGTGCTCAGTACGCTGAGCGGATGAGCACCCACATCGCCGCAGAGCCCGGCCAGATCGCCCCCATCGTCCTGTTCCCCGGAGACCCGCTCCGCGCGAAGTGGATCGCCGAGACCTTCCTCGACGATGCGGAGCTGTACACGCAGACCCGCGGGATGCTGGGCTTCACCGGCACCTGGGAGGGGCACCGCGTCTCGGTGCAGGGTTCAGGCATGGGCATCCCGTCGATGTCGATCTACGCGACCGAGCTGTTCCGCGAGTACGACGTGCAGACGATCGTGCGCGTCGGCTCGTGCGGAGCGCTCACCGAGAAGCTGAAGGTGCGCGACATCATCATCGCGAACGGCGCCTGCACCGACTCCGGCATCAACCGCGTGCGGTTCCACGGGCTCGACTACGCCCCGGTCGCCGACTTCTCGCTGCTGCGCGCCGCGGTGGAGGCCAGCGAGTCCGAGCCGATCGCATCGGACGTGCACGTGGGGCTGCTGTTCTCGAGCGACCAGTTCTACAGCACCCGCCCCGAGCTCACGGAGCCGTTCGTGCAGCACGGCGCGCTCGGCGTCGAGATGGAGACGAGCGGCCTGTACACGCTCGCCGCCTATCACGGCCGCCGCGCGCTCAGCATCTGCACGGTGTCCGACCACATCGTCACCGGCGAGGAGACGACGGCCGTCGAACGGGAGCAGACGTTCGGCGACATGATCCGCATCGCGCTGCGCGCCGCCACCGCCTGAGCTGCGACCCCGCGCGGGGTCGCTGCACACCGCAGCGTTGCGCCCCGCGACGGCCGAGACCCCCGTCTGCACTCGAGACCCCCGCGTATTCGCGTGAATACGCGGGGGTCTCGGCGCTGAGCGGGGGCTCGGCGCTAGGTGGAGATCAGTCGTCCGCCGCCTCGATGGCGGACGCGCGGCGGCGACGGATCAGCACCAGGGCGGCTCCGAGCAGGAGGAGCACTCCCGCGGCCCCACCGAGCGCCCACGGGATGGCGGATCCGGTGATGGCCAGGCCCGGAGCCACGACGGGCAGCGGCGGGGCGAATCCGGCGTCCAGCGTGGGGAGGTCGACCTCCCCGGGAAGCGCGGAGTTCGACCCGGTCGCCGGGGTCGTGAAGGTCACGCGACCGGTCTTCGGGTCGGCATCCGAATCCCGTCCGTCGTCACCGCCCGCGTTGGCCGAGGTCAGCGGGTAGGTGACCCCGCCGATCACGACCTTCGTCGGGAACTCGATCGTGTACTGCGTCGAGGGCAGCAGGTCGGTGAACACGTAGAAGCCGTTCTGGTCGGTCTTCGTGGTCGCGATCACCGTGCCGTCGCCGTCGAGCAGCTTCACCTCGACACCGGCGGCGGGCTTCTCACCCGGGTCCTGCACGCCGTCGCGGTCGGTGTCGATCCACACGTAGTCGCCCACCGAGACCAGCACCCGGCCGTAGCCGGCGTCGATCGTCGGGTCGTCCGCCTCACCGGGCAGCGCCGAGTTGCGGCCGTCCGCCGGCGTGGTGACCGGAGCGCGTCCGGTGGTCACCGCCGGGTTCGAGTCGTTCGCGCGGTCGCTGCCGGCTCCGGGGGTGGTGAGACGGTGCTCGACGCCCCCGACGGTCACGGTCGTGGGGAACTCCACGATGTAGTCCGTCGAGTTCATCAGGTCCGTGAACACGTAGTAGCCGTTCGCGTCGGTCGTGGTCGTGGCGATCACCGTCTGACCGTCGGCCGACAGCAGCTTCACCTCGATCCCGGCGACCGGCGCCTCGCCGGCG
>JAGIAK010000064.1 GCA_017744855.1 Microbacterium sp.
AAGTTCACGTAGATCGCCGCAGCCAGCACGGTCGTGAGCCAGCGCCGCGGGTACCGGGTGAAGCCGAGGTCGAAGAGCCGGTGCACGCGCACCATGTACGAGCCGACGGCGGCATACATGAAGCCGCTGAACAGCGGGACGCCGCCGATCCGCAGCACGCCGTCCGCGGCGTACGCCCAGGATCCGACGTCGGTCTTGAAGAGCTCCATGCCCGTGCCCGTGAGGTGGAAGAGCACGATCACCCACAGCTCGCGGCCGCTCTCCAACCGGAAGGCGAGCATCGCGAGCTGGATGGCGACCGCGGTGATCGTGAGGGCGTCGTTCCGTGCGATGATCGCGTCGTCGGGGTACCAGAGCCGTGCGGCGACGATCGCGACGAGGAGTGCGGCCCCGAAGACGCACGCCCATGCCTGTTTGAGCACGAACACGCCGGCCTCGGTGAACCAGGCGCGGACGCCGCCCACGGGGGCATCGGCCAGAAGGCGGTGTGCGGCGCCGTCGATGCGCTGCTCGAGTGATGTCCCCCGTCGCATGCTCGAACAGTATTGGCTCTGCTCGACAGCGAGCAGGGAGAACGCCGACAGAACGCCCAGCGTCAGGGGTAGCGCGGTGTGGTACCGGTCGCGCGTCGGACGATCCGCTCGACCATCTCCTCCGATGTGGTGTTCTCACCAGGCAGATTGGGCTTGCCAGCGCCGTGGTAGTCGCTGGACCCCGTGACGATGAGGTCGTGCCGTGCTGCGATCTCGCGCAGCACCCTCTTGCCCTCGGCGGTGTTCTCCCTGTGGTCGATCTCGAAGCCGCCGAGCCCCGCGTCGATCAGCCGCTCGATGAACGGCAGCGGCATCATGCGGTCGCGGCCCGAGGTCACGGGGTGGGCGATGATCGCCACTCCCCCGGCATCCGTGATCAAGCGAACGGCCGTCAGCGGGTCCGGCGCGTAGTGCGGCTCGTAATAGCCCTCTCGCGGATGCAGGATGCCGTCGAACGCCTCCGTCCGGTCGCGTACGATGCCTCGCGCGACGAGGGCGTCGGCGATGTGCGGTCGGCCGACGGTCGCGTCGCCCGCGGTCTGCGCCACCACGTCCTCCCAGAGCAGGTCGTAGTCGCGGCCGATGTTGCGCACGATCCGCTCCGCCCGTCCGATCCGGTCGCCGCGGATGCGGTCGGTCTCGGCGACCAGGGCCGCGTCGTCCGGGTCGAAGAGGTACCCGAGCACGTGCACGCTGCGCCATTCGTGTTTGGCGGACAGCTCCATCCCCGGGATGAAGGTCATGCCCAGATCCGTCGCCGCCTCCCCCGCCTCGCCCCAGCCCGTCGTGCGGTCGTGGTCGGTCAGCGCCACCGTGCGCACCCCGTGCGCGTGCGCCTGACGCACCACCTCGGCCGGCGGCTGCGTCCCGTCCGAGTGATTCGAATGCAGGTGCAGGTCGGCAGGACCGGCGATGTGTGGGGCCATCCTTCGAGAGTACCGAGCACGGATGCCGCTGGACGCAGACGGCACGGCAGAGTCCTCTCAGGCTCCCCTCGTACGCTGGAGGGGATGCTTCGACTTCTCGGGATCCTGTTCACCGTCCTGCTCGCGATCGCGACCGCCGTGGTGGTCTGGCCGCAGTTCTTCCACCTGGAGCAGACGTTCCCGTTCGCGCAGATCGTCGCGGCCCGCGGCGTTGTGCTCGCCGCATTCCTCGCGGTCGCCGTGCTCGCCCTGCTGCTCCTGTTCGCCCGTCCGCTGCGCGGGTTCGCGGCGTCGGTTCTCATCGTCGCCCTGCTGGGTGCAGGCGCGACGGGGGCCATCGGCGCGGTCCGCGGCTTCGGCGGCGACACGCTCCCCACCGCGACGGACGGCAGCATCCGCGTACTCAGCTGGAACACCGCCGGCGAGGCGGTCCCGGCCGACATGATCGCGAGGCAGATCCTCGACCAGGGGGCCGACATCGTGGCACTGCCGGAGACGACCGAGGCCGTCGGGGAGCAGATCGCCGTGATGCTGCGCGAGCAGGGGCATCCGATGTGGGTGCACAACGTGCAGTTCAAACCCGACGTCGTCGACGGCCCCAAGTCATGGCAGACCACCGTGCTCGTCTCCCCCGACCTCGGCCAGTACTCCGTGATCGAGTCGTCGCAGGACGGCTCGAGCAACACGGGCTCCGTTCCCAGCGTGGTGCTCATGCCCGTCGACGGCTCCGGACCGACCATCGTCGCCGTGCACGCCGTCGCACCGCGGGTCGAGGAGATGCAGCAGTGGCGCGCGGACCTCACGTGGATCGCCGACCAGTGCCCGAAGGGCGACGTGATCCTCGCCGGAGACTTCAACGCGACGATCGACCACATGGCGCCGTACGGCGTGGACGGCGGAGACATGGGCTACTGCCGCGACGCCGCCTCCCGCACGGGCAACGGCTACAGCGGCACCTGGCCGAGCTCGCTCCCCGCGCTGCTCAGCGCGCCCATCGACCACGTCCTGGCGTCGCAGAACTGGGTGCCGACCGGTTCTCTCGTGCTCGACGATGCCGGCGGCAGCGACCACCGCGGCATCGTGGTGCAGCTGGAGCCCGCGCCGGCGGGCTGACCGCGCGAGACGAATCGACCGCTCGGACGTGCGGCGCCGGCCTCTGACGAGACGAATCTGCGAGCGTCCGACCCCGAGGCCCCTGCCCGCGCCCGACACCGAGCGAAAGCCCACCTCCAGGTGACAGACTGGAGAGATGAACACCGGAGAACGCGACACGATCGCCGAAGCCACCGCTGAGCCCGCCGTCGAGAACAGCAGCACGAACCGCAAGCAGCCCTTCCCCCGCGGCTTCCTCGACACCATCTCCACCGGCTGGGCCGAGCGCCCCGAGACGCTACCGTCGCCGCGCGCGCAGGCGCCGTACGCGGCCGCGCGCCGCGCCGCCGTCTCCGCCGCGTTCCCCGGCAAGCGCCTGGTGCTCCCGGCCGGTTCGCTGAAGCAGCGCAGCAACGACACCGACTACGTGTTCCGCGCGCACTCGGCGTTCGCGCACCTCACCGGCTGGGCGTCCGACGCCGAGCCCGACTCGGTGCTCGTGTTCGACCCCACCGACGCCGGCCACGACGTCACCCTGTACTTCCGTGAGCGCGCCGACCGCACGACCACCGAGTTCTACGCCGACGCGACGATCGGCGAGTTCTGGATCGGCCCGCGTCCGGCTCTCGCGGGCGTCGCCGCCGACCTCGGCCTCGCGACCGCCCACCTCGACCTCTTCACCGCAGGAGACGACGACCTCACGCTCGGCGAGTCCGACGAGCTCGACCGCTTCGTCTCGGAGCTGCGTCTGGTGAAGGACGAGTTCGAGATCGCCGAGATGCGTCACGCGGTGGACGTCACCGCCAAGGGCTTCGAGGACATCATCCGCGCACTCCCCGACGCCACAGCGCACGCCCGCGGTGAGCGCGTCGTCGAGGGCGTCTTCCACCGCCGCGCGCGCGAGGAGGGCAATGGCGAGGGCTACGACACCATCGCGGCGTCCGGCCCCCACGCCTGCTACCTGCACTGGACCCGCAACGACGGCACCGTCGTTCCCGGCGACCTGATCCTCGTCGACGCGGGAGTGGAGGCCGACAGCCTCTACACCGCCGACATCACCCGCACGCTCCCCGTCTCCGGCACCTTCACAGAGGTGCAGCGCCGCGTCTACGAGACCGTGCGCGAGGCCGCGGACGCCGCATTCGCCGCAGCCCGGGTCGGCGTGCGCTTCCGCGACGTGCACGGCGCCGCCATGGAGGTCATCGCCGCACGCACCGCCGAGTGGGGTCTGCTGCCCGTCACGGCGGAGGAGGCGCTCGACGCCGATGCCGGCGGCCAGCACCGCCGCTACATGGTGCACGGCACCTCGCACCACCTCGGCATCGACGTGCACGACTGCGCGCAGGCTCGCCGCGAGATGTACTACGACGGCATCCTGGAGCCGGGCATGGTCTTCACCATCGAGCCCGGTCTGTACTTCCAGATCGACGACCTCACCGTCCCGGCCGAGCTGCGCGGCATCGGCGTACGCATCGAGGACGACATCCTGATGACCGCCGACGGACCGGTGAACCTGTCGGCCGGCATCCCCCGCACCGCCGACGAAGTCGAGGCCTGGATCGCCCGCGTGCAGCAGGGCTGACCCCGGGGCTTTCCGAGAACAGGAAGACCGCCCGAGATCAGGAATCCCCGTCGGGATCATCCTGTTCTCGGGCGGTCTTCCTGTTATCGGCGGCGGCGACGGCGGCGATGAAGCGACGGATGCCGCCGCGCTCAGCGCCGCGCGAGAGCCTCGGCCATCTGCCGCACGGCCTGCTCGATGATCGGACGCGGCGTGGCGAGGATGAAGCGCAGGTACCCTTCGCCCGCCTCGCCGCACGCCGCGCCGTCGGTGAGCACCACCCCGGCCTCCTCACGGAAGAAGTCGGCGGGCGATCCGTCGATGCCGAGTCCCCTGGCGTCGAGCCAGGCGATGTAGGTGCCCTCTGGCGGTGTGTACCCGATGCCGGGGATGTGCTCGGCGAGCAGCTCGCCCAGCAGACGGCGGTTGCCGTCGAGGTACTCGCGCGTCTCGTCGAGCCACTCGCGGCCGCGGTCGTAGGCGGCGGTGTTCGCGATGACACCGAGGTTGCTGGCCCCGAACTCGTTGCGCACGATGGTGGGCGTCGACGCCCAGGTCTCGGCATCCAAGTCGTTCGTGAGGATCACCTGTGCGGTCTTCAGGCCGGGGAGGTTCCACGACTTCGACGCGCTCGTCGACGTGATCGTGTGCGCGGCGGCAGCCGCGCTGATGCTCGCGTAGGGCACGTGCCGGTGCGGGGCGAACACGAGCGGCGCGTGGATCTCGTCGGAGAACACCCGTCCGCCGTGCCTCTCGACGATCTCGCTCACGGCGAGCAGCTCCTCGCGGGTGAAGACACGCCCCACCGGGTTGAACGGGTTGCAGAGGATGAGGAGCCCGCCGCCGTCGGCGAAGGCCCTGTCGATGCCGTCGAGGTCGAGCACATGACGGCCGTCTTCGACGAGCAGCGGCACCTCGATGATCTCGCGCTCATGCAGCGGTGGGAGCGTGAGGAACGGCATGTACGACGGCGTCGGCAGCACGATCTTCGACCCGGGGGCGGTGAAGTGATCGATCGTGACCCTCAGTGCCACGAGCACGTCGCCGATCGGACGGATGCGCGCGGCGGGCACGTCCCACCCGTAACGGTCGCGCTGCCAGCGTGCACAGGCCGCGGACATCGCGTCGGACACCTGCGGGGGCAGATATCCGAGCAGCCCCTGGTCGATCGCACCGGTCAGGGCTTCCTTGACCGCCGGCGCGACGCCGAAGTCCATCTCGGCGATGAACGCGCCGATCGCGCCCGGATGGGTCGTCCACTTGAAGCTGCCGCTCGCGCGCAGCTGCTCGATGGTGATGTCGTCGTAACAGGAGGAGGTCATAGCTCCTCCATCCTGTCAGCGGGCGATGAACTCCGAGACGAATATGGCCAAAGATGACCCGATCTCGGCTGCCGGGCTCTTGCGGCCCTTCACCTCGAAGGTGTGACCGCCGCCCTCGATCCACACCACGCGGGCGTCACGGCAGGTCGCGACGACCTCCTCGAACTGGCTGAGCGGCTGGATGAACGGGTCGTTCGTCCCCTCGACGAACAGCTGCGGCACCGCGATCGCCGGCAGGTGCTCAGCGCGCGGCTTCTCCGGCTTGCCCGGGGCGTGGAGCGGATAGCCGAGGTACGCGAGTCCGTCGACGACGAGCCCCTCGGCGGCGGCCATGGACGCCATGCGCCCGCCGTAGGACTTGCCCGTCGCCCACACGGTCTCCGCGGGATCCTGCGCGCGAGCGAAGGCGACGACGGCGTTCCAGGTCGCGACGGCGTGCGTCGCGGGCCCCGGCATCCGCCTCCCCTGCTCGACGTAGGGGAAGTTGAACCGCAGGGTCGAGAAGCCGTCCGCGGCGAGCGCCTCGGCGAACCCGGTGAGGAACGGATGATCCTTGCCCGTGCCTGCGCCGTGGGCGATGAGCACCGTCGCTCCGCGGTCGCCCGCCGTCCAGTCTGCGGACACCGCGGTCGGCCCCGTAGGGAGCTCGACCTCGATCGAGACCATCAGCGCGCGGCGGACGAACGGATGCCGGTCACGGCCGCTGCTCGCCGGACTCGTCGGCGCCCGGCTCGCGCGGGGTCGGGTCGGCCGGACGAGGCGGGATCACCGGCGCGGACGGCGCGTCGTCCGTCACGGCGGGCCCGGGTGCTGCGGGCTCGGGGGCTGCAGGCGTCTCCACCGGAGCGGCAGGAGCACCAGCGCCGGACGGGGCGACCCGCTCGCCGTAGCGCGGCGGCTCGTCGAGGTTGACCGGAGGACGCGTCACCGTGGTCTGGCGCACGGCGCCGAGTACCTGACGCGCCTTGGCGAGCGACGCCGGCTGCACGGTGACCTCGTAGTGGTCGGCGGCGAACTGGGTGACGCTGGCGAAGTCGCGGCGGCGGCGGACGATGGCGTAGGTGACCAGGCTCAGCAGCATGCCGAGAGCGACGCCGATGAACACGAAGCCCACGAACAGCTGCATCGGCACGTTCGGGTTGCCCAGCACGAGGATCGCGGAGAGGAAGAGTCCGATGAGCACGCCGTTGATCGCGCCCGACCGTGCAGCCGCGGCGTAGCCGAGCCGTCCGGTGACGCGCTCGACCGTGCGCACGCTCTGGCCGATGATGGCGATGTCGCGTGCGGGCACCTCCGCGGCGATCAGCTTCGACACCGTCTTCTGCGCGCTCTCGTAGTCGCGCATCGACGCGACGATCTCGCCGGTGTCGTTGGAGCCGTTCGGACGATTCAGCATGCTCATCCGGCCATTCTTCCATGCCGGCCGATGCCGCGCCCCGGGCTGCCCGAGGAGCGTCGCGCACTACGCTGGAAGCGTGAGCACACAACGGGTATTCGCCGCGCGCCTGGCAGGGTGCGCCGTCTTCGACCCCGTCGGCGACCGGCTCGGCAAAGTCCGTGATGTCGTCATCGTGTACCGAAGTACCGCAGCTCCCCGCGTGATCGGCCTCGTGGTCGAGATCCCCGGCCGTCGCCAGGTGTTCCTGTCCATCGGCAGGGTCACCTCCATCCGCGCAGGGCAGGTCATCAGCACCGGCCTCATCAACGTGCGCCGGTTCTCGCCCAGGGCCGGCGAGGTGCGCGTGCTCGCCGAGCTCCTCGGCCGTCGCGTGTCGATGGTCGACGGCAGCGGGGCAGCCGTCATCGAGGACGTCGCCATCGAGCCCAACCGGCTCGGCGAGTGGGCGATCAGCCAGTTGTTCCTGCGGCGTCCCAAGACCAGCGCCTCGCCGTTCGCCAAGGGGCCGACGACCTTCGCCGCCTGGGGCGAGGTCTCCGAGCAGCGCGCTCCCGGCGAGTCCCAGTCCGCCGAGCAACTGGTCGCGTCGTACTCCGACCTTCACGCGGCCGACCTCGCCAACACCCTGCTCGATCTGCCTCAGCAGCGTCTCATCGAGGTGGCGGAGGAGCTGTCGGACGACCGGCTCGCCGACGCCCTCGAGGAGATGCCGGAGGACGACCAGATGGACATCCTCGACCGCCTCGGCGACGAGCGCGCAGCCGACGTGCTCGACGAGATGGAGCCGGACGACGCGGCCGACCTGCTCGCCCAGCTGCCGCCGGACCGCCTGGAGCACCTCCTCGCCCTCATGGAGCCCGAGGAGGCGGAGGACGTCAGGATGCTGCTGCGCTACGGCCCGGACACCGCCGGTGGACTGATGACCCCGGAGCCCATCATCCTGTCGGCCGACGCCACGGTGGCCGAGGCGCTCGCGCTGATCCGTCGACACGAGCTGCACCCTGCCCTCGCGGCGGCGGTGTTCGTGACGCTGCCGCCCTTCGAGACGCCGACCGGGCGCCTTCTGGGTGTCGTGCATTTCCAGCGGATGCTGCGCTATCCCCCGCACGAGCGCCTCGGCGCGATCGTCGACGACAGCCTCGAACCCGTGCCCGTCACGGCATCCGCCGCAGAGGTGGCGCGCATGCTCGCCAGCTACGACCTCGTCTCGCTCCCCGTCATCGACGCGGCGCATCGCCTGGTCGGCGCGGTCAGCATCGACGACGTGCTCGACTACCTGCTGCCCGACGACTGGCGCTCGCACGACTCCGACGAGTCGACGACGAAGGAGGTGCGCTGATGGCGAAGAACAGCACGCGCCTCGACGCTCCACTCGGCCGCGGCACCACCAGGCAGAAGCCCGTCTCGAGCGACCGGTTCGGTCGGTTCACCGAGTGGATCGCGCGGGCCATGGGCACGCCGACCTTCCTCACGATCCTCACCCTGTTCTGCTTCCTGTGGATCGGGTACACGGTGCTCGCCGAGCAGAACGGCTGGTGGCGGTTCGACTCCGCTGCGCTCGGCTTCACCGCGCTCACGCTCATCCTCTCGCTGCAGGCGTCGTACGCCGCTCCCCTGATCCTCCTCGCGCAGAACCGCCAGGACGACCGCGACAGGGTGCAGATCGAGCAGGATCGTCAGCGCGCAGAGCGCAACCTCGCCGACACCGAGTACCTCGCCCGGGAGATCGTCGCCCTGCGCATGTCCCTGGAGGAGCGCAACGCCCAGGCCGTCACACGCGACGTGCTCCGTCAGGAGCTGAAGGCGTTGCTGGCCGAGCTGGACGACCGCGACGAGAGGCCGACGGGCGCCGCTCCGACCGGCCAGACCCCATGAGTGCCGCCCCCGACGCCGTGCGGGCCGCCGTAGCCGCCGTGACCGACCCGGAGCTGCGGCGCCCGATCGGCGAGCTCGACATGGTGCGCGATGTCACGGTCGACGGTGACGTCGCGCACGTGGCGATCGTGCTGACCATCGTCGGATGCCCCGCCGCGGCGCGCATCGAGTCGGACGTGCGTCGCGCGGCCGCCTCCGTGCCCGGCGTGTCGGAGGTCGAGGTCGCGGTCGGGGTGATGACCCCTGCTGAGCGCAAGACGCTCACCGAGAAGCTCCGCGCCGGGCGACCCGCCAGGCAGATGCCGTTCGGACCCGACTCCCTCACCCGCGTGATCCTCGTCTCCAGCGGCAAGGGAGGCGTGGGCAAGTCGACCGTCACGGCGAACCTCGCCGTCGCCCTCGCGGAGCAGGGGCTCGCGGTGGGCCTCGTCGATGCCGATGTGCACGGCTTCTCCATCCCCGGTCTCCTCGGCATCCCCGCCGGCACGCAGCCGACTCGCATCGACGACCTCATGCTCCCTCCGGTGGCGCACGGGGTGAAGACCGTGTCGATCGGCATGTTCCTGCGCGAGGGCGAGGCCGTGGTCGCCTGGCGCGGCCCCATGCTGCACCGCACCGTGCAGCAGTTCCTCACCGACGTGTTCTTCGGCGACCTCGACGTGCTCCTCATCGACATGCCCCCGGGCACCGGCGACATCGCGATATCGATCGGGCAGATCCTGCCGCACGCCGAGGTGCTCGTGGTGACGACGCCGCAGGCCGCGGCCTCCGAGGTCGCCATCCGCAGCGGCCTCGTCGCGCGGCAGACAGGACAGCGGGTGATCGGCGTCGTCGAGAACATGGCGGCGTTCACACTGCCTGATGGCACCGTCGTCGACCTGTTCGGCTCCGGCGGGGGCGCGGCCGTCGCTGAGGCGCTGTCGGCCGACGGCGCCGTGCCGTTGCTCGCGTCGATCCCGCTGAGCCCTGCGCTGCGCTCCGGCGGCGACGCCGGCGAGCCGGTCGTGATCGGCGACCCCGACGATGACGCGGCGACCGCGATCCGCCGCCTCGCCAGGACGCTGGCCGATCAGGGTCGCGGCCTCTCCGGGCGCCCCCTGCCGATGCGAGTGGGCTGAGCATGCCGGAACCGACCAGATCACTCACCATGGACGAGGCGCTGCTGCGCCGGATGGCCGCGGACGCCGCGGTGTACTCGCTCACGCGCCCGTGGGCGCTCGTGATGTGGGCGGCTCTCACTGCCGGCCTCGTCGTGAGCATCCTGAACGTGTCCGGAGCCGAGGCCGATGCCGGTCCCCTGGTCACGTGGATGCCGGTGGCCGTGCTGGCCCTGGCCGGCTACGCCGTGTGGCTCACCGTGGCGAGCGCGAGGCGGGCGGTGCGCGCCGCGATGCCTGCAGGTACCACCGTGTGGGTGTCGCTGGACACCACGGTGCTGCGGGTGGGCGCCGGAACGCGCACATCGGAGCTGCCCTTCGACACGTTCCGGAGCCTGCGCGCGGGCCGGGATGCCGTGCTGCTCCGGCTGCGCAGCGCCTCCGTCGTCACGGCGATCCCCCGCGCCCTCGTCAGCGACGAGGATCTCGCGCGGCTTCGCGCCGCGATCGGCTGACGGCATCCGCCCGCCGACCGTCACGTCGTCTGCGCAGCCCGATGACGATCGGGAGGAGCACGGCGAAGAGGGGCAGCACCACCGCGCAGAAGGCGAGGACGGAGCCGACCGGGAACCCGCTCGTCCCGGAGCGCCCCAGCCCGACGGCGAAGGATCCGAACGTGTCCCCGGCGACGAGGACCTCCCCGTCGTACGTGTCGAGGGAGTCGACGCACGCGACGTCGTACCGGCCGGCCGACGGCGCGGTGAAGCGGGAGAGCTGCGAGAACCCCGGCCTCGGCGAGGTCCACCAGAGCACGTCCTCCCAGGTGAGAGACGGCGGCCCCGACAGCGGCACCCGCGCGCCGTCGGGCGCGGTCACGATGCAGTCGAGGGTGCCGAAGGCCGCCGTCCTGCCGCTCCCCCAGATCCCGACGGCGCCGGCGTCGAGGTCGACCGCGAGGGTCTCCCCGACCACGGCAGGCTCGGCGTCGCCGACCGAGCGGGCGATGGGCAGCACCCAGAGCGTCCAGATCAGCACCGCCGCGACGGCGCTCAGGACGGCGGCGCCGAGGGCGACGTGGTCTTTGTCCCGCTGCCGGAGTGCGGCGCCGTTCACGTCGCTTCGACGTCGAAGGGCGGGGGGCTGGTCCGCGAGAACTCGGGGCGGGAGACGGTGTTCCGCGCAGGGATCGCGGCTGGGGGCTCGGCGATCGCCGTGGCGGTGGCCGCAGCGGCGGGCACGGCATCCTCTTCGAACAGCGCGTCGCGGATGATGCGGCGCGGGTCGTACTGGCGCGGGTCGAGCTTGCGCCAGTCCACGTCGTCGATCTCGGGACCCATCTCGTCGCGCACCCTGGACTTGGTGTCGCGCAGGAACTCGCCGGCACGCCGGACGAGCCTGGCGAACGTCTCCGCGTACTTCGGCAGGCGATCCGGCCCGACGAGGAGAACCGCGACCAGGCCGATCAACAGAATCTTCTCGAACGAGATCCCGAGTTCCATCTGTACAGGCTACCGCCGCGCCTGCCCTCTCGTCGTACGCGGAGCGCATACCCTGGGAAGATGAGCGAACACGACGCGAACGCGCGTTTCATCCGCGAGTCCATCGTGGAGCCCGCCCCGATCGCCCGTGCCCGTGCGCACGCGGTCGAGCTGGGCGCCGCGCCCGTCAGCGCCGCGGTCGGATCGCAGATCGCCGTGCTCGCCGCCGCCACCTCTGCCCGGTCGATCGTCGAGATCGGCACCGGCGCCGGAGTGTCGGGGCTCTGGCTGCTGCGCGGGGCCCCGCAGGCCGTGCTCACCACGATCGACAACGAGCCGGAGCACCTCGCCGCCGCGCGCCAGGCGTTCTCCGACGCCCGTGTCCCGTCGACCAGGGCCCGCTTCATCACCGGTCGCGCCGCCGACGTGCTGCCGCGCATGAACGAGGCGTCGTACGACATCGTGCTCGTCGACGCCGATCCCGAGAACGTCATCGAGTACGTCGAGCACGGTCTCCGCCTCGTGCGCACCGGCGGCATGGTGCTCGTCCCCCGCGTGCTCGCGGGCGGACGCGTCGCCGACCCCGTGCAGCGCGACGAGGTCACCTCCGCCTACCGGTCGCTGGTGCAGGAGACGCAGGAGTCCTCTGCCGTGCTGGCCACGGTGTCCCCCGCCGGCGAGGGCCTGCTGCAGCTGATCAGCGTCGAGGCCGACTGAGCCGGCTCCGCTCCCCGCACGGTCTGTCGGGAGAGGTCCGCCGACACGCCGCTGCCGGAGGACGATTCGCCCGACGATCGTGAAAGCTCCCGACGGACCGCACGTGCTCGCGGGGAGCGAAGACCCTGAACACGTACCCCGCGTACACGAAGAGGGCGGCGGATCCGGGGATCCGCCGCCCTCTCTCGTCGCCCGCGGTGCGGGCTGAGGTCTCAGGCCGGGGCCACGACGGCTGCCAGCACGTCGTGGAGTTCCTTCGCCTCGGCGTCGTTCACGGAGACGACCAGACGGCCGCCGCCCTCGAGCGGCACGCGAACGATGATGAGTCGCCCCTCCTTCACGGCCTCCATGGGTCCGTCTCCGGTCCTCGGCTTCATCGCTGCCATCGTGGCTCCCTTTCCTCGGTGGTATCCACCCAGTTTATCGGTAGTCACTGAGAGCTGGACGTCCGCTGTGAAGAAATGCATCGATCATTAACATTCAGGGCACCTGCCAGAAGGTGTTTCCGAGCGCGTAGATGAAGTAGATCCAGAACCACTGACCCACCAGACAGGCCCCCAGCACGCCCAGCCGCCACGCCCGCGAACGCGGCACCGCGACCGCTCCCCAGGCGGGGCTCAGGGGCAGCAGCAGGCGGAACGTGCTCGACTGCGGGAAGAACACGGCGAGCAGGTACAGCAGGTAGCTCGCGCTCCACAGGCGCAGATCCGCGCCCAGCGCCCGCACCTGCGGCGAGTACAGCAGCGCGACCGCGACCGCCGTGACGAGCAGCACGAGCGCGACGGGTCCCCACGCCTGCGGCATCCCCCACTGAGCGAACCAGAACTGCGAGGCCTGCACCCACCCCTCGAACGGGATGAAGTGGGAGACGCCTCCGGCGACCCAGTGACGTCGCCATGCCAGCTCGGTGGCGAGGTAGGCGCCGGGATCGCCCGTCGCGATCCCCGCGATCACCTGCCAGGCGAAGCCGCACACGACGGCCAACGCACCCGCGGCGACGATGTGCACGATCTCGGAGGTGCGCAGCGGCTCGCTCCGGCGGTGCACCCACCGCAGGATGCCGTGCAGACCGAGGAACAGGGCGAAGGCCAGCACACCGGGACGCGTGAACGCCATCGCGGGGACGAGGAGGTACAGCCACGCGTACCTGTGCGTGGCCACGACGTCGAGCGCGAGGAAGAGCAGCAGCAGGAACAGCGTCTCGGCGTACCCGACCTGGAACATCGCCGCGATCGGCCCGAACGCGAAGAACACGACGGCCCACATCGCCGCCGAGCGGCCGAGCCGCCGCCGGAGCAGACGGTGCAGCACGAGGCAGGCGAGGTAGCCGGAGGCCAGAGACACGAGGAACGCGCCTGCACCCCACGAGCCGAGCGCGAAACCGACGATCTTCGCGAGGTATGCGAACAGAGGCATGAAGGCCCAGGCGTTCTCGGCGACATCACCAGTCGGCGTCAGGGGCAGCGGCGAGGGGTATCCGAAGTCGGCGACGACCCAGTACCACTGCGCGTCCCACCCCACGACGAACGAACCGAGCCCCGGCTGCGCACCGAAGCGGGAGAGCGAGGTCGAGAGGGATGCCGCGACGAGGAGGAAGACGGTGGTGACGATCCGGGCCGCGATGTACACCACTGCGATGCGCGCGGCGACGGGCACACCGGCCCACCACCGCGCCGCCCTCAGTGCGACGTGAGCCATGCCCGCAGCCCGCGCTCGACGGCGTCGATCTGCGAGAGCGGGACCCGCTCCTCGTCGTGGTGCGCCAGGTGCGGGTCGCCCGGTCCGTAGTTCACGGCGGGGATGCCGAGTGCCGAGAAGCGGGCGACGTCGGTCCAGCCGTACTTGGGTCGCGGCTCTGCGCCCACCGCCGTGACGAACTGCTGCGCGATCGGGGCGTCGAGCCCCGGCCGCGCCCCCTCTGCCGCATCGGTGATCTCGACGTCGAAGCCGGCCAGGACGCTGCGGAGGTGCGCTTCGGCGTCGGCGGCGGTCTTGCTGGGCGCGAAGCGGTAGTTGACCTCGATCTCGCACGCATCGGGGATCACGTTGCCCGCGACGCCACCGGCGATGCGCACGGCGCTCAGGCTCTCGCGGTACAGGAGCCCCTCGACGGCGACCTCCCGCGCGCGGTACTCGGCGAGCCGGGTGAGCACGGGCGCCGCACGGTGGATGGCGTTCTCGCCGATCCAGGCGCGGGCCGCATGCGCGCGCACGCCCGTGGTGCGCACGATCGCGCGCATGGTGCCGTTGCAGCCACCCTCGACCTCTCCGTTGGATGGCTCTCCGAGTATCGCGAAGTCGGCGGCGAAGAGGTCGGGTCGCACGGCGGCGAGCAGTCCGAGGCCGTTCTTCGACGCCTCGACCTCCTCGTTGTCGTACCACATCCAGGTGATGTCGACGGCGGGGGCGACGAGCTCTGCGGCGAGTTTGAGCTGCACCGCGGTGCCTGCCTTCATGTCGACGGTGCCGCGGCCCCAGAGGTAGGGTTCCCCGTCGATCTCGATGTCGCGCGTCGGCACGTTGCCGTTGATCGGCACGGTGTCGATGTGACCGGCGATCGCGACGCGCTGCGCCCTGCCGAGGTCCGTGCGGGCCACGACCGTGTTGCCGTGCCGGATGACCTCCAGGTGCGGGTAGGCGGACACCGCGGCCTCGATCGCGTCGGCGAGGGTCTGCTCGTCGCCGGAGACGCTCGGGATGTCGCAGATCGCACGGGTGAGGTCGACGGAGGACGCGGTCAGATCGAGCACCATGCCCCCAGCCTACTTTCACCGACATCTGTCGCGTCGCCGCATCACGAGGGCGCTAGCGTGGAGGCATGACTGACGCGCGCACGGCATGGGGTACCGGACTCACGACGATCGCCGGAGACGGCACCGTCCTCGACGCCTGGTTCCCCGAGGTGGGCTCCGGCTCGCCGTCGACCGGCGATGTCGCGGCAGCGCTCGTCACCCTCGACGCGCTCGCTGGTCCCGACGAGCGCCGCAACGTCACGGTCGAGACCGTGCACCTCGTGATCGACCTCGATGCGGCGCCGGCCTCCACCGCCGACGCCTACCTCCGTCTGCACGCGCTCTCGCACCTCGTCGTACGCCCCAACGAGGTGAACCTCGACGGCATCTTCGCGCACCTCCCTAACGTCGCGTGGACCAACGCCGGCCCCGTGCACCCCGACGATGCGAACCGCCTGCGCCCGCTGCTGCAGCGGGCCGGCATCCAGGTACAGGGTCTCGACAAGTTCCCGCGTCTCACCGACTACGTACAGCCCGCCGGCGTGCGCATCGCCGACGCGTCGCGGGTGCGCCTCGGCGCCCACCTCTCCCCCGGAACCACGGTGATGCACGAGGGCTTCGTGAACTTCAACGCAGGCACGCTCGGCGCCTCGATGGTCGAGGGCCGCATCTCCCAGGGCGTCGTGGTCGGCGACGGCAGCGACATCGGCGGCGGCGCCTCGATCATGGGCACGCTCTCCGGCGGCGGCCAGCACCGCGTGTCGATCGGCGCCCGCACGCTGTTGGGCGCGAATTCCGGCATCGGCATCTCGCTCGGCGACGACTGCGTCGTCGAGGCGGGGCTCTATGTGACCGCGGGCACCAAGGTCGTCCTCATCGACGGCGACGAGCGACGCGAGATCAAGGCGGCGGAGCTGTCCGGCGCGGACGGCGTGCTGTACCGCCGGAACTCGCTCACCGGCGCGGTCGAGGCGCTCCCCCGCACGGGCGAGGGCATCCGCCTCAACAGCGCCCTGCACGCCTAGGGGCGGTCGTGGCGACGGCGGAGGCGGTGCACCGGGTCCCGACGCGCGTCGGCGAGCTCCGGGTCCGCGTCGAGGGCGCCGGGCCGGTCGCCGTCCTCTGGCACAGCCTCTACGTCGACGACGGCTCCTGGGACCGTGTGGCGCCCGCGCTGCGGGCCGAGCGCACGCTCGTGCGGATCACCGGCCCCGGCCACGGCGGCAGCGAGGCCCGCCGTGCGCCGTACACGCTCGACGACTGCGCGGCCGCCGCCGTCGAAGTGCTCGACGCCCTCGGGCTGAGCGGCCCCGTCGACTGGGTGGGGAACGCCTGGGGCGGGCACACCGGCATCGTGCTCGCCGCCGCCGATCCGGGGCGGGTGCGCAGTCTCGCCGCGTTCAACGCGCCCGTGCAGGCCCTCAGCCCCCAGGAGGCGAAGGGACCGAGGCTACTCGTCGCCCTCTACCGCACGCTCGGCCCGATCCCGCTCGCGGTGAACGCCCTGCTGCGCGCCCTGCTGTCCGAGACGACGCGCACGAGCGATCCCGAGGCGGTCGGCTACGTCACGCGCTGCCTGCGCGGCGCGAACCGCCGCGGCCTCGTGAACGCGATGCGCTCCATCTCCCTCCAGCGCCCCGATCTGCGCCCGCTGCTGCCGGGCATCGACACCCCCGTGCTCCTCGTCGCGACGCCCGGCAATCCGCTGTGGACCCCCGAGCAGGCCCGCGCCGCCGCGGCGCTCATGCCGCGCGCCGAGGTCGCCGTCGTCGAGCGCGCCGGCCACCTCACGCCGCTCGAGGCGCCCGAGGAGAGCATCGAGCTGCTCCGCGCGCTCTGGGCGAGCGCGACAGCGATCCCGTGAGCGAGGTCGACGCGGTCGTCGTCGGATCGGGGCCGAACGGTCTCGTCGGGGCCGTCGCGCTCGCCGAGGCGGGCCTGCGCGTCGTCGTCCTGGAGGCGCAGCACGCGCCGGGCGGCGGGCTGCGGACCGAGTCCCTCACCCTCCCCGGCTTCCGCCACGACATCGGCGCGACGGTGCACGCGCTCGCGCTCGCCTCGCCGGCGTTCCGGGCGCTCGACCTGTCCCGCGAGGGCCTGGCGCTCGCGCAGCCGCCGCTGCCGCTCGGGCACGCCATCGCGCCGGGGCGTTCCGTCCTCCTGCAC
>JAGIAK010000065.1 GCA_017744855.1 Microbacterium sp.
GGGAGGTTCACGATCAGGGTCGCGACGCGGCCGACGCTGTCGAACGCCATCTCAGGGCCGGAGGAGAGGGGCTGCTGCACGAAGCCCATCTGCGCGCCCATGCCCACGTAGCCGACCGTCTTGACGATCTGATCGCCCTCGGCGTTGCGCACCGGCTGCCCTGAGGCGTCGGTGAGCTTGCGGTCGGCGGCGATCGGCGTGATCGACAGCGTCTTCTCGTCGCCGTCGCGGCGC
The DNA here is from genome assembly GCA_017744855.1 of Microbacterium sp. Taxonomy (GTDB): domain Bacteria; phylum Actinomycetota; class Actinomycetes; order Actinomycetales; family Microbacteriaceae; genus Microbacterium. The sequence continues at coordinate 235 of JAGIAK010000065.1, forward strand.
ACCACCACGTCGAGCGGCTTCCCCGGCGACGCCTGCACGATGGCCGTCGCCTCGGCGAAGGTGGAGACGGGCGTCCCGTCGATCGACACGAGCACATCGCCGGGCTGGATACCCGCCTCGGCGGCCGGGGAGGTCGGGTCGTCGGGAGCGCACTCCGTGGCCGTGGACCCGGCAGGGAGCACGCACTGGCTCACCGAGGCGATGGTCGTCGTCCCCTGCTGTACGCCGATGCCCGAGACGAGCACCGTGAAGATCACGATCGCGAGCAGCAGGTTCATGAGGGGGCCGCCGAGCATCACGACGATGCGCTTCCAGACGGGCAGACGGTAGAAGACGCGGTCCTCCGCCCCCTCGGCGATGGTCTCGTTGTTCGCGGACCGGGCGTCCTGGATCAGTGAGCGGAAGATGCCGCTGGCGGGTCCCGTGCTCTTCGACGCCGGGTACATGCCGGACATCGAGATGAATCCGCCCAGCGGCAGCAGCTTGAATCCGTACTCCGTCTCTCCGATGCGCTTGGACCACACCCGCGGGCCGAACCCGATCATGTACTGGCCGACGCGCACGCCGAAGAGCTTGGCAGGCAGGAGGTGGCCGACCTCGTGCAGGCCGATCGACAGGCCGAGGCCGACCAGCATAAACAGGATGCCGCCGACGTAGAGCAGGATTTCCACGAGCCCACGCTACTGGTCGCAGCCTAGGAATCGCCCGACACGGCATAGGGTGGTGTCGTGACCTCCCGCCAGCTGCGACTCCTGCGCGCGGCATCGGCGTCGTCAGCGGCCACTCTGCTCGCCGCACTGTCACACACCTTCGCGGGCGGCGCAGCTCCGCATCCGCTGCTGGTCCTCGCCGTCGCGGCGCTGCTCGTGGCTCCGGCGTCGCTCCTCATCGGCGCCCGCGCGTCGCGGTTCCGCGTCGCACTCACCGTGCTGCTCAGCCAGGCCGTCTTCCACCTCGTCTTCCAGGCACTCGGCGCCCCCACCGGCGGCAGCGTGGTCATGACGGGGCACGAGCACCACCTGCCCGTGCTCGGTCCGCTCACCGCCGCCGCGCTCCCCGACGCGGCCATGCTGCTCGGTCACGTGGCGGCGGCTGTCGTCACGACCCTGCTCGTGTGGCACGGGGAGGCGACGGCCCGCGCCATCGCCGGCTGGGTCGTCGCCGTGCTGCGCCGTGGCATCGGCCCCGTCCGCGGCGATCACGAACGGCCAGCACCCCTCGCTCTCGACCTCCACCCGCTCGTCGACTCCGTCCTCGTCGCCGACGTCTCCCGCCGCGGACCACCTGCCGTCGTCTGACTCGCATCGCCCCGTCAGGGGCGCCCACCCCGCGGGCTCCCGCGCCCATCGGCGCGCCCGCATCAGACAGACACAACAGGAGTACCATCATGCGTTCCATCACCACCAAACTCGCCGTCGGACTCGTCACCGGAGCCGTCATCGCCGTCGCCGCACCGCTCGCCGCCAGCGCCCACGTGAGCGTGAGCCCCGACGAGCTGGTCGCCGGGGACCACGGCGTGCTGACCTTCTCGTTCTCGCACGGCTGTGAGACGTCGCCGACCACGTCGCTGCGGATCACGATGCCCGAGGGCCTCGCATCCGTCGCGCCGACCATGGACGGGGACTGGACCGTCGATGTCGAGCGCGGCTCCGACGGCCTCGTCAGCGCCGTGACCTACACCGCCGTCACCCCGGTGCCGATCGATCTGCGCGGCGCCGTCAGCATGTCGGTCGGTCTCGACGACAAGACGCCGGATACCCTCGTGTTCCCCGTGCTGCAGACGTGCGTCGAGGGCAGCACCGATTGGTCGCAGCTCGCGAAGAAGGGCGAGGACCCGCACAGCCTGGAGGCGCCCGCCCCCGTCGTGACGGTCGCCGCGGCCACGGGCGACGGCGGACACGACGGGATGACGATGCCGGATGCGGGCGAGAAGGAGACCGCCTCGGCCCCCGACCTCACCGGCACCCTGATCGGCGCCGGCGGGCTCGTCGCGGGCGTCGCCGCGCTCGTCGTCGCCGTGCTCGCCTACCGCCGCCGCGCCTGACCCTCCCCTCCGCTCCGGCCGCACAGGTCGTCGACGCCGCACCGCGGCCGACCTCCGTCGCGACCGGAGCGGTGGGGCACCGCGCGAGCGGACGTCCCCGTGAGATCATGGACGGGACATGTCGATTGAACAACAACCGAGCCTGCCTCCCGTGCTCCGCCCCGCGAACCCGCCCAGGCGTGAGCTGTCCGAACTCGCCACCCGATTCGCGCGCGAGGTGCGCGGCGACCTGAGCGGCATCGCTCTGACCGGCATCACGCTGGCCACCGCCGATCTCCGCGCCGGCGAGGCGTTCGTCGCGATCCAAGGCGTGAACCGCCATGGCGCGGAGTTCGCCACCGCCGCCGCCGAGAAGGGCGCCGTCGCGATCATCACCGACGCCGCCGGCGCCGAGATCGCGGCACCGTCCGGTCTGCCGATCGTGATCGTCGACGACCCCCGCGGCGTGCTCGGCGCGCTGAGCGCATGGGTGTACGGCACCGGAGCGGATGACCCGCTGCCGCTGCTCTTCGCGACGACAGGCACCAACGGCAAGACCAGCGTCTCGCATCTGCTCGAGGGCATCCTCGACCAGATCGGCGTGGTGACGGGGCTCTCGTCCACGGCCGAGCGTCACATCGCCGGCGAGGTCATCGTCTCCCGCCTCACCACGCCGGAGGCCTCCGAGATGCACGCGCTGCTCGCTCTCATGCGCGAGCGCGACGTCGAGGCCGTGGCCGTCGAGGTCAGTGCCCAGGCCCTCTCGCGGCACCGCGTCGACGGCATCCTGTTCGACGTCGCCGGCTTCACCAACCTCAGCCACGACCACCTCGACGACTACGCCGACATGGAGGAGTACTTCGAGGCGAAGCTGCCGCTGTTCCGCCCCGACCGCGCACGCCGCGGCGTGATCTGCCTCGACTCGCCCTCCGGCGCGACGGTGGTGGATCGCGCGGAGATCCCCGTCGTGACCGTCGGGACCCCGTCGATCGCCGCCGACGCCGAGGGAGCACAGCGCGCGGACTGGGTCGTCACGATCGATGACGAGCGCGCCGCTGGCACGACCTTCACGATGACCGGCCCCGCCGGATCGCTGACCACCACCGTTCCCGTGATCGGCCCGCACATGGCGGCCAACGCGGCACTCGCCATCGTGATGCTGCTCGAGGGCGGCTACGCCTGGGAGCGCATCGTCTCCGCTCTCGATCGCGACGGCGGCATCCGTGCCTATCTCCCTGGACGCACCCAGCTCGTCTCCGGCGAGACCGGCCCTGCGGTGTTCGTCGACTTCGGGCACTCCCCCGACGCGTTCGAGAAGACGCTGGCCGCGGTGCGCCGCGTGACCCCCGGACGCGTGCTGATGCTCTTCGGCGCCGATGGGGACCGTGACGCCAGCAAGCGCTTCGACATGGCCCGCACGGCCGTCGAGGGCAGCGACATCCTCGTGATCACCGACCACCACCCGCGTTTCGAGGACCCCGACTCGATCAGGGCCACCCTCGTCGAGGGTGCTCGTCGGGCCAGGCCGGATGCCGAGATCCACGAGTTCTCGCCGCCGGAGAAGGCCATCGTGGCCGCCGTCGGGCTCGTCGGCGAGGGTGACGCGATCCTCTGGGCAGGGCCGGGCCACCAGGACTACCGCGACATCCGTGGCGTCCGCACGCCCTACTCCGCCAGGGAACTCGCGCGTCGCGCTCTCAAGGCCGCCGGCTGGCCGGTGCCCGACTCGCGCTGGCCGGTGCCGTACCCCTCGGAGGACTGACACCGCTGCCCTGCGCCTCCTGCCCTGCGCCTCTGGCCGACGCCCCACCTGCGCGACGACGCCCCACGTGAGCGACGTCTGCCAGGTGGGGCGTCGTCGTCCAGGTGGGGCGTCGGCAGGGCGGGCGAGACTCAGCTCTGTGCGGCGATGAGCCGATCGGACGTACGCCGCGCCCAGTTCTCGGTCTCCGCGAGGGATTCCCTCGTGAGCGCCGCAGGCGGCTCGTGCGCGTCGACGACGCGGGCGATCGTGTCGACGATGCCGAGGAACGAGAGCCGTCCCTCGTGGAACGCGTCGACGGCCTGCTCGTTCGCGGCGTTGTAGACCGCGGGGAACGTCCCGCCCGCGCGTCCGACCTGCTTGGCGAGCGCCACCGATGGGAAAGCGGCATCGTCGAGCGGCTCGAAGGTCCACGACGTCGCCGCCGTCCAGTCGAGGGGACGCCCGACGCCGCCGACGCGGTGCGGCCAGTCCAGGCCGAGGGAGATCGGGAGCCGCATGTCGGGCGGCGATGCCTGGGCGATCGTGGACCCGTCGACGAACTCGACCATCGAGTGCACGATGGACTGCGGGTGCACGACGACGTCGATGTCGTCGTAGTCGATGTCGAAGAGCAGATGGGCCTCGATGACTTCGAGTCCCTTGTTCACCAGGGTGGCGGAGTTGGTGGTGACCATGCGTCCCATGTCCCAGGTCGGGTGCGCGAGCGCCTGCTGGGGCGTGACGTCGGCCATCTCGTCACGGGTGCGGCCGCGGAACGGGCCTCCGGATGCCGTGACGACGAGCCGTCGCACCTCGTCGTGGGTGCCGCTGCGCAGCGCCTGGGCGAGGGCCGAGTGCTCCGAGTCGACGGGGACGATCTGCCCGGGCGCGGCGATGCTGCGGACGAGCTCACCGCCTACGATGAGCGACTCCTTGTTCGCGAGTGCGAGCGTGCGCCCGGCCGTGAGCGCGGCGAGGGTCGAGCCGAGGCCGATGGAGCCCGTGATGGCGTTGAGCACGACGTCCGCATCGACGTCGCGGACGAGCTGCTCCGCCTCATCGGCACCGAGCGCGGTGTCCTCGACCTGGAACTGCGCCGCCTGGTCGGCCAGCATCTCGGCGTTCGTGCCCGCCGCGAGTCCGACGAGCTCGAAGCGCCGCGGGTTGGCCCGGATGACGTCGAGCGCCTGGGTGCCGATGGAGCCGGTGGAGCCGAGGACGATGATGCGACGCATGCCGCCAGCCTATGGCACGTCCTCGGCTCTCCCGTGACTACTGGGCGGCCTGCTCGATCGGGGTGGTGGCGAGGATGTCGACCACGAAGACGAGCGTCTCCTTCTGCAGCTCGTGGCCCTCGGACGCGCCATAGCCGTCCTTGGGCGGCATCACGACGACGACCTGGGAGCCGACCTTCTGGCCCTCGAGCGCCATCTTGAAGCCGGTGACGACCTGGGTGGTCTGGAACTGGGCTGGCTCGGCGCCGCGCGACCAGCTGGAGTCGAACTCCTTGCCGTCTGACCACTTCACGCCGCGGTACTGCACGGTGACGAGGTCACCGGAGTTGACGACGGCGCCGTCGCCCTCCTTGAGCACAGCGACCTTCGTCTCCGCGGGAGCATCGCCACCCGGGATCGTGATCGTCGGGACTCCCGCGTCGTCGAGCTTCACCTCGGGCATTCCCTCGGTCGGGTCGACGGACTTCCCGGATGCCGTGGTCGGCAGCTTCTCGATGGTCTGCACGTAGAGCACGCTGGCGTTGCCGCCGTTCGACGACGGCGGCAGCGTGAGGACAGTGGTGGAGCCGATGGGCGCGCACTCCGCGGCGACAGTGAAGACCGTCGACTGGGTCGGATCGGACATCTGCTGCTGCGGCTGCTGCGCGGCGAGCAGCACAGACAGCACCCCGTCCGGGCCGCGTTCGGAGCTGCTCAGCACCTGGTTGGTCGCGGCGTCGACGAGCTGGTAGCGGAGCGAGACGAGATCGCCCGGCTTCACGTCGGCGCCCGAGCCCTTGGACACGATGGTCCGCTCGGCGGTGGTGATGCTCGTGCCCTCGGGGACGGTGATCTTGGCGTCGGCGTCGGTCCCTTCGACCTTCACGGCGTCCGAGCCGGCGCCGGACTTGAGATCGGCCAGGCAGGCCGACTCCGGCGCGCCGGACGACGAGGACGACGACGTCGGCTCCGGGGACGCACCACCCGCACAGCCGGCGAGGAGAAGGGTCGCCGCGGCGACGGTGGACAGGAAGATGAGCGAACGCGTGCGCACAGGAAACCTCGTTGATCGCGGGCGGGACGCTCTATCTTCTCTCATCGCGCTTGGTTCGCGCTGAGAGGCGCGACGCGAAGTCTGCATTCCCACGGCGGCATGCAGCCGGGGGTACCCTTTTCTGATGACCTCTGAGCAGTCCGTGGAGCCCGAATCCTCGTCCGCAGAGACTGCGAAGCCGCGCCACGCGGGGTTCACCTACGCTCTGGGGCGCAGCCTGATCAGCCCTCTCGCCAGGGGCGTCTACCGGCCGCGCATCGAGGGGCGCGAGAACGTGCCGCTCGACGGCGCCGTGATCTTCGCGAGCAACCATCTGTCGTTCATCGACTCGATCGCGATCCCCGTCGCCGCTCCCCGCCCCGTGCACTTCCTCGCCAAGTCGAGCTACTTCGAGGGCACCGGACTGAAGGGCTGGGCCAGCAAGACGTTCTTCCAGTCGATCGGAGCGATCCCCGTGCGCCGCGGCGCCGGGCAGGCGGCGCTGGATGCGCTGGACCTGCAGCGTCAACTCCTCGACGAGGGCCTCGCCGTCGCGCTGTACCCCGAGGGGACCCGTTCGACCGACGGACGGCTCTACAAGGGTCGCACCGGCGTCGCGTTCCTCGCTCTGCAGACCGGCGCGCCGGTCGTGCCCGTCGGACTGATCGGCACCGACAAGGTGATGCCCGTCGGCGCCAAGGTGCCGACGCTCAAGGAGCGCATCACCGTGAAGTTCGGCGCCCCCCTGGACCTCTCCCCGCACGGTCCCGCGACGAGCGGCCGCGCCAGACGACTCGCCACGGACGAGATCATGGCGGCGATCCACGCCCTCTCGGGCCAGGAGCTCGCCGGCGCCTACAACGAGGCCCCGGCTGCGACGACGATCGAGAAGATCAAGCAGGCGCTCCCCCACGAGCGTCGCTGACGCGCGCGCTCGGGTGCACTCGACGTCGATCCCCGATCCCGCGCGGCGACGGTCCACGCACCGGCGCGCGCTCTCCGACCTCCCAACTCAGGCCTGCTCGGTGGCTCACGCTGCGCATCGCTACCTCATGCCTGCACGGCGACCTCGGGACTGACCTCAGGCCTGCATGGCGACCTCAGGACTGCGCCGTGACCGTCGCCTCGTGACGCACGGGGAAGTTCATCGAGTTGGCGATGAAGCACCACTCGTTCGCCTGTGCGTGCGCGCGCTCAGCGGCCTCGACCATCGACGCGTCGGCGACGACGACCTCCGGCCGCAGCATCACCTCGACGAAGGATCCGCCGCCCTTGCCGTCCTCGCGCATGAGACCGGACGCGGTGTCGCGGTAGGACACCACGACGACCCCCGCTGTCACGCACGCGTGCAGGTAGGAGAGCAGGTGGCACTCCGACAGCGAGGCGAGCAGCAGATCTTCGGGATTCCACCGGCTCGGGTCGCCGCGGAACGGCTTGTCAGACGACGCGAGGATCTCGGGCTTGCCTTCGACCTCCAGGGTGACGTCGCGGCGGTAATCGCGGTAGCCGCTGGTGCCGGTGCCGGAGTTGCCCGTCCAGGTGGAGGTGAGGGCGTACCGGTGTTCGCCGAGGACCTTTTCTGCCATGGCGACAGTCTGCCAGGATCCTCCGACAGCGCGGTCACTAGCACGGCGAGCACGATGATGCGGCCCTCATGCCCAGATCAGGACGATCGCGTGAGATCACGCCGGTTTCGGACGAAGCCTCCTGATCTGGGGCGGTGTTCCTGATCTGGCGCGGGCGGTCTTCCTGATCTGGCGCGGTCTTCCTGATCCGGGGCGGTCTTCCTGATCTGGCGCGGTCCTCCTGATCCCGGGCGGCGGGGCGGGGATGCCGGGCGGCCTCCGCGGGTCTTCGACCGGACGGGCCCGATCCGCGCCGGCGGTAGTCTTGGGAGGTGCCGGAGACTCTCACTGTTCAGGATGCTGTCGAACTCGCCGTGGTCGAACGGAGCGGATTCGTGGAGTCCCGCCATGCGGGCGCCGCTGTCGTGCTCTCCCCCGACGGCGAGGTGATCGCGACGCACGGCAACGCCGATGCGCTGATCCTCCCGCGTTCGAGCCTCAAGCCGCTGCAGGCCGTCGCCTGCATCACGGCCGGCGCCCCGCTCGAGGGCGAACAGCTGGCGCTGGCGACGGCGAGCCATGTCGGCACGGATCGCCACGCCGCCGTGGTCAGGGACGTGCTGACCGAGGGCGGTCTGACCGAGGACCATCTCGGCTGCCCTCCGGCCTGGCCCTCCGACTCCGCGACGCGTGACGAGATGGTCCGCGAGCACGGCGCACCCACCCGCATCCGAATGAACTGCTCGGGGAAGCACGCGGCCATGCTGCGCGCGTGCGTCGCGACCGGCTGGGCCACGGACGGCTACCTCGATCCGACTCACCCGCTGCAGGCGCACATCCGCGACGTGATCGAGCGCCTCACCGGCGAGAAGGTCGCGCACACCGCGATCGACGGGTGCGGCGCCCCGGTCTACGCCATGACGCTGACGGGCCTCGCCCGGTCGATCCACCGCATCGGGAGCGCGTCCGACCGCTCGCCGTTCGCCCTGCACCGGGTGGCCGGTTCGCTCGTACGCGCCGTGCGCGAGAACCCCTGGACCATCGAGGGCCCCGGGCGACCCGACACGGTCGCCATCGAACAGTTGGGCGTGTTCACGAAGGGCGGAGCGGAGGGCGTCATGGTGATGGTCGCCCCGAACGGCACGACGACGGCGCTGAAGATGCTCGACGGCTCTGCCCGCGCCTCCACGATCGTCGCAGCGACCCTCCTCGAGCGCGCGGGCGCCCTGGCATCAGCGGATGTCGCGACGCTCGCCGGTGCACTGTCGCTGTCCGTGCTCGGCGGCGGCAAGGACGTCGGCACGATCCGTCCTGGCGCCGGGATCTGACCGCGGGTTCCTCCAGGTCGCGCCGAACTCGGGCAGCTCACCCCAAGCGGTCACCGCGACTCACTTCGGTCATCTCGGCCCCAGTGCGGAGATGATCCTCCTGCGCGGAGTCTCGTCGGCACGCACCGACCACACGCGTCCCGCATGAGGACTCGCGTACGGCGGCAGTTGTCTCACTCCGGCGAGCTGCCGGAGCTCGGCGATGCTCTCGGCCCGGAAGAGCACCTCGCCGGAGGAGCGGATTCGCTGCCACAACGCCCAGTTGCGCTGCCAGGTGTCGGCGTCGCCCACCACCAGCGTCGGTCGCCGAGCATCGACCGACTCGTTCGGAGCCAGGACCACGCTGCATCCCGGGTATGCCTCCGCGAGTCGACGCGCCGCGGCGTGCGGCCCGGAGGTCACGAGCGCGACGAGTGGCGCTGTCGGCGTCCAGTCCTCCGTCGAGGTGGTCCCGTACCAGGTCTCCGCAGGTGCGCCGCTGCGGGACGACGTCGGTCGCCCGAGGGACGCCGCGTCCTCCGGAACCCAGGCGATCTGGACCTCGTGGTCGCCGATGACCCCTCTGCCGGCCGTCCGTTCCCTCTCGAACCCGGCGGACTCGCCTCCCGCCGCCACATGCTCGACCCTGTTCGGCATCCGCAGCAGCAGTCGCCGCGGCAACGCGTCGAGGAGCCGACCGACCGGACCGGACACGCGCGTCGCGGTCAGCACGAACGTGCTCGACCGCGCGCCGCGCAGCAGGCGCTCCCAGCGCAGCACGAACTCCTGGGCGTAGTCGGCCGGGAGCTCGGCGCACAGCGCATCGAGGTCGTCGCAGAGCACGAGTGCCGGTGGCTGATGCTCCCCGTCGAGCAGCGCCGAGACGGCGTCCCAGGCTCCCTCGGGATCGCGCGGCACCCATAGCGCCCCGGTCGACTGCGCCGCGATCGTCCTGAGCACCGTCGTCCGCCCCGCGCCGGCGGCGCCGACGACGGCGATCCCCCTCTCCGCGCCGACGAGAAGCATCTCCGCCCGTTGCTCCTGCCGGTCCGGGTGATCCGCACGCCCGAGGACGATCGCGTCGGGCGCGGCATCCCGACGGACGTCCTCCAGCGACAGGAGGGGCGGGAGGGACGCGAGCCACGGGCTCGATGCGCGCCGCTCCCCTCCCCACCGCAGCTCGATGTCCCGCAGATCGGACGTCGACGTCCGCGCGATCCGTACGCCCGCGGGGCCGGCGTCCTGGGGCCGCCGGACGAAGGCGATCCCTCTCGACTCCTCGCCGCCGGGGACGTCTGCCGCATCCGCTGTGCCGACGACGAGTCTGCTGTCGGCGGCATCCGCGACCCGCAGGCTGACGCGCAGCGGACAGTTCGCCGCCAGAGCGTCGCGGATCACGCCGGTCGCTCGCTGCGTGCCGAGGATCAGATGCATGCCGAGCGCGCGCCCTCGCGCCGCGATATCCGTGAACACCTCGCCGAGGTCCTGATGCTCCTGCAGCAGCGCGGCGAACTCGTCGACCACGATCACCAGCCGAGGCATGTCGCTCTCACGCACATCCCGCACGCCCGCCGCCGCGAGCACGGCCTCCCTCCGCCGCAGCTCCGCACGAAGGCTCGACACGCCTCGCCGTGCACCCGCCGCGTCGAGATCGGTGATGACCGCGGCGACCTGCGGCAGTCCGCGCAGCGCATCGAATGCGGTACCGCCCTTGAAGTCCGCCAGCACGAAGGCGACGCGAGACGGCCCGTGTTCCGCCGCGATCGCCGCGACCCACGTGACGAGCAGCTCGCTCTTGCCCGTGCCCGTCATCCCCGTGACGATCGCATGCGGGCCGTCTGCGACGATGTCCACCTCGACGGCCCCGCCGGTGTCGAAGCCGAGCACCGCAGGGAGTCCCCCGGGAGACGACGTCTGCGCCACATCCGCGAACGCGACGGCGCTCGGCACACCTCCCCGATCGTCCGGTCTGTCGACCATGCTCGCGCCGACGGCCACCGCCTGGTCACGGGACAGTCCTTCGGCGCGCAGCACGACGACGCCGTCGGCCGTGCGCACCTCCGCCCGCGCCGGATCGACCACGTCGATCACGGTCGTGATCCCGCGCGGCACCTCGGTCTCGGGGTCGAGCAGCAGGACGACGGCATCCGCATCCGTCCTGCCGCTGTCGCGTCCGCCCACCCCGAGACGGAAGGGCGCGCGCCGCCCCGAGACGGCATGGGGGAACCCGGCGAGCCCGTACCGCTCCAGCTCGACGCCCGACAGGGCGAACTGGGAAGGACCGAAACGCAGGCAGAGCTGCACGACGAGTGCTCTCCCCACCGCCTCCGCGACGGGAGCGGCGCCGCGCACGCACACTCCTCCCCCGAGCGGCAAGGCCACCGGCGACCGGTCCAGCGTGCGGCAGCGCTCCCGGAACGCGCGCGCGTCCTCACTATCGCCGGCGCCCGCACGGACCTCGCTCGGCCGCTCCCCTTCGCCGACCACGAGCAGCGTCGTCGCGTCCACACCGGCGCCCCGCCCAGCGGCGGGTCGTCGAGACAGGTCGCGACGTCGGGAAGTCGTCGACGCAGCCGGGCACGCTCGGCGTCGTGTCGTCGGATCCGCTCCGCCTCGGCGTCCTTCCATGCGGCGGCATCCTCCGCCTCGGCGATACGACGAGCACGACGACGAGTGCGGGCGCCGTCGAACAGAGACGCGAGGAGCATCAGCGGACCGAGCGCCGCGAAGCAGAGAGCGAACAGCGAGCCCGAGAGGAGCCACATGGCGACACCGCCCGCGACGGGCACGAGCGCCGCGACGACAGGGACGGGCGGCCGCTTCGCTGCGGCGGGGCCGGCGGGGATGACGATCGGTGAGGTGTCCATGCCGACCATTCGATCCTGTTCGGGATCGCGAGTTCGGCGTGCGCCCGCGTGCGGGCCGTGATCTGTGGACTACTCCGCGATAGGCGCTTCTGTGGAGGAGTCGTCGTCGACCTGGACGACGATGAGCGTGACGTTGTCCCTGCCGCCGTTCTCCAGCGCCGCGGAGAGCATCGCCCGCACGGCGTCGGCGGGGTCCGAGTGCTCACGCAGGAAGTGCTGGATGCCGTAGTCGGTGAGCTCCTTGGTGAGGCCGTCGGAGCAGATCACGAACCGATCGCCCGCGCGCACGTCGAGACTGAGGTAGTCGGGGGCGGTGAGCTCGCTCGCACCGACCGCCCGCGTGATCACGTTGCTGTAGGGGTGGCCCTCGGCCTCTTCGGGGCTGATCTTGCCCGCGGCGATGAGTTCCTGCACGACGGAGTGGTCGGTGGTCACCTGCACCAGACGGTCCTCCCTGAGGAGGTACACGCGCGAGTCGCCGATGTTGAGCGACACCCAGTGCGGCTCCTCCTCATCGAACTCGAGGAAGATTCCGGTGAGCGTCGTGCCCGTGCCCTCGTCGGTCGTGTCGGGGTGTGCCGCGATGTCACCGACCGCGAGCTCCAGCGCGCCCTCGATCTGCTCACGCCCGACGGCATCAGACGCCACGACCGCCTGGAGCCGCTTCACCGTGCTCTGGCTCGCGATCTCGCCGCCTGCGTGCCCGCCCATGCCGTCGGCGACGACGAACAGCGGATACTCGGCGAAGTAGTCGTCCTGGTTGGTCTCGCGCCGATGCCCCACGTCGGTGATCCCCGCCCAGGACAGCCGTAGCTGCCGTCCACCGGCGGTGACGCTGTGCGTCTTCGTCGTCGTCTCAGCCACGTGGTGCCTCCGAATTGCCTGCGGCGAGTCGGGGGGCCTCAGGATACACACACATCGTAGTGGAATCCGTCGACATCAGACGCGCGCTCCGGGGTCCTGCGGCAGCGGGAAGAGCGCGTCGATGAGGGCGATCTCCTCCGCGTCGGGGCGCCAGGCCTCCCCCGCCTCGGCGTTCGCCTGGACCTGGGCCGCCGACGTCGCGCCGGCGATGACACTCGACACCCGAGGATCGGCGAGGAGCCAGCCGAAAGTCGCCTGCAGCATCGAGATGTCCCGATCCGCGCAGAACACCCGGAACTCTTCGAGGGCGTCCCACGGAGCGTTCTCCCAGATGTGCCTCCTGGTGGACATGATGCGACTCGAGGCAGGGCCGCCGTCGCGGGAGAACTTGCCGGTGAGAAGGCCGTTGTGCAGCGGGAAGTACGGCAGGAAGCCCACGTGGAAACGCTCGGCAGCGGGCAGCACTTCTCTCTCGGCCGCCCTGGCGAGCAGCGAGTAGTGGTTCTGCGCCGAGACGAATCGTCCACCCGACCGCATCCGCGCGGTGAACTCGGCCTCGGCGAGCTGCCACCCGGAGAAGTTCGAATGCCCGTAGTACCGGATCTTGCCCTCGCGTACGAGGTCGTCGAGCGCGTCGATGGTCTCATCGATCGGCGTCAGCGGGTCCGGGAAGTGCAGCTGGTACAGATCGATCCAGTCGGTACGCAGACGGCGGAGCGAACCCTCCACCGCGCGTCGGATGTAGCGCCGGGAACCTCCCGCACCGCCGAATCCGTATCCGAGGTCTCGTTCGTGGCCGAACTTTGTCGCGATGACGACACCGTCGCGGCGCCCCTCCAGGGCCTCTCCCATCAAGGTCTCGCTCGCCCCTGCCTCCGCCCCGTACACGTCGGCGGTGTCGAGGAGGGTGATCCCGGAGGCGAGCGCCGCGTCGATGACGGCTCGGGTCCCGGCCAGGTCCTCGGTGGCCGTTCCTGCCCTGCCGAAGTTGTTGCAGCCGAGCCCGGTGGGCGAGACCAGGAGCCCTGACGCGCCGACCCGGCGCTGAGACGAGATCATGCCTTCCACGTTAGCGAACGCTGGTTCCTCCGCCGAACGCGAAGAGGCCCCCGACAGACGTCGGGGGCCTCTCTGCGAGCAGCGCTTACTTGACCCAGTTCGGGGCGAGGTAGAACTTGCCCTCCTGACCGGCGGCCAGCTGGTTCGGCACGTTGATCGCGTGGATGATGCCGAAGACGAGCTGCGCGAGTCCGACCAGCGGCAGCAGGAACGCGCCGATGATGACGACGCTGAGCACGGAGCAGGCCGCGTAGCAGATCGCCAGGACGATCTGGAAGTTCAGGTTGGCGGCGTTGGCGCGCTGGTAGTTCGGGGCGACCTTGTCCTTCTCGATGAGGAAGAAGATCAGTGCAGGGATCCAGCCGAAGAACACCGAGAGCCAGAGGTTGATGGTGATATTCGGCTGAACGGGTGCACCGTAGCCGGGCTGGCCGTAGGGGGCGCCGGGGGTGGGCTGGCCGTAGCCGGGCTGCGGCTGACCGTAGCCCTGAACAGGCTGGCCGTAAGCGGGAGCGCCCTGCGGGGGCTGCTGGCCGTAGGCCGGGGCACCGGGAGCGGGCTGGCCGTAGGCGGGGGCACCCTGGCCGGGAGCGGCCTGGGGCGGGATCGGAGCGCCAGCCGGCGGCTGAGCGGCGGGCGGTGCAGGCGGTGCCGGCGGCACATTCGCCGCGCCGGTCAGATCACCGTTGTTCGGGTCTGCGGGACCGGTTGCATCGTTCGACATGGAATGTCCTTCCTTGTGTGGCCCGTCATGGGCCGGAGCAAGCACTACTCTCCCACACGACCAGAATGCTGGCAACGACCGACGCGGGGACAATTACCCATGCGTTACGCAGCGTCATTCGGCGACGACGAGCTCCAGGATGCCTCGCTCCGGCGTGTCCCTGAGCAGGATGTCGCGCCGCTGCGCCCACGCGCGCAGCGACCGCAGCCCGCCCAGACGAGGTCGGTCCTCCGCCAGCGCCCGCACCAGGAGACCCTTGGACTTCTTGTTGAAGTGATTGAGGGCTCTCCCCTCGTCCGTCACCACTCGCACGTACGCGGAGGGCACCGAAGCGGGTATCGGCCCGAGCGCCGCGTACGCCTCGCTGCGCAGGTCGAGCACGAACTCCGGCTGGGCGGCTGCGATCGCCGCCGAAGTCGCCTCGGCCCAGTGGCGGCGGAGCGCGCTCACCCCGGGGAGCGAGGTGCCGGCGGCGAGCCGATACGCGGGGATGGCGTCGAGCGCACCGATCGGACCGAATGGCGCCGAGTGGATCCACACGTGGGAGCCGAGCCACCGTCTCGACGCCGTGCTCAGCGCGCAGGCGTCGAGCGCGTCGAACAGCACGCCGGTGTACCGATCGGCCGCCGGCATGGTCGCCGACGTGCGCAGCGTGCGGTTATGCTGCACGTCACCGGCCTGCCGCGCGCTGAGCTTGAGCACGCGAAGGGACTCCTGCTCGTCTGCCGAGAGGGCGACGAGGGCGTCGACGACCTCACGACGCTGCGGCTCGAGGTCCGGCAGCACCAAGGTCGAGAGGTCGAGCGGTGCGCCGGACCCTCCGTCGCGCTTCGTCTCGGACGGCGGGAGAAGGATCTTCATGGGACCTCTGGGGATACGCCGAAGCGCAAGGTCCGCTGAGGGACCTTGCGCTTCGGGATGAGACGAATCAGGCGATGAGAGCGGCGTTGCCGGCCACGATCGTCAGGACATCGCCCTCCATGGAGAGGAACCCGTCCTGCGCGTTGGCCAGCACCTTGGTGCCGTCCGCCTGGGTGATCCGGACCTGGCCCTCGGCGAGGATGGCCAGCACCGGCTCGTGGCCGGTCATGAAGCCGATCTCACCCTCGACGGTCTTGGCGACCACGAGGCTCGCCTCTCCCGTCCAGACCTCCGCCTCGGCGGAGACGAGGCTGACATGCAGCGCCATGGTCAGGCGTTCTCCTTCTGGATCTTCGCCCAGGCCTCTTCGACGTCGGAGATACCACCGACGTTGAAGAACGCCTGCTCGGCGACGTGGTCGAAGTCACCGCGGCAGATGGCATCGAAGGACTCGATGGTCTCCTTGAGCGGAACGGTCGAACCCTCGACACCGGTGAACTTCTTCGCCATGTAGGTGTTCTGCGAGAGGAACTGCTGGATGCGGCGGGCACGGGCCACGACGATCTTGTCTTCCTCGAAGAGCTCGTCGACACCGAGGATGGCGATGATCTCCTGCAGCTCCTTGTTCTTCTGGAGGATCTGCTTGACCGTGGTGGCGACGCGGTAGTGGTCCTCGCCCAAGTAGCGGGGGTCCATGATGCGCGACGTCGAAGTCAGCGGGTCGATGGCCGGGTACAGACCCTTCGACGCGATCTCACGCGAGAGCTCCGTGGTGGCGTCGAGGTGGGCGAACGTGGTCGCCGGGGCCGGGTCGGTGTAGTCGTCGGCCGGCACGTAGATCGCCTGCAGCGAGGTGATCGAGTGACCGCGCGTCGAGGTGATGCGCTCCTGCAGGAGGCCCATCTCGTCGGCGAGGTTCGGCTGGTAACCCACGGCGGAGGGCATGCGGCCCAGCAGCGTGGAGACCTCGGAACCGGCCTGCGTGAAGCGGAAGATGTTGTCGATGAAGAGCAGCACGTCCTGCTTCTGCACGTCACGGAAGTACTCCGCCATCGTCAGAGCCGAGAGGGCGACGCGCAGACGCGTCCCCGGCGGCTCGTCCATCTGGCCGAACACGAGCGCGGTCTTGTCGAAGACGCCCGCCTCCTCCATCTCGTGGATGAGGTCGTTGCCCTCACGGGTGCGCTCGCCGACACCGGCGAACACCGACACACCACCGTGGTCCTGCGCGACGCGCTGGATCATCTCCTGGATGAGGAC
>JAGIAK010000066.1 GCA_017744855.1 Microbacterium sp.
ACCCAGATCGGCACGGAGGCGGCCGTCGTCGTGTTCTTCTGGCGCGACATCGTGCGCATCATCCGGCAGTGGTTCCGCTCGATCACGGGCAAGATCCCGTTCAACGATCCCGACGCGCGCATGGGCTGGATGATCATCATCGGCAGCATCCCGATCGTCGTGCTCGGCCTGCTGTTCCAGAACCAGATCGAGAGCGTGCTGCGTTCGCTGTGGATCGTCGCCGTCATGCTCATCGTGTTCGGCATCCTGCTCGGCGTGGCCGACTACGTGGGCGCCAAGCGCCGCACGCTCGACCAGCTCACCTACCCGCACGGCGTCGCCTACGGCTTCGCGCAGGCGCTCGCGCTGATCCCCGGCGTCTCCCGGTCGGGTGGCACCATCACGATGGGGCTGTTCCTCGGCTACGAGCGCGCGGCGGCGGCACGTTACGCCTTCCTGCTGGCGATCCCCGCCGTCTTCGGCAGCGGCTTCTACCAGGTGTACAAGAGCTGGGACGAGCCCGGTCAGTTCTTCAGCTTCGGCGAGACCCTCGCCGCCACGGGCATCGCCTTCGTAGTGGCCCTCGGCGTGATCGCGTTCTTCATGAACTGGATCTCGAAGCGCAGCTTCCTGCCGTTCGTGATCTACCGCATCCTGCTCGGCACGGCGCTGCTGATCCTGCTCGGCACCGGCGTCATCGCGGCCTGACGCCGCACGACGGGCCGGGCGGTCAGCGTTTGCGGTCGCCCGGCTCGTCGCCGCGACGGCGCAGATACCGCTCGAAGGCCTGCGCGATGGCGTCGCCGGACGCCTCGGGGGAGTCCCACGTGTCGCGGGTGCGCTCCAGCTGCCTGATGTACTCGGTCATGTCCTCGTCGTCCGCAGCCGCGGCGTCGATGGAGGCCTCCCATGCCGCCGCGTCCGTGCGCAGTCGCTCCCTGGGAACGTCCACGGCCGTGAGCTCCTCGAGCCTGTCGAGCAGGGCGAGGGTCACCTTCGGAGACGGCGTGGCCGACGCCACGTAGTGCGGCACGCTCGCCCACAGGCTCACGGTCGGGATGCCGGCGTTCTCGGCGTAGTGCTCGAAGACGCTGAGGATGCCGACGGGTCCTTCGTAGAGCGAGCGCTCCAGCCCGTGCGCCTCGCGGACGTCCTCGTTCTGGCTGGACGCGAAGATCGAGATGGGCCGCGTGTGCGGCACGTCGGACAGCATGGCGCCGAGCGTGACGACCCCGGTGATGTCGTCGCGCAGGGCTACGTCGATGAACTCCGAGGCGAAAGCCTGCCAGGTGCGCGCCGGCTCCACTCCGGTCAACAACCAGAACTCCGGGCCGGGACCGGGGTCGCGCGGCCGCCACAGACCCGCCTCCGGCCAGGTCAGCTGGCGGTGTCCCTCGGCATCCATCTTCGTGGCTGGCCGGGTGTACTGGTAGTCGAAGTACAGCTCGGGGTCGACCGAGTGCACGAGGTCGTACTCCGACATCTCGCGCAGGGCGGCGATCGCGCCGCTGGCGGCTTCGCCCGCGTCGTTCCAGCCGTCGAAGGCGACGATCACGATGCGCGAACCGAGAACATCCATCGTGGGCTCCCTTCGAGATGGCGAGACGGTATCCCTCCAGGCTAGTCGGCGACGACGGGGAGCGGGCCGCGCCACGGCTAACATGGACCGGTGAGCAGACAGCCCCGCGCAGTCCTCTGGGACATGGATGGAACACTCGTCGACACCGAACCGTACTGGATGGCGGCGGAGACGGCGCTCGTCGAATCGTACGGCGGCACCTGGACCCATGAGGACGCCCTCCAGCTCGTCGGCAAGGGGCTCATCGACAGCGCGATCATCCTGCAGAAGGCCGGGGTCGACATGGAGGCCGAGGCGATCGTCTCGCATCTGACGGATGCCGTGCAGGAGGCTTTGCGCACCCAGGGCGTGCCGTTCCGTCCCGGCGCACGTGAGCTGCTCCGCGACCTTCGAGAGCAGGGCGTCATGACCGGGCTCGTCACCATGTCGCTGCGTCGCATGGCGCTCGGGGTCGTCGACCTCATCGACTTCGACGCCTTCGATCTCGTGGTGGCGGGCGACGACGTCGACAACCCCAAACCGCACCCCGAGCCCTACCTCCAGGCGGCCGCCCTCCTCGACGTCGACATCGCCGACGTCGTCGTGATCGAGGACTCGCCGACCGGCCTGCGCGCAGGCATCGCCTCCGGCGCCGTGACCCTCGGCGTTCCCCACATCGTCTCCCTCGACGACGTCGGCGCCCACGAGCTGTGGCCGACCCTCGCCGATCGCACGGCCGCCGACCTCTCCGACCTCTTCGACCGACAGACCTCCATGACAGGACTCACCCGATGACCCACGCCAGCACGCATCGCCCCAGCGGACCGTTCCGAGAGGGCGATCGCGTCCAGCTGACGGGCCCGAAGGGACGTCTGCACACGGTCACGCTCCGCGAGGACGGCGAGCTGCACACCCACCACGGCGTGCTGCGGCACCGCGACCTGATCGGCCTCCCCGACGGCTCCGTCGTCGCCAACAGCTCCGGTCACGACTACCTGGCGCTGCGCCCGCTACTGCGCGACTTCGCCATGTCCATGCCGCGCGGCGCCGCGATCGTCTACCCGAAGGACGCCGCGCAGATCGTCATGCTGGCCGATGTCTTCCCCGGCGCGACGGTCGTCGAGGCGGGCGTCGGCTCGGGCGCGCTGTCGCTGTCGCTCCTCCGTGCGATCGGCCCCGACGGCCGTCTCACCTCCTTCGAGCGGCGCGACGACTTCGCCGACGTCGCCCGCGGCAACGTGGAGACCTTCTTCGGCGTGACCCCCGACACGTGGGAGGTCGTGGTGGGCGACCTCGCCGAGGCGTTGCCCGTCGCGCACCCCGCCGGAACCGTGGATCGCGTGGTGCTCGACATGCTCGCTCCCTGGGAGTGCATGGACGTCGTCGCCGAGGCGCTCACCCCCGGAGGGGTCGTGCTCTGCTACGTCGCCACCGCGACCCAGCTGTCGCGCGTGGCCGAGTACATCCGCGGCACTGGTCTGTTCACCGACCCCGATGCGTCGGAGACGATGGTGCGCGGCTGGCACGTCGAGGGTCTCGCCGTGCGTCCTGACCACCGCATGGTGGCGCACACGGGCTTCCTGTTGACGGCCCGCCGCCTGGCCCCCGGCGCTGTCGCCCCCTCGGTCAAGCGCCGTGCATCGAAGAGCAGCTACGGCGACGAGGACGTCGAACTGTGGACCCCCGGTGCCGTCGGCGACCGTGAGATCACCGACAAGAACCTGCGCAAGCGGGCCCGAGAGGCCGCGAAGGCCGCAGAAGGCGCGCGCGTCGCCGCCGCATCGCGCGATTCAGCGTCCTCGACGGAATAGACTGGAGCGCGTGCGTAAAACGTCCGCCGTTCTGGCCACTCTCAGCCTCGCCGTCCTCGCTCTGACCGGATGCACGGCAGCCCCGACGTATGCCGGAGCGTCGTGCGAGCGCCCGAGCGGAGACTCCGGCATCGCCGAGTCGGTCACGGTCACCGGCGACCTCGGCGCGAAGCCGAAGGTCCACGTCTACACTCCGGTGCACGCCAAGAAGACGACGTTCACCGACGTCGTCACCGGCGACGGCCGTGCCGTCGAGAGCGGCAGCCAGGGTCTGGTCGCCGAGATCTCGATCTTCAGCGGCGACACGGGCGAGCAGATCTTCCAGTCCTCGTACGACGCGGCGAAGAGCCCCGTGCACAACGTGAACTACTGGGCCACGCAGTCGCCTGGCCTCGGCAAGGTGCTCAAGTGCGCCACCGAGGGATCCCGCGTGATCGCCGCTCTGACGCCGGAGGACTTCGGCGTCGCCAACCTCCAGGGGCTCGGCCTCGCTGCCGACGACACCGCGGTGTTCGTCATCGACGTGACCGAGGTGTACCTGCCCAAGGCCGAGGGGGCGCTGCAGTTCAACGACGCCAGGGGAGTGCCCACGGTCGTCCGCGCCGACGACGGCACCCCAGGCATCATCATCCCCGACAACGCCGCCCCCAAGGAGACGGTCATCCAGACGCTCATCAAGGGCGACGGGCCGAAGGTGAAGAAGGGCGACACGCTCGTCACGAACTTCACGGCGGTCGGATGGGACGACAAGAAGGTGGTGAACTCCACCTGGGGCAAGGACCCGAGCATCGGCGCGGCGGCCCAGGAGCTGATCGGCACGACCGTCGGCTCCCAGGTGCTCATCGTGCTGCCGGGCGCGAACGGCGGCGCCGCCACCGCGGTGGTCCTCGACATCCTCGGGATCACGACGGCGCCGACCCAGTGATGGCCGCCCGGATTCCCGCGGAGGAGCGCCTGACGAATCTCGTCGTGGCGCTGATGGCCACGGAGATCGGGCTCACGAAGCAGCAGATCCTCGACAGCGTGTCGGGGTACCGTCAGCGGGCGGATGCCGGCGCACGGTCGGACGCGCTCGAGAAGATGTTCGAGCGCGACAAGGACGAGCTGCGCTCACTCGGCGTGCCAGTGGAGACGATCGGCGACGCCGCCGATCCGAACGACCTCCGCGAGGCCCGCTACCGCATCCCGCAGGCGGAGTACGACCTCCCGGACGACATCGAGTTCACGCCGGCCGAGCTCGCCGTGCTGCAGCTCGCCGGAAGCGTCTGGAGCGCCGAGTCGGCCTCCGGGGACGCGCAGGCGGGGGTGCGCAAGATCCGCGCGCTCGGCATCGACGGCGACGAGCCGATCATCGGGTTCGCGCCGCGGATCACCGCCAGGGATGCGGCCTTCGCTCCGCTGCAGGATGCGATCGAGAAGAGCAGGGTCGTCGTGTTCGACTACCTCAAGCCCGGTGAGGACGCCCCGCGGCGACGCCGGGTGCGTCCGCTCGCCCTCGTCGACTACGAGGCGCGCTGGCACGTGTTCGGCGTCGACGTCGACGCGGAGTCCGACCGCATGTTCCTCCTCAGCCGGATCGTGGGTGCGGTGAAGACGACGACCGCCTCGTTCGACCCGGCGCTCCGCGAGGGCGCGGGGGAGCGGGCGCTGGCCGGGCTCGAACAGGTGGCGGCACGGAACTCCGCGCTGCTCGAGGTCACACCGGGCACCGAGGCGTCGCTGCGGCTAGGACGGCGTGCGACGCCGGCCGCCGGCCAGGGGATCCGCGTTCCCTTCGTCGACCTGCACATCTTGGCCGACGAGCTCGCCTCGTACGGTCCCGAGGTCCGCGTCGTCGAGCCGGAGGCGCTCCGTGATGCGGTCATCGCGCGTCTGCGTGCGATCTTCACCGCCAACGGCGGGACGGAGGAGGAGCGATGAGCGCACAGCAGAGGCCCCTGCTCGCCTCGGACCGTGTGCGGGTGTACCTGACGCTCGTGCCGTACCTGCTCGAACACGGTCAGGTGTCCCTCGATGAGGCGGCCACCGAGTTCGGGGTAGGGCGCGAAGAGATGCGCGCGATGGTCGAGAAGCTCACCGTCATCGGGCTGCCAGGCGACTCGGGGTTCTGGCAGCAGCCGCAGGAGCTCTTCGACATCAACTGGGATCTCCTCGACGGCGAGGACATCATCGAGATCACCAACGACGTCGCGCTGCGGCGGGTGCCCCGCTTCACCGCGCGTGAGGCCGCTGCCCTGCTCGCCGGCCTGCAGATGGTCGCCGCTGTTCCCGCTGTGACGGACTCCGGTCTGGTCGCCGGGCTCATCTCCAAGCTCTCCCGCGGCGCCGCGGACGCCCCAGCCGAGGTCGTCGTCGCCCCTGGCGCGGTCGACGAGGTGCGCGAGGTCGTCGCGCATGCCGTGCAGTCGGGTGTCGCGGTGTCGTTCACCTACCAGGCTCCGGATGCCGCGCCGACGACGCGGACCGTCGACCCCGTCCAGGTGCTCATCACCAACGCGCAGTGGTACCTGCAGGGCTGGTGCCACCTGCGCCAGGCGATGCGCACGTTCCACCTCGACCGGGTCAGCGACGCGCGCCTCACCGACATCCCGATCACCCACGGCGGAGACCACCTGCCAGAGGCGTTCTCGAGCATCCCCGACGAGGGGGAGGTGACGGTGCGGATCCCCGAGCGGTTCGCCCCGCTTCTCGGCGCGTTCCTCTCCGCCGACAACGTGGACGCATCGGACGGGCTCGTCACCGCGCACCTGCACCTCGCCGATCCCCGAGGGGTCAAGCGCCTCGCAGGCCGGCTCGGCGGCGCCCTCGAGGTGGTCGAGCCCGGCGTGGCCAGGACGGCTGCCAGGGAGTGGGCGGCGGCCGGACTCGCGCTCTACCGCGCACCCGACGAGCACATCGGCGGGTAGACTCGGGGAAATCCCCCCAGAAGGAGAATCATGGGCGCATTCGGTTGGCCTCATCTGCTCATCATCCTCGCCGTCATCCTGCTCCTCTTCGGCGCGGCGAAGCTGCCTGCGCTCGCGAAGAGCCTCGGTCAGTCCGCTCGCGTCTTCAAGGGCGAGATGAAGGCGATGAAGAACGACGACACGAACGACGCTGCTGACGCGTCCGCGGCGCCGGCGCCTCGCACCGCCGCCGACAGCACCGTCGCGAACAGCGAGAGCGGCGACGCGGGTCAGCCTCCTCGCACCGCATAGGTCGTGTCCGCTCTCGATTCGGCCGACCAGCAGTCGTCGGACCGCGATCGGCGGATGTCCCTCGGCGCGCACCTCATCGAGCTGCGCAAGAGGCTCGCGATCGCGGCCGCTGCGCTGATCGTCGGCATGATCATCGCCTTCATCATCACCGAGCCGATCATCGAGCTCCTCTCCGTACCGATCCGCATCATCGCGGCGCAGGAGGGTCGCGAGTACACCGGTCTCAACTTCACCACCGTGACGAGCGGGTTCGACCTGCGCATGCGGATCGCCTTCGCGATCGGTCTGCTGATCTCGGCGCCGGTGTGGCTGTGGCAGGTGTGGGCCTTCATCATGCCGGGACTGACGAAGAAGGAGATCCGCTACACCTGGGGCTTCCTCGGCGCCGCGATCCCGCTGTTCTTCGCCGGCTGCTCCGTGGCGTTCCTGGTGCTCCCGCACGTGATCGAGATCATGGCGACCTTCGTCCCGACAGGGATGGCGCAGTTCTTCGACTACTCGAGCTACTACGACTTCGTGTTCAAGTTCCTCCTCGTCGTCGGCATCGCCTTCGTGCTCCCCGTCTTCCTCGTCGCGCTCAACATCGCCGGCGTGATGACGGGCCGCGACATCCTGAGGGGCTGGCGCATCGCGATCCTCATCTGCACGGTGTTCGCGGCGATCACCACCCCGCCCGCAGACGTGTTCTCGATGCTCCTGCTGATGGCCTCGATGATCGTGCTCTACTTCGCGGCCACCTTCATCTCGATGCTCTTCGATCGACGCAAGCGCAAGCGTGAAGACGCCGCCGGTCTCAGGCCCTCCGAGGCATGAGTTCGCCGTCTGAGCGGTACGCCGCGGCGCGGGACGCGGCGGATCATCCCGAGACCGCGGCCTTCACCGCACGTCAGCGGTTCTCCCTCGACCCGTTCCAGGTCGCCGGATGCCACGCCCTCGAGCGTGGTCGCAGCGTGCTCGTGGCCGCGCCGACAGGCGCAGGCAAGACGATCGTCGGCGAGTTCGCGATCCACCTCGCGATGCAGACCCCGGCAGACAAGGCGTTCTACACGACGCCGATGAAGGCCCTGTCGAACCAGAAGTTCCGCGAGCTGGTCGATGTCTACGGGGCAGACCAGGTCGGTCTGCTCACGGGCGACACGAACATCAACGGCAACGCGCGCATCGTCGTGATGACGACCGAGGTGCTGCGCAACATGATCTACGCCGATTCCCCGGCGCTGCGCGACCTCCGGTACGTGGTCATGGACGAGGTGCACTACCTCGCCGACCGCTTCCGCGGCGCGGTGTGGGAGGAGGTCATCATCCACCTCCCTCGCCACGTGCGGCTCGTCTCGCTCAGCGCCACCGTGTCGAACGCCGAGGAGTTCGGCGACTGGCTCGACACGGTGCGCGGCGACACAGAGGTGATCGTGTCGGAGATCCGCCCCGTGCCCCTGGAGCAGCACGTGCTCGTGCGCGACGACCTGCTGCCGCTGTTCGACGATCGCGCAGGGCTCGCGACCTCGAAGGTCAACCAGGAGCTGATGCGCATCCGCTCCTTCACCGGCTCGACGTACGAGAGCAACCGCCGGGCCCAGTCGTACCGCAGCGCCCGTCACGCGGGCCGTCAGGCGCCTCGTCCACAGCGTGGCGGGCACCGCCCGAACGCCCGCCGCATCGAGCGGATGGATCGGCCGGACGTCGTGCGGTTGCTCGAGCGCTCGAACCTGCTGCCCGCGATCTTCTTCATCTTCAGCCGCGTCGGCTGCGACGCCGCCGTGCAGCAGGTGCGACGGTCGGGACTGCGGCTCACCAGCACCGAGGAGCGCCGCGAGATCAGGGCGATCGTCGAGGAGCGCACCCGCTCGCTGCAGGACGAGGACCTCGGCGTGCTCGGCTACTGGGAGTGGCTGGAGAACCTCGAACGCGGCGTCGCCGCGCACCACGCCGGCCTTCTCCCCGCCTTCAAAGAGGTGGTGGAGGAGCTCTTCCAGCGCAAGCTCGTCAAGGTCGTCTTCGCTACCGAGACGCTCGCGCTCGGCATCAACATGCCGGCGCGCACCGTCGTGCTGGAGAAGATGGAGAAGTTCAACGGCGAGGCGCGCGTCGCGATCACGTCGGGGGAGTACACCCAGCTCACGGGTCGCGCCGGTCGCCGCGGCATCGACGTCGAGGGCCACGCTGTCGTGCAGTGGACCGAGGGTATGGACCCGCAGGCCGTCGCCGCCCTCGCCTCGCGCCGCACCTATCCGCTGAACTCGAGCTTCCGGCCGACGTACAACATGGCGGTCAACCTCATCGACCTCTTCGGCAAGACGCGGGCGCGGCAGATCCTCGAATCGTCGTTCGCCCAGTTCCAGGCCGACAGGGCGGTGGTCGGTCTCGCCCGCCAGGTGCGCGACGCGGAGGAGTCGCTCGCCGGCTACCAGAAGTCCATGCAGTGCGACCACGGCGACTTCGCCGAGTACGGAGCGATCCGCAGGGAGCTCAGCGACCTGGAGAAGAAGAACAGGCAGGACGGCCAGGCGCCGCGGGCGGCCCGCGACAAGCGCATGAGGCGCATCCAGTCGTTGCGTACTCAGCTGCAGCGTCACGGCTGCCACCGCTGCCCGGATCGCGAGGCCCACGCCCGGTGGGCGGAGCGCTACTGGAAGCTCAAGCGCCAGACCGACCGCATCCGCCGCCAGATCGAGACGCGCACGGGCACGGTCGCCCGCGTGTTCGACCGCGTGGTCGAGGTGCTCGAGCACCTCGACTACGTCACCGAGCAGGACGGCGAGACGGCGCTCACCGATGCCGGACGCACCATGCGACGCATCTACGGGGAACGCGACCTGCTCGTCGCCGAGTCGCTCCGACAGGGGCTCTGGAACGGTCTGGACGCGCCGTCCCTCGCCGCCATGGCCTGCTGCCTCGTCTACGAGCCCCGCAGAGACGAGTCGGGCACGGGCGAGCGGGGGCTGCCTCGTGGGGCTTTCCGCACCGCGTACGAGCGCACCACGACCCTCTGGGCGGAGCTGGACGACCTCGAGAAGGATCACCGCCTCCCTGGTTCCGAGCCGCTCGCCGCAGGCCTCGCCGGACCGATGCACGAGTGGGCCAGGGGCGGGCTGCTCGACCGGGTGCTCATCGACGCCGACATGGCGGCCGGCGACTTCGTCCGCTGGGCCAAGCAGACGATCGATCTGCTCGACCAGCTCTCGATCGTCGCCGAGGATGCCGCGCTCGCCAGGACGGCGCGGACCGCGCTCGACGGTGTCCGCCGCGGCATCGTCGCGTACTCGTCGATGTGAGAACAGGACCCGATGTCTGAGCCCCGTACGCGCGTGCGCCCCCTGCTGCCTCTGTGGGCGGCACTGCTCGCCGCGGCCGTGGCCGCGGTGCTGATGCGTCTCGCCTTCCCCGAGCCCGCGGTATGGGTCCTCGCGTTCCCCGCGACTGCCCTCCTACTGCTCTCGCTGAGCGGTCGTCGTGCCGGCGGCGCGCTGCTGGTCGGCCTCGTGCACGGCATCCTGTTCTTCGCCCTGCTCGTCGCGTGGACATCCCGATACCTGGGACCGGTGCCCTGGGCGGCGCTGAGCGTCGTCGAGGGCGTGCTCACCGCCGTCGCGCTGATCCCGATCGCGCTCGCGTACCGATGGATCCCCACGGCCTTCCCGCGGCCCTGGGCACGGCTCCTGCTGCTTCCGACGGTCGTCGCCGCCCTCTGGGTCGGAAGGGAGCTGTTCGTCGGCACATGGCCCTACGGGGGCTTCCCCTGGGCGCGCATCGGCATGACGCAGGCGCAGAGCCCGCTCGCCCCCGTCTCCTCGTGGCTCGGTGTGAGCGGGCTGGGCTTCCTGATCGTGCTTCTCACGGCGATCCTCATCGAGCTCGTCCGCCTCAGGCTCTGGTCGCAGCCGGTGCGCTGGATCGCGCCGGCGCTGATCGGGGCCGCGCTCCTGGTGACCCCGATCTTCCCGACGACGGCGTCCGGCTCCCTCCGTATCGCGGCCGTCCAGGGCAACGGGCCGACCGGCTACTTCGACGAACGGACGCCGTACTCCGTGATCCAGGCGCAGACGGAGGCGACCGAGCCGCTCTTCGGCAAGGACGTCGACCTGCTCGTGTGGCCGGAGGGGTCCCTCGACGGCGACCCGTTCGAGTACGACACGCTCGCCCGTCGCATGACCCTCGTCTCCACGAGGATCGGCGCGCCGCTGCTCGCCAACGCGGCGACGGCGCGCGGCGACAAGTTCTACAACACGTCGATGCTGTGGACCGACGATGGCACGGCCGATCAGATCCACGACAAGAGGCATCCGGTGCCGTTCGGCGAGTACGTGCCGGACCGCGCGTTCTTCAACGCACTCGCACCCGACCTCATCGGACTGCTGCAACGCGAGTACACCCCGGGGAGCAATCCTCCCGTCGTCGACGTCGACGGCACCAAGGTCGGCCTTGCGATCTGCTTCGACGTGATCTACGACGACGTGATCCGCGAGGGCGTCTCGGCGGGTGCGCAGGTTCTCGTCTTCCAGACCAACAACGCCGACTTCCGCGGCACAGACGAGAACCTCCAGCAGCTGTCGTTCGCCCGGATGCGCGCGATCGAGACGGGTCGCAGCGTCGTGAACGTGTCGACCGTCGGCACCAGCCAGATCATCCGCCCCGACGGTTCGACCGTCACGAGCCTGGACGCAGGAGAGGCCGGGGCGATGCTCGAGGATGTCGAGCTTCACTCCGGCCTCACGGCTGGTGTCGTCCTGGGCCCCTGGGTGCAGCAGCTGCTGCTCTGGGGCGGGGTGGGCGCGCTCGTGGTCGGGTGGTGGCGCGCCCGTCGGCGTTAGGCGCCGATCTTCTGCCGCGTGGGATCCTCACCCGCGCCGCGGCGGCTGCGGATGTAGGCCAGACGCTCCTCGAGGAGCTCCTCCAGCTCGGCACGGGTACGCCGCTCCATGAGCATGTCCCAGTGGGTGCGGGCGGCCTTCTCGTCGCTCGCGTCGAGCGTCACGGCCTGGCCGTCGACGTTCAAGCGGGCGTCCGCGCCGCAGGAGCGGCACTCCCAGGTCTGCGGCGGCTCGGCGTCGGCCGCGAACATCAGGTTCGTCACGTGGCCGCACGCGTCACAGGTGTAGGTGGTCTCACGGCGCTCCATGAAAACGACGCCCTCTTCGCTCTGTAGGCTCTGGGCGCCGAGTCGGATGCCGCGCAGGCTGCGATCTGCCATTGTGTGGTCCTCTCGTCGCTGTCAGGTATAACGCTCCAGCCTGTGCGCTTCATCCACGTCCGCGGAATCACGGCGGGATTCACAGCGGAATCCCAGGGCTGGGGCCTTATCCGCGCGAGAGGGTCCGCACGGCGACATCCGCGCGATCCGACACGATGCCGTCCACGCCCATTGCGACGAGTCTCACCATGTCCTCGGGGTCGTTCACCGTCCACACGTGCACCTCGACGCCGTGGGCGTGTGCCGCGCGGATCAGCGCAGGGGTCAGCACACGCAGGCCCGACTGTTTCTCGGGAATCTGCACGGCGTCCAGATCACGGAGGCTCCGTGCGGGGGAGAGGCGCACGGACGACAGCGCACGCAGCGAGGCGATCGTGGAGCTGCCGCCGGATGTCGCCGGCCGCAGGCGCGCTCCCGCCGCGAGGACCGAGGCCACCGCCGTCCTGCGTCGCCGGTCGGAGAAGCTAGTCACGAGCACCCGCTCGGTGTGCGCGGCGAGAACCGGGCCCAGCGGGGCGGCCGCGGCATCCGTCTTCACGTCGATGTTGAACCGGGTGCCGGGGAACGACGCGAGGGCGTCGGCGAGGGATAGCAGCCCGCCGTGGTCGGCGAAGAGGTCGCGCAGTTCCTTCGTCGTCACCGCGGACACCTGGCGGTCGTCGCCGGTGAGTCGAGTCAACGTGTCGTCGTGGAACAGCACCACGTCGCCGTCGGCGGTGACGCGGCAGTCGGTCTCGATGTACTCCGCGCCGGCGGCCTGAGCGGCGGCGAACGCGGCGGCGGAGTTCTCCCACACGCCCGAGTCCTCGCCCGCCGCGGTCACCAGACCACGGTGGGCGAGGACTCGAGGAGATGTCGCCGTGTCGAAATACGGGTGCGTCACGCGCCCGGGGTGTTCGACGGGGACTGGCCGGGCTTCGGCGTGAACGCACTGCCGATGCCCTTGAGCGCCTCGGTGAGCTCGCTGGGGATGATCCACAGCTTGCTCGACTGGCTCTCGCTGATCTTCGGCAGCATCTGCAGGTACTGGTAGGCGAGCAGCTTGTCGTCGGGCTGACCCTGGTGGATCGCGCTGAAGACGTTCTGGATCGCCTCGGCCTCGCCCTGGGCGCGCAGCACGGCGGCCTGCTTGTCACCCTCGGCGCGGAGGATCTCAGCCTGCCGGCGCCCTTCGGCCTCGAGGATCTGGGACTGCTTCGATCCCTCGGCCGTGAGGATCGCTGCTCGACGGTCACGCTCGGCGCGCATCTGCTTCTCCATCGAGTCCTGGATCGAGATGGGCGGGTCGATCGCCTTCAGCTCGACACGGCCGACGCGGATGCCCCACTTGCCTGTCGCCTCGTCGAGCACGACGCGCAGCTGGCCGTTGATGTTGTCACGGCTCGTGAGCGCCTCCTCGAGGTTCAGTCCACCGACCACGTTGCGGAGCGTGGTGGTCGTGAGCTGCTCGACCGCGCCGAGGTAGTTCGCGATCTCGTAGGTCGCCGCACGGGCGTCGGTCACCTGGAAGTAGACGACCGTGTCGATCGACACGACGAGGTTGTCCTCGGTGATGACCGGCTGCGGCGGGAACGAGACGACCTGCTCGCGCATGTCGATCAGAGGGCGGAGCCGGTCGATGAACGGCACCAGCAGGTTCAGGCCGGGGGAGAGCGTCTTGTGGTAGCGGCCGAGACGCTCGACGACTCCGGCCGTCGCCTGAGGGATGATGCGGATGGATCGGGCGAGGGTGACCACCACGAAGATGATGATCGCGATGGCGAGGATCCACCCGATGGCGGTCGGGATGAACGAGGAGTCGTCCACGTTTTCTCCTAGTCGTTGGCTGGTCGGACGATGGCGGTGGCGCCGTTGATCGCGGTGACCGCGATCTTGGCGCCCTGGGGGATCGGCACGGGTGTCGCCGTGCGCGCGGTCCAGGTGTCGCCGTTGCTCAGCTTCACCTGCCCGGAGATCTGGGTGATGTCCTGCAGGGCCAGGCCGCGCAGGTCGACGAGGGCGTCGACGTTGGACTTCGTGGGATCCTCGCCACGGTGAAGCCTCTTGAGGAGAGGAGGCCGCAGGAAGAGGATGAACAGTGCCGCGGCGGCGGCCGCGATGATCACCTGCACCCAGACGGGGACGCCGACGAGGTCGGTGATGAGTCCCACCGCACTGCCGAAGCTCAGCATGAGGAAGGTGAAGTCGAGCGAGAGCATCTCGATGACGAGGAATGCGGCGATCAGGATCAGCCAGCCGATCCAGGCCCATTGGTCGATGAACGTGACGAAAGACGTGAAGTTGTCCATGCGGCCTCCTTTGCGGTCAACCTATCACGCACGCAGTCCGCCGACTCGGCGCCACAGGGGCGGCTTGATAATGTGTGTGAGCCGCGTGATCGCGGCGTATCACGCATCAAGAGGAGTCACAGTGACCGACGTTCTTCCCGCAGGTTCCCTCGACGGCAAGGTCGCTCTTGTCACCGGCTCGTCGCGAGGGATCGGCGCCGACACCGTGCGCTACCTCGCCGAGGCGGGCGCCGACGTGGTCATCAACTTCCGCAACAAGGCACCCCGCGCCGAGAAGCTCGCGAACGAACTTCGCGAGCTCGGCCGACGGGTGCTCGTCGTCGGCGCCGACCTCACCGACCCGGCATCCGTCGCGGCGATGTTCGAGCAGGTGCGCGCAGAGTTCGGCCGCCTCGACGTGCTCGTGCTGAACGCATCGGGAGGCATGGAATCCGGCATGGCCGAGGACTACGCGCTCACCCTCAACCGTGATGCGCAGTTGAACGTGCTGAACGCAGCTACTCCGCTCCTGTCCGACGGGTCGCGCGTCGTGTTCGTCACCAGCCACCAGGCGCACTTCATCCGCACCACCCCGACCATGCCGGAGTACGAGCCGGTCGCGCTCTCCAAGCGTGCGGGCGAGGACGCGCTGCGCGAGCTCATCCCGGGCCTCGCAGAGAAGGGGATCGGGTTCACCGTGGTGTCCGGCGACATGATCGAGGGCACCATCACCGCGACGCTCCTCGAGCGCGCGAACCCTGGCGCGATCGCCGAGCGCCGCGAGTCTGCGGGCAAGCTCTACAACGTGTCGGAGTTCGCCGCGGAGGTCGCCCAGGCCGCCGTCGACCCTGTGCCCGCCGACAACACCCGGCTGGTCGGCGACGTGAGCGCGTTCGTCGCGGAGTAGTCGTCTTCTACGACTTCGGCCCCGGCCCGCGTGATGCGGGCCGGGGCCGAAGCGTATCGGTCGAGGATTATGAGGCGTCGGAGGCGAGCGCCTCCTTGACGGCCTTCGCGTCGCGGCCGAGGGTGAACGCCCTGATGATCTGCACGAGGCCGAGCACGACCAGCGAGACGCCGAGGAAGATCCACAGCACGATGCCGGCCGCGAGCACGTTCACGAGCACGTAGATGCCGGCGATGATGCTGAGCACCGCGTACACGATGGTCCACACGCGGGAGCCGTCGTTGCCGAGCAGCGTCAGGGAGACGATGCCGTCGAACAGCCAGCTGACGCCGATGAAGACGACCGTGATGAACGCCAGCGTCAGCGCGGCCTCGGTGAGGTTCGCGAACGCGATGATGCCGGCGGCCACGTAGAGCAGGCCGAGGAGGATGTGGCCGACGCGAGCCCAGCCGCCCTTGGAGCTGGAGAAGATGCCCAGTCCGATGTACACGAGGCCCGCGACGACCAGGTAGGACGCGAAGATGCCCGTGACGATGACGGCGGACTTCACCGGCCACACGAGCAGAACGATTCCGGCGATCAGGGAGATCACACCGGAGACGCCGAGCGAGACTCGGATCGCCTTGAATGCCGACGCGGCGCCGGCGAGTGGTTCAGACATGGTGGGGGTCCCTTTCTGAGAAGTTCCTGTGAGCGATGGTCACAGAGTAGCGGCCCGCGGCCCGCAGCGGGGGAGCACCTGCGGCGGGGCGTCGTGGATGGTCATCCCACGTGACACGGCGTCATGGCAGGATCGACACGTGATTCCCTCGGACGATGCGCGGCTGCGTGAGCTCGCCGCGATGCGCAGAGTACGCGATCGGATCGATCGAGAGTACGCGCGTCCACTCGACGTCGAGGCCCTGGCCGCGGGTGTCCACATGTCTGCAGGGCACCTCAGCCGCCGGTTCAAGGAGGCCTACGGCGAGTCTCCCTACGCCTACCTCATGACGCGACGCATCGAGAGGGCGATGGCGCTGCTCCGCCGTGGCGACATCAGCGTCACCGCGGTCTGCTTCGAGGTCGGCTTCCAATCGCTCGGCACCTTCAGCACGCGCTTCTCCGAGCTCGTCGGCCGTTCGCCGCGCGAGTACCGGCGGCATCCAGAGCCCGGACCCGGCATCCCGTCGTGGGTGGAGAAGCAGGCCACCAGACCGATCAGGAATCGAGAAGTGTCACCACGACAGGATCGGTAGCGTCGTCGACATGAACATCACGATCAACGCCAGCTTCCTCCCGCACACGGACGCCGAGGCATCCGTCTCCTTCTACCGCGACATCCTCGGC
>JAGIAK010000067.1 GCA_017744855.1 Microbacterium sp.
GCTCAAGCCCGTCACCTTGTTCGTGCTCGTCGCGTCGAGCATCGCCGCATGGGAGCTGTTCGCCGAGCCGAGCGTGCTCACCGGGGGCGGTCCCGCCCGCTCGACCCTCACCGCCGTCATGTACGTGTTCCAGAGCTCGTTCGCCGAGTTCAGCCTCGGCAAGGGCGCCGCCGCATCCGTGGTCCTCGCCGTGGCGATCATCGGCACGACCCTCCTCGCCAACCGACTGCTGAGGAGCGACGACCGTGCTTAGGGCCTCCGCCGGCGCCCGCGTGGCCACGATCGTCGTGCTGGCGATCGTCGCCCTCGGCTGCGCTCTTCCGCTCTACTGGCTCGTACTCTCGTCGCTGCGGCCGAGCTCGCAGCTGGGCAATCCGTCGCTGCTGCCCGTCGGGCTCACGTTCGACGGCTACATCGCCGCGTTCCAGTCGAGCATCCCGCGCTGGCTGCTCAACACGCTCGGGATCGCGCTGCTCACGACGGCGCTGGGCCTCATCGTCACGACAATGGGCGCGTTCGGCTTCGCGCGGTACCGGTTCCGCGGTCAGACCGTGCTGTTCGCGATGATCCTCGCGAGCCTCGCCATCCCGGAGTATGCGACCGTGCTGCCGCAGTTCGCGATCATGCGGCAGTTCGGGCTGCTGAACACCTGGCTCGCGGTCATCCTGCCGCTCGCGGCCAACGCGCTCGTGCTGTTCCTGCTGCGGCAGTACTTCTCGCAGCTGCCCGAGGAGCTCTTCGACGCGGCGCGCTTGGACGGTGCAGGCGAGTTCCGGCTCTTCCTCTCGGTCGGGCTGCCGCTCATCCGCCCCGGCCTGGGGGCCGCGGGTCTGCTGATCTTCCTGAGCAGCTGGAACGCGTACCTCCTGCCCCTGGTCATGCTCACGAACGCCGACCAGTTCACGATCCCCATCGGCCTCGCGTTCCTGCATTCGCAGCTCGAGGTCGGGTTCGCGACCACCGATCCCTGGGCGGTGATCACCGCGGGCACCGTGCTGTCGGTGCTGCCGCTCATCATCTGTCTGCTGTTCATGCAGCGGCAGTTCATCGCAGGACTCACCGCTGGCGCGGTGAAGTGAACACAGAGAGGCCCGAAGTGCCCGTACCGCTCGAGGGGACCATCCCTCCCGTCATCGCCCCGCTCGCCGAGGATCGCACGGTGGACGTCGCCGGC
This sequence comes from Microbacterium sp., assembly GCA_017744855.1. Lineage (GTDB taxonomy): Bacteria > Actinomycetota > Actinomycetes > Actinomycetales > Microbacteriaceae > Microbacterium. The sequence continues at coordinate 1,175 of JAGIAK010000067.1, forward strand.
GTCCGCCGGGTCACCGAACACCTGCTCGCCGGCGGCGTCGACGGCCTGTTCGTGCTCGGCTCGTGCGGGGAGGGGCCGACCCTGCGGCGCTCCGTCGCGGATGCGCTGGTCGCGGAGTACGTCCGCGCCGCGGACGGTCGGGTGCCCGTGCTCGCCGGCGTCGGCGAGACCAGCACCGAGCGCGCGATCGAGGCGCTGCGCGCGGCCGAGGATGCGGGCGCTTCCGGCATCGTCGCGATGGCGCCCATGTACTTCCTGGCTGACGGGGATGGCGAGGTGATCCGCCATCTCGAGGCGGTCGCCGCGGCGACGACGCTTCCGGTCGTGGTCTACAACATCCCGCACCTGACCGGCCACCCGATCACGCCGGCCGCGCTCGCGGCGGTCGCGGCGATCGACAACGTCGTCGCGCTCAAGGAGTCGTCGGGCATCTGGGAGATCTACGAGCCCCTCGCGCGCACCGCGTCCGCGTCCGGGCTGGCGGTGTTCCAGGGCGCCGAGAGCCTCATCGCGCGGAGCATCGCCGCCGGGGCCGATGGAGCGGTGCCGGGCATCGCGAACGTCGCGCCGGGGCTCGCGGTCGAGCTCGTGCGGGCGGCACGTGCCCGCGATGCGTCGGCGGACGACCTGCAGGCCCGTCTCGACGCGGTCTGCGACCTCTACTCCTCGGGCTTCTGGCTCGCGTCGCTCAAGTACGCGGTCTCGGTGCTGGGGCTCGCGGCGCCGACTGCGGGAGCCGCACTGCCGGGCCTGGCGCCCGAGGGCGAGCGGCGCGTTCGCGACATCGTCGGCCGCACCGTCGGCACCCGCGGGGCGGCGGCATGACCGGGTTCAGCGCCGACGTCGCCGTGATCGGCGGCGGCACCGGGGGAGTGGCGGCGGCGCTCGCGGCGGCGCGCGCCGGTGCGACGGTCGTCCTCACGGAGCAGTACGCGTGGATCGGCGGCCAGCTCACATCGCAGGCCGTGCCGCCGGACGAGCATCCTTGGATCGAGCAGTTCGGTGCGACCGCGAGCTACCGCGAGTACCGTCGGCGCGTCCGCGAGTACTACCGCGCGTGGTACCCGCTCTCGGAGCGGGCGCGCGAGGCAGAATTCCTCAATCCCGGATGGGGCTCGGTGAGCGCGATCTGCCACGAGCCGCGGGTCGGGCTGGCGGTGCTGCACAGCATGCTCGCGCCGCACCTCGCCGCCGGGCGCATCCGCATCCTCACCCGTCACGAGCCGGTCCGGGCCGAGGTGGATGGCGACCGCGTCGTGGTCGTCTCGGTGCGCGATCTCGAGACGGGAGCGGAGGTCGAGATCCGGGCGCCCTATATCCTCGACGCGACCGAGACCGGCGACCTGCTGCCGCTCGCCGGCGTCGAGTACGTGACCGGCACCGAGTCGCGGGCCGAGACCGGCGAGGAGGCGGCACCCGAGGTCGGCGATCCGCAGAAGATGCAGAGCTTCACGGTCTGCTTCGCCATGGACCACCTGGAGGGCGAGGACCACACGATCGAACGCCCCGATGAGTACGACTTCTGGACCGGTCCGGATGCGCCGGTGCGGCAGGGTCCGCAGATCGGCTGGGCGGTCGAGCCCGAGCCGGGGCGCACGCTGCGACCCAACCCGGATGCGGCGACGGATGCGGATGTCGTGGTCTCGGCGTCCTGGCAGGGGCGCTTCGACCCGCCGCCCGGATACCAGTCGATCGAGGACCAGTGGCGCTTCCGCCGCATCCTCTCGCGCGCCAATTTCGATCCCGAGCTGCGCAGCGACGTGAGCCTGGTGAACTGGCCGGCCAACGACTACATCGCCGGCTCGATCGTCGATGTGAGCCCCGAGGACGCGGCCGCCAACCTTCATGCCGCGAAGCAGCAGAGCCTGAGCCTGCTCTACTGGCTGCAGACCGAGGCGCCGCGGCCCGACGGCGGCACCGGCTTCCGCGGGCTGCGTCCGCGCGGCGACCTCACGGGCACCGCCGACGGGCTGGCAATGGCCCCGTACATCCGCGAGGGCCGGCGCATCAAGGCCCGGACCACCGTCGTGCACCAGGACATCGCGATGAGCGCCCGCGGCGATCGCGGCGTGCGCGTCTTCGAGGACTCGGTGGGCGTCGGCAGCTACAAGATCGACCTGCATCCGTCGACCAACGGCGGCGAGCGGCGATACGACCCGGCGTGGCCGTTCGAGATCCCGCTCGGCGCCCTGCTGCCGCAGCGCGTCACGAATCTGCTCGCCGCGGCCAAGAACCTCGGCACGACGCATCTGACCAACGGGTGCTATCGCGTGCACCCGGCCGAGTGGAACATCGGCGAGAGCGCCGGCGCACTCGCCGCCTACTGCGTGCGGAGGGGCGTCGAGCCCGCCGCGGTGCACGAGCGCGCCGAGCTGCTGCGGGACTTCCAGGGCGAGCTCGAGCGGCATGGCGTCGAGCTGCACTGGCCGGACGACGTGAGGGCCTACTGATGGAGATGACGATGGACGCGCGCGTCCAGCGGACCGCGGACCGCACGGTCGACGTGCTGGTCGTCGGCGGCGGGGCGGCGGGGGTCGCGGCGACCGTCGCCGCGGCCCGCAACGGCGCCGACACCCTGCTCGTCGAGCGTGCCGGGTTCCTCGGCGGCATCTCCGCGACGCTCCCATGGCTCGGCTTCCACGACCAGCGCTACCAGCAGGTCGTGAAGGGGCTGCCGCTCGAGTTCGTCCGCCGGCTGCAGGCGGTGGGAGGCGCAGGGCCGATCACCCTCGATCCGAAATGCGGCTCGCTCGTGGCGGTGCACCCGCACCTCTGGAAGATCGTGTCGCTGCAGCTCGTGCGCGAGGCCGGCGCGCATGTGATGTTCCACACCCTGGTGACCGAAGCGCTGCGCGACGGCGACCGGATCACCGGCGTCGTGGTCGAGACGAAGTCGGGTCGCGAGCGCATCCACGCCCGCACGGTGATCGACTGCTCGGGCGATGGCGATGTCGCCGCGATGGCCGGCGCCGGGTGGGAGAAGGGACGCACCGCGGATGGCCTGGTGCAGGCCCCGACGCTGGTGTTCCGTCTCGGCGGGGTCGACGACGCCGCGTTCAAGCGCGCCTGCCAGGACCCGACGTCCGGGTACCGCGAGTGGTTCGCGCCGTATCCCGACCTGTTCGCGCAGATGGCGGCGAAGCTCGACGAGGTCGACACCTACGTGCTCGGCGGGTTCGCGAAGCTCATCGAGCGGGCACGCGAGGCGGGCGACGCCGACTTCCCCCAGACCCGCATCGTGGGCGTGAAGGTCAGCACGCCGAACTCGCCGCAGGAGATCAGCGTGGTGATGACGCGCGTGCTCGGGCTCGACCCGACCGACGTCGATCTGATGACCGAGGCGTATACGCGGGTCTACGACCAGATCCCGCGACTCGTCTCCTTCTTCCGCAAGTGGGTGCCCGGCTGCGAGCACGCGTACCTCGTCGAGATCGCGCCGATGCTGGGGGTGCGGGAGAGCCGCCGGATCGTGGGCGACTACGTGCTGCCGGCCGAGGACCTCGTGACGGGCGCACGGCATCCCGACGACGTCGCGATGGGCGGGTACCACATCGACATCCACCGCCCGAGCGGCAGCTGGGTCGAGTCGTACAACGTGCAGGCGTACGGGATCCCCCTGCGCTCCCTGGTCGCCGCGGGGGTCGACGGCCTCATGATGGCGGGCAAGTGCCTCTCCGCGACGCATGAGGCGGTCGCGTCGACGCGCGTCATCCCGATCTGCATGGCGCAGGGCCAGGCGGCGGGCACGGCCGCGGCGCTCGCCGCGCGGGACGGCGTCTCCGTCCGGGAGGTGGATGCGGAGGCGCTGCGTGCCGTGCTCGTGGAGCAGGGCGCGGAGATCGGCACCACCCTCACCCCGCCCGACCCGGAGGAGATCGACGGCTGGCCGCTCCTCCCGCAGGAGGCCGAGCAGACGACCGGCGAGCGCGACACGGCTACCACGGGCGAGGCCGCCTGGGTGCGGTGAGCACCAGCGGAGGAGAAGGATCGCACATGCCGACGAGACGACAATTCCTGGGGCTGGCCGCTGCCGGTGCGGGCGGCCTTCTCGTCGCCCAAGGGATAGCGCCCCAGCGCGCCGCCGCACTCGGCCTCTTCGAAGACGTGGGCATCATCGAGAGCGCCGAGTGCGCGACACCCGGCATCATCGCAACCGGAGGGCCCACGCTGAGTATTGCGACGTCCCGCCGGTACCCGAACTCGGTCCCGGGAGGCAACATCGAGACCGGTCCGGCCGACATCATCACATTCCGCAGCACGGACGACGGTGCGACCTGGGAACCCGCTCGCATGGTGCACGACGCCTACGCCGGCTCGCCCGCGGACTCGGGTGCGGCACCCGTGCTGGTGATGATCGACGGCCAGCTCGCGGTCTTCTACATGGTCGGCCCCGAGAACTGGACGATCGCGTCGCGGGTGCCCCACCTGCGGTTCAGCCCGGACAGCGGGGACACCTGGGGCCCGGTGACGACGCCCACGATCACGAGTGCGCACATCCACGGTCAGCCGACCAATGGCGGCAAAGGTTTCGCGTTCCCGAACGGCCGCATCGTGGTGCCCGGTCGCGGATGCCTCCTCTACAGCGATGACGACGGCGTCAGCTGGACGGCCACGCCGCAGTTCACCGGCCCGGGACCCAACGGCCAGCCTTCGGTGGAGACCAAGACCCAGCCGTACTTCATCAATGGCGCGATCTCCAAGACCGCTCTGGTTCCGTGGCGCAACAACAATCGCGACCTGGGCGAGCAGGAGCGCGTGCGCATCGCGGACGACTACGCGGACAACGGCACCGTGACCAGCGCGACGGGCGGCGCCATCAATAACTTCGGTCTGGTGCGGTACGACGCACAGACGCTGCTGATGTCGTACACCCTGCGCAGTGCGCTGGATGTGCCGAGCCCCCTCTTCGTGCGCATGAGCGCCGATGAGGGTCGCCATTGGACGGCAGGCAAGCAGATTCCGAGAGCCGCTGGCGCGACCACCCGGTACTCCGACATCGCGGTGACCGACAACGGCACCATCGTCGTCGTGTACATGGAGAACTACACGACCGCGACGAACGGCAACCCTCTCGGCGTCGTGCGCTTCGACATGGACTGGCTCACGTCGTGACGCCGGCGCAGGTGATCTCGCCTGCGGACACCGCGCACCCGCGGCACAGCGAGGGGTCGGTGCTGCGGCTCGACGACGGCTCGCTCATGTTGGCGTGGTCGGCGTTCTCATCGAGCGACACACCGCCCGGCACACGAACCGAGGATCCGACCGCTCGCGAGTGGGCGCAGTCGCGCGACAACAATCCAGCCGAGATCCGAACGCGGGTGAGCGACGACGAGGGGCTGACGTGGCGCTCCGAGCGCACCCTGATACCCAACGACGCCGCGATCAACGTCATGCAACCGGCTCTCGTCCGTCTCCCGGATGGCGGCATCGGCCTGACCTACAGCGAGCGCCAGTCCCGCCATTGCGCCCGCCGCCTCTTCCGCCGCTCGGACGACGGCACCCGGTGGAGTGCGGCTGTAGACGTCACCGGCATCGACGGATATGTGACGGCGTCCAACGACCGCGTGATCGTGCTCGACTCCGGCAGGATCATCCAGCCCGTCCATCAGCTGTTCGATCGACGGATCGCGACGAGGGTCGCGTGGTCGGACGATCTCGGGCGCACCTGGCGGCACTCCGCATTGCTGGAGGTCCCGACGCCCGTCGATGGGGCGTTGTACGGCCTCTGGGAGGCCGGCGTCGCGCAGCGCGTGGACGGCTCGTTGCTGCTCGCGGGGCGCACTGCCGTCGGCAGCGTCCACATCGCCGAGTCGGTGGACGGCGGTGAGACATGGACGCCGCCCACCGCCACGGCTGTGGTGGCACCAGCCTCCCCTCCCCTCGTGCGACCGCTGGGCGTCGGCCGCCTGGTGCTGCTGCACAACAGCGGCTTCGAGCCCGGTGCCGCGATGCAGGGCCCGCGCTCGCGGCTCGTTGCATCCGTTAGCGACGATGCCGGTGCCACATGGTCGGAAGCGGTCGTCGTCGAGGACCGGCCAGACCGCTGGTACCACTATCCGTCGTGCTTGATCGAGGGGGAACGGGCGTACGTGACGTACAGCGTCACCGATCCGGAGACACGGCTCTGGACGCTCGCCGGGCGGTGGATCGGCTTGCCCTAGCCCGCCGGCAGGTTGACGATCGCCCATTCGCGGATGTCGTGGAAGTGGTCGCGCATGGCCTGCGAGAGGCGGGCCTCGTCACGGGCGGCCAGGGCGTCCACGATCGCGAGGTGCACCTCTGCCAGCCGGGCGCTCGGCGCCCGCGGCGGCTTGTGGGCGTCGCCCATGCGCTGGAAGGCGGTCCAGAACAGGTCGATGATCTGGTTCACCAAGGGGTTCTCGAGCGGCAGGTAGAGCGCCTCGTGGAAGCGGCGGTCGAGATCGAGCTGGTCCGCGTCGTCGTCGCGCATCGCGGTCGCGAGCGCGCGGAGCTGTTCGAGATCTCGCTGACGGAAGGCCTCGAGCAGCCGCCCGCAGAGCCCCTCCTCGAGGGACTCGCGCAGCTCCAGCAGGTCGCGGAACGAGCGACCGCCCGCCTGCAGCCCGTACGGGAGGTTCTCGAGGATCGGCGCGAACGAGAACTGCGCGACACGCACGCCGCCGCCGTGCTGGACCGTGAGCACGCCGATGGTCTCGAGCCCCTTCACGGCCTCGCGCAGCGAAAGCCGGCTCATGCCGAACAGCGCCGCCATCTCGGACTCGGACGGGAGCGCGTCGCCGGCGACCAGTCCCTGCTCCAGGATGTGCTGCCGGATCTGCTCCTGCCCGCGCCGATAGAGAGGCTCGCTGCGCGACATGTCCCCCATCATGCCGGGTATTGACCGCCCGTACCCGCTGGCAATACCCTGACACTTATCTGATGACTTAGATGATTATCTGATAAGCGAGATCGGAACCAGCGATGAAGCATCTCCGTCCAGCATCCCTCCTCGCCGCGGTCGCACTCGGCACCGGTCTCGCGATCGCACCGGCGACCGCGGCGCTCGCCGTGCCGACGGCGCCCGACTCGCCCGCCGCCTCCGCCACCACGAGCTCCTCGGCTGTCCTCGAGTGGGGGATGCCATGCTCCGGCTGCGATCCGGACTCGTTCGAGGTGCAGGCCGGGGCCGCGGGACTCCCATGGACGTTCTCGACCACGCGTCCCGGCTACGTCGGCGCCGGGTACCGCACGCTCAACACCTCGGCCCCAGGCAACTTCCTCGAATACGTGCCGACGCTGCCGCATGCGGGTTCCTGGACCCTCCAGTACAACCTGCCGAACAGCAACTTCAGCAACCTCGTGACGTCGACGACGCTCAAGATCACCAGGTCGGGCGGCACCAGCAACGCGACGATGAACCAGCGGGCCAATCCCGGCGCCGGCTGGCAGACGATCGGCACCTACACGTTCGACGCCGGCGCCGCCGGCCGGGTGCGGATCACCAACAGTGGCAGCGGCGGCATCTACGTGCTCGCAGATGCGTTCCGCTGGGTCGACTCGACGGGCATCACGGTCACGGTCGACGACGATCAGGCCACCAACTTCACCTGGACGAAGGTCGGCGGCGCTCCGGGCGACATCCGTCGGCTCGCCGTCGGGCATCTGCGCGCGTCGACCGACTACGGATTCCGGATCCGCTCCGTGACTGCCGGGGTGTCGTCGGCCTGGGTCGACTTCCCGCCGGTGACGACGCCCGTCATGAACACGCTGATCCGCGGCACGGTCGTGTCGGCGCCCGGCGTGTCGAACCCGCGCAACGGCGAGGGCGACATCATCGAACTCTCCGACGGGACCCTGTTCTACGTCTACGGCCGCTACGAGGCCGAGGGAGACTTCGCCCCGTCCACCATCGCCGCCAAGACCTCGAGCGACGGCGGCCGGACATGGTCGGCCGAGTCCATCCTGTTCGGCACGATCGGCGGCGGCCAGACCTACATCCAGCCTGGGCTCGTCCGGCTGGACGCCGACACGATCGGCATCTCGTACGTCATCCAGACGGAGTCGCCCGCGCAGGCGTACCGGGTGTTCCGCACCAGCGACGACGACGGCGCCACCTGGACCGCGCCGGTCACCATGACCGACGGCTCATCGGCCCTCATCACCGGGGCCAACGCGCGACTCGAGCGCCTGGCGAGCGGGCGGCTCATCCAGGTGGTGAACCTCCGGGTGCCGACGCCCGATGACCGTGCGACCGGTGTCTACACCTCCGACGACGACGGTGCGACCTGGGTCGATCGCACGCCGACGGCGCTCGCCAGCGTGGACGGGTTCATCGAGGCGAACCTCACCGAGTACGCCCCCGACGAACTGCTCATGATCGCTCGGACCATCGCCGGGCCGACCGCGTTCCTCTGGGAGTCCCGCTCGCTCGACGGCGGCGACACGTGGTCGACCCCGACGAAGACGAACGTGCCGCAGCCGGGGAGCCCGGCGTTCGTGACGACGTCGCCGTCGGGCGCCATCCTGCTCATCACCAACGGAGACACCCCCGAGGCGACTCGCACGATCCTCGCGTCGCGGATCAGCTACGACGAGGGTCGCACCTGGGAGAACTACAAGCAGATCGAGTATCTGTCGCCCACCAGGGCGTCCTACCCGGTGGTGCGTTTCACCTCGGACGGCGCGCATATCCTCTACTCCGCTCCGGTCGGCTCGAAGGAGGCCTCGCATCTCGCCCTGCCGGCGGATTGGTTCGAGACCGTCGAGAGCTACCCGTACGCCCCGACGACGATCGCGCACATCGACGGTGCCGATGTGACATTCCTCACCGTCAGCGGCGGGCAGGGCACGGTGGCGACGGCGCCCCGGGTCACGCTCGACGGCGACCCGGTGACCGCGACCGATGGTCGCTACACGTTGGGGAGCGGCACGCACACGCTGGCGTGGTCCGCGATCGACAGCGGATCCCGCGAGGAGGTCTGGCGGTCCGTGGAGGTGACGAACTAGAGCGGCGGCCTCCAGGCGCCTCGGACGCCGTGGTGCGGGAGGCGGGACTCGAACCCGCACGCCGGAGCACAGGAACCTAAATCCTGCGTGTCTGCCAGTTCCACCACTCCCGCAGAGGACGTTCCGAGACTACCCATTCATCAGGAACCTGCACGGGGTCTCTCGGGGGTTAGGGGTACCTTAGGCACATGACAGCGACGACCGCGACGCGTCCCGCCCTGCAGCAGACGCTCTTCGAGCTCACCCCCGATCAGGCCGCGCAGGTGCGCGAGGCCGCCTCCCGGATCACGGCCCTGCCGAACGAGCAGGCCGACGAGTTCTGCCGCCAGGCGCTCGACGCCTCCTTCGACCTGCCGGTCGAGCTGCGCAAGGCCGTCCTCAACTTCTCGGACGTCGGCAGCGACACCGGGATCATGGTCGTCCGCGGTCTCCACGTCGACGAGGACCTCGTCGACACCCCGCTCAGCAACAGCGAGGGGATCGGCCAGCGCACCGAGTTCGTCAAGGAGATGGGCGCCATCGCCCACCTGCTCGGCACGATGGTCGGCTACCAGGCGGAGAACGGCGGCCGTCTCATCCAGGACATGGTGCCGAACCCCAAGCTCGCGATGACGCAGCAGTCGCAGTCCTCGAAGGTCGAGCTCGAGGCGCACACCGAGCAGTGCTTCTCCGACCTCAAGCCGGACTACGTCATCCTCGGCGCCCTCCGCGGCGATCCGAACGCCTTCACCTACTGCTACGCGGCGCACAAGTTCGTCGAGCACTTCACCGAGGACGAGCTCCGGCAGCTCCGCGAGCCGCGCTGGATGACGCAGATCGACGACTCGTTCAAGCCGTACATCCCCGACCCGAACGCGGTCCGGGGCCCGTACCCGATCCTCACCGGCCCGGAGGACGACCCGTACATCCTGATCGACCAGGACCTCATGCACGGCGTCACGAAGGACGCGCAGGAGCTGCTCGACAAGGTCGTCCAGACCTACGTCGCGCACCGCGACGGCCACGCGCTGCAGGCGGGCGACATGCTCATGCTCGACAACCCGCGCGCCATGCACGGCCGCTCGCAGTACACGCCGCGCTTCGACGGCAAGGACCGCTTCATCGCGCGCGGCTTCGTCGTGCGCGACCGCCGCCGCCTCTGGCCGTGGCTCCTCGACGACCGCCGCACGGTCGCCGCGCAGTACTCCTGAGCGCGCGGCGCGCTCAGCGCGCCAGGAACGCGTCGAGGTTGTCCCGGGTGAGCGGCGCGAGCCGACCCGCGGCGGCGAGCCCGAGCAGCTCAGCGCGGCTCGCCCAGCGCGCCTCCGCGAGCTCCGCCTGCACGGTGATCGCGCCGCCCGGCGCCCGGAACACGTCGCAGTCCACCGACCAGCCCGCCTCGTTCGCCGCGGGGGCCGAGAACCGACCGAGCGGCTCCAGCGCGTGCTCCGGCACCGAGAGGGCGAGCTCCTCCTCGAGCTCCCGCACGAGACACGCGGCGCCCGACTCGCCGGGCTCGAGCTTGCCGCCCGGCTGCATGAAGGCGTCCGTCCCCGACTTCCGGACGACGAGCATCCGGCCGCCCGCATCGAGGATGACGGCGGCGGCGATCCGCAGCACCCGGCCCGGCGCGTTCATCGCCCGCCTCCCGGACGCAGGGGCACGAAGCGGGGCAGCCAGCGGGCGAAGCCCAGGCAGCCGAGCGCCGCGATGACGCCCATCGCGACGGATGCCGCGGGAAGGGAGACGAGCGCCGTGATGCCGGCGACGATGACGGTCGTCACCGCCCCGCCCGCGTCCGTGAGCGTGCGCCAGGCGCCGAGGTACGGGCCGGGATCGCGCGCCGGCGCGGTGTCCGCGCCGATCGTGAGCAGGATGCCGCTCGACAGGCCGTTGCCGACGGCGATGACGATCGCGAACATCGCGAACCAGAGCTCGTCCTGCGGCAGCGGCTCCGTCAGCGCGAGGGCGATGTACCCCGCGCCCATGAGGACGAGGGCCGGCAGCGCGGCCCACAGCCGCCCGAACCGGTCCATCACCTGCCCGCTCGCGTAGAACAGCGCGAAGTCGACCGCCCCGGCGACGCCGACCACGATCGCGATCGTCCCGGCGTCGAGCCCGATCATGACGCCGAAGATGGGCAGGATGAGCTGGCGCGCGGAACGCACCGCGGAGAGCGACGCGGCCGCGAGGCCGAGGCGGCTCAGCACCGCGCGGTGCCGCCACATCATGCGGAACACGCCGAGCTGCTCCTGCCGCGGGATCGCGCCCGTCACGGCCTCGCCGGTGTCCTCGACGGCGAGCGCCTCGCCGCCCGCGCCACGGGCCGCGGCCGCCTCGGCGGCGAGCCGGCGCCGCTGCGCCGCCTCTGCGCGCTCCTCCGCCGCGAGCCGCTCCTCCGGGTCGGGGCCGAAGAGCACCAGGAGGATCACGACGACGAGGCAGGCGGCGAGGAACCACACCGAGACGTGCTCGTCGGGCCAGATCGCGAGCAGGCCCGCGGCGGCGAACGGGCCGACGAACATGCCGAGACGGAAGGTGCCGCCGAGCAGCGAGAGCGCCCGCGCCCGGAAGTCGAGCGGCACGCGCGTCGTCATGAAGGTGTGGCGCGCGACGCCGAAGCCGGCCGCGCCCACGCCGACGAGGAAGGCGGAGACGCCGAGCGTCCACACCCCGGGGGCGAAGGCGATGCCGGCCGCGCCGACGAGCACGACGAGGCCCGCGTAGACCATCGTGAAGCGCTCGCCGATGCGGGGGACGAGGACGCCGGCGGGCAGGTTGCCGACGAGCTGGCCGATGACGAGGAGGCCGGCGACGAGCGCCGCGAGGCTCGCGTCGGCGCCGCGTGCGGCGGCGAGCACAGGGATGAGGGGGATGACGGCGCCCTCGCCGAGCGCGAAGATCGTCGTCGGCCCGTAGATCATGACGACGAAGCGGCCGAGCACCTGGCCCGTCGTCGCACTCACCCCGTCCACGTTAGCCGGTTCCCTGAGCGAGGCCGCAGGCCGGGTCGAAGGGCGCCGACTACGATTGACGGGCCATGGAACTCGACCTGTCCGCCGACATCGCCGCCCTGCGCGGGACGTTCTCCGACATCGCCGCCGTCGTCGACGTCGACCGGCTGCGCGCGGACGTCGCCGAGCTGAGCGAGCAGGCCGGCGCGCCCGATCTCTGGGACGACCCCGCCGCCGCGCAGCAGGTCACCTCGCGGCTCTCCCACGCGCAGGCGCAGCTCGGCCGCGTCACCGGCGTCGGCCGGCGCCTCGACGACCTCGAGGTCCTCGTCGAGCTCGCGAACGAGATGGACGACGCCGACGCCGCCGCCGAGGCGCAGGCGGAGCTCGCCTCGCTGAGCGACGCGATCGGCGCGCTCGAGATCCAGACGCTGCTCGACGGCGAGTACGACGCGCGCCCCGCCGTCGTCACGATCCGCGCCGGCGCGGGCGGCGTCGACGCCGCCGACTTCGCCGAGATGCTGCTGCGCATGTACCTGCGCTACTGCGAGCGGCAGGGCTGGAAGGCGAACGTCATGGACACCTCCTACGCGGAGGAGGCCGGCATCAAGTCGGCGACGTTCGAGGTCGACGCGCCGTATGCGTTCGGCATCCTCTCCGTCGAGGCGGGCACCCACCGGCTCGCGCGCATCAGCCCCTTCGGCGGCGCCGACAAGCGGCAGACCTCCTTCGCCGCGGTCGAGGTCATCCCGCTCCTCGAGGAGGCGACCGAGATCGACATCCCGGAGAACGAGATCCGCGTCGACGTGTTCCGCTCCTCCGGCCCCGGCGGGCAGTCCGTCAACACGACCGACTCGGCCGTCCGCCTCACGCACATCCCGACCGGCATCGTCGTCTCGATGCAGAACGAGAAGTCGCAGATCCAGAACCGCGCCGCCGCGCTCAAGGTCCTGCAGGCCCGCCTCCTGCTGCAGAAGCGCGAGGAGGAGGCCGCCAGGAAGAAGGAGCTCGCGGGGAACATCACCGCGAGCTGGGGCGACCAGATCCGCTCCTACTTCCTCTACGGCCAGCAGCTCGTCAAGGACCTCCGGACGAACTACGAGGTCTCCCGCCCGGACGCCGTGTTCGACGGCGACCTCGACGGCTTCATCAGCGCCGGCATCAAGTGGCGCAAGCGCAAGACCGACGACTGACCTCCTGGCTCCCTGAGCGAGCGCAGCGAGTCGAAGGGCTGGGGCCCGCAAGCTGGGAGTCGGCGCCTCGCCGGGTGTCGCTCCCGGCGCGTTCCCCCGCCCCGCCTAGCGTTGGAGCGAAATGATCCGGTTCGAGAACGTCAGCAAGTCCTATCCAGGAACGACGCGCCCGGCCCTCGGCGACGTGTCGCTCGAGATCGGCAAGGGCGAGTTCGTGTTCCTCATCGGCGCGTCCGGATCCGGCAAGAGCTCGCTGCTGCGGCTCATCCTCAAGGAGGAGAAGCCGAACAAGGGGACGATCCACGTCCTCGGCAAGAAGCTCTCGGCGATGCCCTCGCGCAAGGTGCCGTACTTCCGGCGCAACCTCGGCGTCGTCTTCCAGGACTTCCGCCTGCTGCCGAACAAGACCGTCTACGACAACGTCGCGTTCACGCTCCAGGTCATCGGCAAGTCGCGCGGCTTCATCCAGGAGGCGGTGCCCGACGCGCTCAAGATGGTCGGCCTCGCCGGCAAGTCCGGCCGCTTCCCGCATGAGCTCTCCGGCGGCGAGCAGCAGCGCGTCGCGATCGCCCGCGCCGTCGTGAACAAGCCCGCGATCCTGCTCGCGGACGAGCCCACCGGCAACCTCGACCCCGAGACGGCGCAGGGCATCATGGCGCTCCTCGAGCGCATCAACCTCGGCGGCACCACGGTCGTCATGGCGACGCATGCGCAGGACGTCGTCGACCGCATGCAGCGCCGCGTCATCGAGCTCATGACGGGCCGGATCGTGCGCGACGAGCGCGGCGGCGGCTACGTCACCCAGGCGATCCCGAGGATCGACGCATGAGGCTCGGCCTCGTCCTCGGCGAGGCGTTCCAGGGCCTGCGCCGGAACGCCTCCATGGTGGTCTCCGTCGTCCTGGTGACGTTCATCTCGCTCACCTTCGTCGGCGCCGCGATCCTGCTCCAGGGGCAGATCGGCTCGATGAAGGAGTACTGGTACGACCGGGCGCAGGTCGCGATCAACTTCTGCTCCGCCCTCGACCAGACCGGCAACTGCGTGCAGGCCGCCGCGACGGAGGCCGAGGTGCAGGCCGTCCGGGACAAGCTCGCGGAGCCCGCGATCGCGAAGTTCATCCAGAGCACCACCTACGACTCGCCCGAGCAGGTCCTCGCGACGGTCCAGCAGCAGCTCGCGAACAACCCGATCGTCTCGCTGCTCACCCCCGAGAACATCGGCGGGATCCTCAACGTCACCCTCTACGACCCGTCGAACGCCGACATCGTCGTCGAGGCCGTGCGCGCCGCGCCGGGCGTCCTCTCCGTCGACGATCAGCGGAAGTACCTCGAGCCGATCTTCGGCATGCTGAACGCCGCCTCCGCCGCCGCGATCGGCGTCGCCGCGCTCATGCTCGTCGCCGCCGTCCTGCTGATCGCGACCACCATCCGGCTCAGCGCGTTCTCCCGTCGCCGCGAGCTCGGGATCATGCGCCTCGTCGGGGCCTCGAACCGGCTCATCGAGACGCCGTTCGTCCTCGAGGGCGTCATCTCGGCGCTCATCGGCTCGGTCCTGGCGAGCGTCGCCCTCGCGCTCATCGTCGAGTTCTGGGTCAAGGGCGAGCTGACGACGCTGCTCGGCGGCGGCGAGCTGCTGCCGACGCTGCAGGACGTGCTGCTCGTCGCGCCGATCCTCATCGCGATCGGCGTCGTCCTCGCCGCGCTCTCCGCCTCCGTCGCGATCAAGCGCTACCTCCGCGTGTAGCGCGCTCCCGCCGCGGTCCCGTGGCGCCGGTTCGCGCAGATTCCGACGTTCCGCGCATTCTCCGACGTTCTACGGTCGGAATCTGCGG
>JAGIAK010000068.1 GCA_017744855.1 Microbacterium sp.
CCTCTGAGGCGACCTGGTACGGCGGCGTCGGCTTCGCGGTGTCGAAGTCGAGCAAGAACCTCACCGACGCCGAGAACCTCGCCGCCTTCCTCGCCTTCAACGAAGACGCGCAGCGGACCAACATGGAGAAGGGGCAGGCGGTGCCCAACCTCGTTGACATGACGAACGACGAGTACCTGAAGATGGACAAGCCGCCGGCGAACAAGCAGCACTTCATCGACATCATCGAGAAGGTCGGCCACCGCCCCACCCAGACCTTCACCTACAACGGCGACTGGTGGAACGTCTTCTCCTCGAACGTGGCCAGCGTCTACCGCGGAGACGTGACGGCCGCGGAGTACGCGAAGTCGGTCGAGGAGGAGATGCAGACCTCCCTGGACGACGCGATCGCCGCGGCGAAGTAGCACCGCACCCGAGAACCGGCCGTCCGGGCCCCACAGGCCCGGACGGCCCACCATGAGAGAGAGCACCGCCCGATGACGGCATCCAGGAGAGCACCCAGCCAGGCTCGCCACGAACGCGCCTGGAGCTACGTCTTCGTCGCTCCGATCACTGCACAGCTGCTGCTGTTCTTCGTCGTGCCGGTCTCGGTCGCAGTGTACGCGTCGTTCACCGACTGGAACGTGCTCAGCGGCAGGCAGAGCTTCGTCGGCCTGGAGAACTTCGGCGACTTCCTCACCGACCGCAAGTTCTGGATCGCCGCGGGCAACACGCTCTTCATGCTGATCCCGATCCCGTTCTACCTCGCGTTCGGGCTCTTCTTCGCGATCGCCAGCCACCGCCGCACCCCGGGCAACAAGGTCTTCCGGGTGATGTACTTCCTGCCCTACGTCTCGTCGATCGTCGCCCTCGTCGTGATGTGGAAGTGGCTGTTCAACTCCCAGTTCGGCCCCATCAACCAGGGCTTGAGCGACTGGTTCGGCATCCGCGGGCCCGATTGGCTCGGAGACCCGGCCTGGATCAAGGTCACGATCGTGATCATGATCGTCTGGAAGATGATCGGCATCACGTCGATCTACTACCTGGCCGCGCTCAACAACATCCCCGATAGCTACTACGAGGCCGCGCGGCTCGACGGCGCCTCCGGCATCCGCACCTTCTTCTCGATCACCCTGCCGATGCTGTCCCCTGTGACGTTCTTCCTCATCGTGGTCGGCATCGTGGGCTCGCTGCAGACCTTCGTCGAGGTGCAGCTGTTCACCAAGAACGGCGGGCCGAACTACAGCGCCGCGACCATCACGTACTACATCTGGGAGAAGGCCTTCGCGTCGAACCAGATGGGCTACGCCTCGGCGGTCGCGGTGTTCTTCGCGCTCGTCATCCTCGTCATCACCCTCATCCAGTTCCGGGTCTCCCGGCGCTGGGTGCACACGGAGGACTGACCCGACATGGCCACCCTGCGCACCCTCACCGCTCGGCGTCGCGCGACGACCGTCGTCTTCTTCGTGCTCGTGCTGCTCGGCGCCCTCACCATGGTGCTGCCCTTCCTCTGGATGCTGTCGACCTCGCTCAAGCAGTCGAAGATGGTGTTCGAGTTCCCGCCGCAGTGGATCCCCGATCCCTTCGACTTCTCGCACTACGTCGACGTGTGGAACGTGGTGCCGCTCGCCTCCGGCCTGCTCAACAGCGCGATCGTCACCGTGCTGGTGGTCGGGATCGGCACCTTCTCCACGACCATGGCGGCCTTCGCCTTCGCCAAGCTGGCGTTCCCGTTCAAGGGACTGCTGTTCACGCTGCTGCTGGCGACGATGATGGTGCCCGTCATCGTCACGCTCATCCCGCAGTTCCTCGTCTACGCCGAGGTCGGCTGGATCGACACCCTGCTGCCGCTGATCGTTCCCGGGATGCTCGGCAACGTGCTCATGCTGTTCTTCCTGCGGCAGTACATGATGGGCCTGTCGACCGAGCTGCTGGATGCCGCGAAGCTCGACGGCGCCGGCTACTTCCGTATCTACTGGAGCATCTTCCTGCCGCTGTGCCGGCCGGCGATCGCCGCCAACGTCATCATCGTGTTCATGGCGACGTGGAACGACTACCTCGGCCCGCTCATCTTCACGAACTCGCCCGACAAGTCCACGGTGCAGCTCGTGGTCGCCTCGCTCACCAGCTACTACGCCGAGCAGACGGACTTCCCGATGGTGATGGCGGCATCCGTCATCGCCGTGCTGCCGGTCGTCGTGCTCTTCAGCCTCATGCAGCGACACTTCGTCGACTCGTTCGCCATCAGCGGGATCAAGTGACCATGACCGTGTACCAGAACCCCATCGCCCGCGACGGCGATTACGCCGACCCCTTCGTGCTGCGCCACGACGGTCGCTACTACCTGTACTCGACCACCCCGGTGGTGGACTGCTGGAGCTCCGACGACCTGCTCATGTGGCGGCACGAGGGGCCGACGATGGCCGCCGACGCCTTCCCCGACCTCGTGCCGTTCGCGCCGGAGGTGGTCTACGCCGACGGGGCGTTCTTCATGTACACCTCGCCGTCGGGGCACGGGCACCACGTGCTGCGCAGCTCGTCGCCGACCGGGCCGTTCGTCGACGTGAGCGGGAACGTCGGCCATGCGATCGACGGCAACGTGCTCATCGACGACGACGGCCGGTGGTACTTCTACTGGGCGGGCGACGAGGGCATCTGGGCGTGCGAGATGCCATCGCCGACGGAGTTCGGCGAACCGGTGCTCACCGGCATCCACATGAACGGCTGGACCGAGGGACCCTTCGTCGCGAAGCGCGACGGCCGGTACCACATGACCCTCACGGGCAACCACTACCTCAGCCCCGGCTACCGCATCGACGCGGCGGTGAGCGATCACCCGCTGACGGGGTGGATGCCGGGACCGCTGAACCCGCTCGTGATGAGCACCGACCCCGACTACACGGGCCTCGGACACAGCAGCAGCGTGGTCGGCCCTGACCTCGTGTCGACCTACCTCGTGTTCCACAACATGAACCCCGACCTCACCCGGCACCTCAACATCGACCGCCAGGTGTGGGGCGGCGACCGGCTGCTCGTGCTCGGGCCGTCGCGCGAGGCGCCCGCTCCGGAGGCTCCCGCCCACCGCTGCGTGTGGGCGGACGGCGATGTCGCGGCGTGGGTGGTGGACGGCGGGTCGCTGACCGTGGGGGAGCGCTCGGCGGTGCTGTCGGGGGTTCCGTCCGGGGCCGCGTCTGGAGTCTCCTCTGGGGAGACGGATGCCGTCGCCGTCTGGGACGTGGACCCGGCCCCGGCGCTCACCGCGGAGGTGTCGCTCACCGCCTTCGACTCCGCCCAGTACGGCGTGGTGGTCGACGAGACTCGCGGCCGGCGCATCGCCGTCTCCGTCGACAGGGCCGCGCACCGCGTGGTCGCGACCGACGCCGGAGCGCCGGCGGGATCCGTGCCGCTGCCGCCCGGATTCGCCCACGACGCCCTGCACACGTGGCGGGTCGTCGCCGACGCTCATCGTGTCGAGGTGTTCCTCGACGGGCGTCGACAGGCGCTCGACCTCGGTGGGCTGGGCGCGCCGGCGCGCATCGGCGTGCGGGAGACCGGCGGCGCCGTGCGCATCGGCCACGTCGCGCTCACGGACAGCACCCCGGATGCGGCCGACCGTCACGCGGTCGCTCCCGTGCCCGGACGGCTCTGGGCGACGCTCACCCCCGGCGCGCCGGAGCCCTCGGATGCCGTGGCGCTCGCCGCGGGCGACGAGGTCGCCTACCGCGTGCACGCGGCTGCAGGCGGCCGGTTCCACGTGCAGCTGGCGGGGACCTTCGCGGCGGGAGACGCCGTCGAGGTGATCGCCGGCGGCAGCACGGCGCCGACCACGGCATCCGCGGGCGGTCACGTGCTGACCGCGGAGATCGGCCTCGACCGCGGTGAGGGGCGGCTCGCCGTCCGCGCCGTCGCCGGCCGGCCGGTGCTGGAGCTGCTGACCGTCTCGGCCGCGATCGACACCGGCGTCACCCACCCGCACGACGCGGCGCTCGACGGCTACGGCAAGACCCTCGTCGACGAGGCCGCTCGCGCCGACGTCGACGTCGAGGCGACGATCTCGTTCACCGCGACGGAGCAGGGCGGGCACGGCGACCTCCTGCTGCGGGCGGGCAGCCTCTCCGAGGGCGGCGAGGGCGACGACACCCGGCTCGGGGTGAACTTCCTGCTCGGCTACTCGGTGCAGATGCACGCCGACCGGCTCGTGCTCGCTCGGCACGACTACGACGAGCGGGTGCTCGCCTCGGCGCCCGTGTCGGCCGCGCCCGGCGAGCCGATCGTCGTGACTGTGCGGCTGCGGGGCGAGCGCATCGCCGTCGAAGTCGACGGCGTGCCGGTCATCGACGTCGCCGACGTGTTCCCCCACGCGACGGGGGCCACCGGCATCCGCGCCGCCGGAGGCGACCTCCGCGTGCGTGACCTCGTGGTGCGCGGAATCGCGCACACCTAGACCCGGGGCGGCGAACGTCCGTCTCGATGAAGAGAAGGAGCAGGCGTCATGCAGAGAACATCCACGGCGCGGCGAAAGCCGTTCCGTCTCACGGCCGTCCTCGCGGCGGCAGTGCTGGGAGCGACGGCACTCGTCGCCCTCCCCACCGCGGCCTCGGCATCGCCAGGGTCAGTGGTCGCAGCCCCCTCATCGCCGAGCGGCGCGGAGAACAACGACTACCCCCGCATCATCCGCCTGAACGCCAGCGCCGACCAGAGCCGGCGGGGCGACCTGCTGGTCATGTACAGCGTGAACGACACCGGCGTGCGCACGCACTCCGTGGTCAAGCGCAGCACCGACGGCGGGCAGACCTGGTCGACGCTGAGCACCCTGTACTCGCCGACTCCGGGCTGGGGCATCTACTTCGGCTCGATGTACGAGCTGCCGCAGGCAGCCGGTGGCCTCCCCGCCGGCACGATCATCGCTGCGGGCAACGCCTGGGACAACGTGAGCTGGTCGAACCAGGAGGTGCAGACCTTCATCAGCACCGACTACGGAGCGACCTGGACGCGGCGCGGCAACTGCGTGACCAAGTCGGGGGCGCCCAACCAGGTGTCGACGGGGCTCTGGGAACCGGAGATCGTGCTGAACGCCAACGGCTCCCTCGCCTGCCACTTCTCCGACGAACGACTGCGCTCCTCCGGGTACAGCCAGAAGCTCGTGATGACCACGTCGACCGACGGCGGCGTGACCTGGGGCGGCCAGACCGATGTCGTCGCGATCGGCGACAGCAGCTCGCGCCCCGGCATGCCGATCGTGCGCAAGCTCCCCAACGGGTCGTACGCCCTCGGGTACGAGCTGTGCCGTGACTCGGTCGGCAACGCCGACCAGACCTGCCGCGTGTACCTCAAGACGTCGCCGGACGGAGCGAACTGGGGCTCGGCCACCGACCTCGGCACGCTCGTGCAGACCGCCGACGGGCGGCAGCTTCTGCACACCCCCGCGCTGGCGTGGAGCCCGGCGGGCGGCCCCAACGGCACGCTCATCATGTCGGGCCAGCGGGTCGTCACCGGGGCCGACGGTGCGACGACGGTGGTCAAGCCGGAGTCGGGGCGCGTCGTGTTCACCAACACCAACCTCGGCGTCGGGGCGTGGCAGGCCGTCTCGTCGCCGATGACGATCGACCCCACCGGCGACTACAACAACGGCGCGGGCAAGCACTGCGCCAACTACAGCCCGAGCATCGTGCCGACGGCATCCGGATCGGCCATCATGATGGTCTCGCCGAAGTTCGTGGCCGGGTCGAACACCCGCTGCGACGTGCGCTTCGGCATCGGCCCGGTGGGCACCCTGCCCCTGTACGCGCCGTTCGACTCCGGCAACGACATGGGCTGGTCGACCTACGGCGGTTCCTGGTCGGTGAGCGGAGGCGTGTACTCGCAGGCGGGTGCCTCGAGCGGCCCGAAGTCGCTCGTCGGCTCCACCGGGTGGACCGACGCCACCCTCGACACCGACATCCGCCTCGACTCCACGGGGCAGGCCGGCGTGCTGCTGCGCACCAGGGCACCCGCCGTCGGGGCCGACGCGCACGCCGGGTACTACGTGGGCGTCGAGACCAACGGCACGCTCTTCATCGGCAAGCAGAACAACAACTGGACCTCGCTCGCCCTGCAGAACGTGACCGGCGGCGTGGGGACCGGCACCTGGTACCACCTCACGGCGAGCATCGTCGGCTGCACGATCACCGCCACGATCAAGCCCGACAACGGCACCACGAGCACCACGGCCACGGCGACGGATGCCGGCTGCTTCGCCTCCGGCCAGGCCAGTGTGCGCACGCACCTCACCTCGGCGTCCTTCCGCAACCTCCAGGTGACGCAGGCGGGCGGCTCCACCGCGCCGGCCTACGCCGACTCGTGGGCATCCGGAGCGGCGACCGGGTGGACCGGGTACGGCGGCAGCTGGTCGACGATCGCGGGTGGCATCGAGCGTCAGTCGGCGTCGGCGACCGACGGGCCGAAGCTGGTGTCGCCGGTCGCCGGAGACGCGTATACGGTGTCGTCGAACGTGCGCCTCACCTCGCTGAGCGCGCCGAGCGGCAACGCCGGCGTGCTCGCGCGGACGACGTCTCCCGGCGTCGGGCCCGATGCGTACACCGGCTACTTCGCCGGCGTCGACGGCAGCACGGGGCGACTGTCGTTGGGCAAGGCGAACGGGTCGTGGACGCCGCTGGCCGACACGGGCGTGCCCGGCGGGGTGCAACTGAACACGTGGTACCGCGTCACGCTGCGCACCGTCGGCTGCACGGTGACCGCGACGGGTCAGCGCACCTCGTCGTGGGATCAGGCGCAGGTGAGTGCGACGGACCCGTCGTGCGCGACGACCGGTTCGGCGGGCGTGCGCGCGATGCTCGCGGCCGCCGACTTCAGCGAGTTCCTCGTCTCGAAGGGCTGAGTCGCAGCATCCGAAACTCGGTGGATCGTCCGTTTCTCGGACGATCCACCGGGAATCGTCCGAGAAACGGACGTGCGTCCGAATTTCGGATGCGGGAGGGATGCCGGACGGCCGACCCGGCGTCCGAAATTCGGATGCGGGAGGGATGAAGGGCCGGGCAGGACCTCAGGCGAGGAACTCGCGGGCCGCGGCCGACAGTGCGGTGACGCCGACCTCGATCGTCGGGTGGATCTCCGGCGCGAAGTAGGGCGAGTGGTTGGTCGGGATGTCTTCGGCCAGGCGGCCGGCCGCCTCGGCCTCGGCGAAGCGCGCGGCGTCGATCCCGCCCCAGAACCAGAAGACGAGCGGCGCCCCGGCATCCCGTGCGAACCACGAGACGTCCTCGCTGCCGGTGAACATGCCGGGGTCGATGACCGTGTGCTCCCCGAGTGCGCGGCGCAGGGCTGACGAGACCCGCTCGGTGGCCTCGGCGTCGTTGATGGTCGGCGGCAGGGTGTGGTCGGTGCGGATGTCGGGCTCGCGCTCGGCTCCGGAAGCCGTGGCCTCGGCGCGCACGATGCGCTCGACGCTCGCGAGCACCTTCTCGCGCGTCGCGTCGTCGGGGTAGCGCAGGCTGAGCTCGAGCGTGGCCTCGGCGGGGATGATGTTGTTCTTCAGTCCCGCGTGGATGGAACCGACCGTGACGACGGCGACCCCCTGCGGGTCGATCTCGCGCGAGGCGATGGTCTGCAGGCGCATCACGGTCGCGGCGGCCATGACGACCGGATCGATCGTGGCCTGCGGACGGGATCCGTGCCCGCCGCGACCGTGCAGCGTGACCGTGAGACCGTCGGACGCTGCCATTTGCGTGCCGCTGCGCACGCCGATGATCCCGGCCGGCAGGGGGGTGACGTGCTGGCCGAGCACGATGTCGGGCTTCGGCACGCGCGAGAGCAGGCCGTCGTCGAGCATCGCCCGCGCGCCGGCGCCGTACTCCTCGGCGGGCTGGATGAGCACGACGACGGTGCCCGACCAGTCCTCGCGGTCGGCGACGAGCCGCTCGACGGCGCCGATCATCGCCGTGACGTGCATGTCGTGTCCGCAGGCGTGCATCACGGGAACGGTGTTCCCGGCCGGATCGACGCCCTTCGCGGTGCTGGCGTAAGCGAGGCCGGTCTGCTCCTCGACGGGCAGGGCGTCCATGTCGGCGCGCACCCACACCACGGGGCCGTCGCCGTTGCGGAGCACGCCGGCGACGCCGGTGACGCCGATGCCCTCCTCCACGTCGAGTCCGAGGTCGCGCAGGTGCTGGGCGGCGATGCCCGCGGTGCGCGTCTCCTGGAACGAGAGCTCGGGATGCTGGTGCAGGTCGATGTAGAGCGCTTCGAGATCGATCGTCATGGCCAGAGCCTATCCCTCCCGCGGGCACCGCCCACGGGTCGGCGGTGATGGCCAGGGGCGACGTCGGGAAGCGACGGGTCAGTCGGCGTCGCGGAGGCGCTGGGGACCCGCACCCTGCGAGCCGAGGGCGTCGTCGGGGTTCAGCAGCCCGCACGCCTTCATCGACAGGCAGCCGCAGCCGATGCATCCGGTGAGCTCGCGTTCGAGGCGCTCGATGCCCTCGCGGCGCTTCTCCAGGTCGCGCTTCCATCGCCGTGACGCGCGCTGCCAGTCGGCGTGGCTGGGGGTCTCGGTGAGCGGCACGTCGGCGAAGGCCTGCTGCACGTCGGAGAGGGGGATGCCGAGGCGTTTCGCGACCGTGATGAGCGACACCCGCCGCAGCATGTGCCGTGCGTAGCGCCGCTGGTTGCCCGAGGTGCGTGTGGAGGCGATGAGGCCGAGGCTCTCGTAGAAGTGCAGGGCCGAGGGGGCGACGCCGGTGCGTCTGCTCATCTCCCCGATGGTCAGCGGCTCGTCGGGGGCGTGGGCGGGGCGCTGCGTCTCGTCGTGCTCGGCGGTCATGGTGCCTCCTCGATTTGACCTCAAGTGTACTTGAGGTTCTACGGTGGCAACCGTGACCCGAACGACGAGCATCCGATGACCTATGTGATCGCCCTGCCGTGCGTGGACGTGAAGGACCGCGCGTGCATCGACGAGTGCCCGGTGGACTGCATCTACGAGGGAGAGCGCTCCCTCTACATCCACCCGGACGAGTGCGTGGACTGCGGCGCCTGCGAACCCGTGTGCCCTGTGGAGGCCATCTACTACGAGGACGACCTCCCCGACGAATGGCGGGACTACTACACGGCGAACGTCGGCTTCTTCGACGGGATCGGCTCGCCGGGCGGCGCCGCCAAGGTCGGCGCCTACGCGTTCGACCACCCGGTGGTCGCCGCCCTTCCGCCGCAGGAGGCTCACGCATGACCGCGCCCCTGAGCCCCCGCATCGCCATCGTGGGCGCGGGCCCCGCCGGCATCTACGCGGCCGACATCCTGCTCGGACGGCTGCCGGACGCCACCGTCGACATCATCGAGAAGCTGCCGGCCCCGTACGGCCTCGTCCGCTACGGCGTGGCCCCCGACCACCCCCGCATCCGCAAGATCACCGATGCCCTCGACGAGGTGCTGCGCCGCCCCGGCATCCGTCTCCGGTGCAACGTCGAGGTCGGCCGCGACGTCACGCTCGACCAGCTCCGCGCCGCCTACGACGGGGTCGTGATCGCGACCGGCGCCGACCTCGACGTCGCGCTCGACATCCCCGGCGCCGACCTCGCCGGCTCCTTCGGGGCGGCCGACTTCGTCGCCTGGTACGACGCCCACCCCGACGTGCCGCTCGACTGGGGTCTGGGCGCCGAGTCCGTCGCGGTGCTCGGCGCCGGCAACGTGGCGCTCGACGTCACGCGCATCCTCGCGAAGCACGCCGCCGCCCTGACGAGCACCGACACCCCCGACCACGTGCTCGACCGCCTCGCCGGCAGCCGCATCCGCGACGTGCACCTCTTCGCCCGTCGCGGACCGGCCGATGTGCGCTTCTCGGCCCTCGAACTGCGCGAGCTCGGCGATCAGCACGACGTCGAGGTGATCGTCGATCCCGCCGAGCTCGTGCTCGACGCACACGCGGAGCGGATGCTGGAGCAGTTCTCGCAGCGGCGCATCATCGTGCGCACGCTCACCGAGTGGGCGGCGCGCGAGCCCCACGGCGCGGCCACTCGGCGCATCCACCTGCACTTCCGCCATCGGCCGGTGCGGATGCTCGGGGGCACGAGCGTCGAGGGGATCGAGTTCGAGCGCACGGCCTCCGATCCGCTCGGACGCATGGTCGGCACCGGCGAATTCGTGCAGTACCGGGTCGGTGCGGTGTACCGCGCGATCGGGTACCGCTCGTCGCCCGTTCCCGGAGCGCCCTTCGACGACGCGAGTGGCGTCGTGCCCCACGCCGAGGGCCGCGTGCTCGCGGCCGACGGATCGCCGATCCCGCGGCTCTACGCCACCGGCTGGATCAAGCGCGGACCCGTCGGCCTCATTGGATCGACGAAGTCGGATGCCGCGCAGACCGTGCAGCACCTCGTCGACGATCTCGCCGACGTCACGCCCGTCGGCGACGTGGACGATCCGCTCGCGGGGCTCGGCTCCGTCGTCGACGGCGCGGGCTGGGCGCGGATCGACGACGCCGAGCGCGCCGAGGGTGCCGCGCGCGGACGCGAGCGCACCAAGCTCACCACGCGCGACGAGATGCTCGCGCACGCCCTGCCCCTCACAGTCTCGGAGACCGCACGATGACCCTGACCGCATCCTCCACCGCCCCCGTGCCCACCGCTGTGGGCGAGGGGCTCAAGGCCGCGTTCCGCCACCACCCCGCCGGCGTCGCGATCATCACGGCATCCGGTCCGGAGGGGCCCGTCGGCCTCACCGCGTCGAGCGTGTCGTCGGTGGCCGTCGACCCCGCGGCGATCGTGTTCTCGGTCACCAGGGCGACCGGCAGCGCCGGCGCCATCCTCTCCGCCGACTCCTTCGTCGTCCATCTGCTCGACCACGCGCACGCCGACCTCGCCCAGAGCTTCGCGGTGAGCGGCTCCGAGCGCTTCACCGCCGAGCAGGGGTGGAGCGCGCTGCCGACCGGCGAGCCGCACCTCGCCGGCGCCCGCGCCGCGCTGCGCTGCCGGGCGCTGCAGATCGTGCCCGTCGGCTCGTCGAGCGTCGTCATCGCCGAGGTCGTCGAGGTCATCCCCGGCGATGCAGGCCTGCCGCTCGTGTACGTGGACCGCCGGTTCCACGCCCTCACCGACGCCACCTCCTGAACACACACCACCTCCTGAACACACACCACCTCCTGAACACACCCCTGAAAGGAAACGCCGCCATGTCCGCTCCCTACACGCTCCCCGAGCTGCCCTACGACTACTCGGCCCTCGAGCCGCACATCTCCGCGACGATCATGGAGCTGCACCACTCCAAGCACCACCAGGCCTACGTCACGGGCGCGAACACCGCGCTGGAGCAGCTCGCCGCCGCGCGAGAGTCGGGCGACCTCGCCGCGGTGAACAAGCTCGAGAAGGACCTCGCGTTCAACCTGGGCGGCCACATCAACCACTCCGTGTTCTGGCAGAACCTCTCGCCGAACGGCGGCGGATCGCCCGAGGGAGAGCTGGCCGCGGCCCTCGACGACTCGTTCGGATCGATCGACGCCTTCCGTGCACACTTCACGGCCACCGCGCTCGGCGTGCAGGGCTCGGGATGGGCCGTGCTCGCCTGGGACTCCGTCGGCGCCCGCCCCGTGATCTTCCAGCTCTTCGACCAGCAGGGCAACGCCCCGCTCGGCGTCACGCCGCTGCTGCAGCTCGACGTCTGGGAGCACGCCTACTACCTCGACTACCGCAACGTGCGCGCCGACTACGTCAAGGCGTTCTGGGAGATCGTGAACTGGCCCGACGTGCAGCGCCGTTTCCTCGCCGCTCAGCAGGCGACGCAGGGGCTCATCGTCGCCTCCTGACCTCCCAGGGAAGGCCGGGCGGCACCCGGTAGGCTGGGATCGGAGCGTCGGGAAGCCTGGTCGACAACATCGTTGTCGAGACCCCGGGAGCTCCCATGTCCACCACGCCGTCGTCCGCACGCCCGGTCTTCCCCGCCCGCGGGAGCCATCGCGAGGCCCGCCGCATCGGCGCCCTCCTGCGCACGGAGAGCGTCGGAGGGATCCTGCTCGTCGTGATGGCCGGGATCGCCCTGGTCTGGGCGAACTCCCCGCTCGCCGACGGGTACTTCGCGCTGCGCGACCTCGAGATCGGCTACGAGCCGTGGCACCTCCGGCTGAGCCTCGGTGCGTGGGCCGCCGACGGCCTGCTCGCGATCTTCTTCTTCCTGGTGGGTCTCGAGCTCAAGCGCGAGTTCGTCGTCGGCGACCTCCGCGACGTGCGCACCGCGCTGGTGCCGGTGATCGCCGCCGTAGGCGGTGTCGTGGTGCCCGCCGTGATCTACCTCCTGGTCGTGGGCCCCGACCCGGCACTGCTGCGCGGGTGGGCGATCCCCACGGCGACCGACATCGCGTTCGCCGTGGCGGTCCTCGCCATCATCGGCTCCCACCTGCCCAGCGGGCTGAGGCTGTTCCTGCTCACCCTGGCCGTCGTCGACGACCTCATCGCGATCGTCATCATCGGGGTGTTCTACACCGACGACCTGAATCCGATGCCACTGCCGGCCGCGCTGCTGGGCCTCGCGCTCTACGGCGCGCTCGCTCAGCGCCGCCGTGGCTTCTTCCACCGCCACCGTTTCGCCGCCTGGGCGATCCTGCTCCCGATCGGCGTGGTCGTCTGGGCGCTGGTCCACGCGTCCGGCATCCACGCGACCATCGCCGGCGTGGCCCTGGCCTTCATGATCCCCGTCGCACCCGATGACGCCGGGGCCGACGGCTCCCCTGGCGTGGGGCTCGCGGAGGAGTTCGAGCATCGCTTCCGCCCGCTCTCGGCGGGGTTCGCCGTGCCCGTCTTCGCGTTCTTCGCCGCCGGCGTCACCGTGGTGGGCGACGGGTTCGTGCAGACCGTGACGCACCCCGTGACGATCGCCGTCGTGTGCGCCCTGGTGCTCGGCAAGCCCCTCGGCATCGTCGCCGCGACCTGGATCACCACGAGGGTCGGCCGGATCCGCCTGGGCGACGGCCTGCGCTGGCTCGACCTGATCGGGGTCGGCATGCTCGCCGGCATCGGGTTCACGGTGTCGCTTCTGATCGGCGAGCTCAGCTTCCCCGCGGGAGTCGCGCACGACGCCGCCAAGACCGCAGTGCTCGGTGCCTCGGTGCTCGCCGCGGCCGCGGCATCCGTGCTGCTCGGACTTCGGAACCGCCGATACCGTGCGATCGCCGCGGAGGAGGAGGTCGACGACGACGGAGACGGAGTGCCCGACGTGTACCAGCGGGAGGGATGACGCCGCGCCCTCGACCGGAGCGGCCGCCCTCTCTGGTTGGATGGCGGGGTGCGTGTCGTCGAGGGGGAGCGGGTCGAGGGCGGTCGTGGTCCCGGCGCCGCCGCGCTGGTGTGGCTGGCCGTCGCGACGTTCTCGATGGGGATCGACGGGTACGTGCTCGCCGGCCTTCTCCCGCAGATCGCCGGCGATCTGGACGTCGGCGTCGCCGCGGCCGGACAGCTCATGGCCGCCTTCGCGCTCACCAGCGCCCTCGCAGGCCCCGTGCTCGGAGCGCTCACGGGCGGATGGGAGCGCCGCGCGACGATCGTCGGCGCGCTGGCGGTGTTCGTGCTGGGAAATCTCGTGGTCGCACTCGCCCCCACCTACGCGATCGCGATGACCGGCCGTGTGGTCTCCGCGCTCGGCGGCGCCCTGCTCAACGCGGTGATCAGCGCCTACGTGGTCGCCACGACGCCGCCGGAGCGTCGCGGGCGCGCGCTCTCACTCGTGCTCGGCGGGTGGCTGACGGCGACGGCCCTCGGCGTGCCCCTCGGCCTGCTGCTCGGCCAGAGCGACTGGCGCCTCCCGCTGTTCCTCGTCGTCGTGGTCGGCTCGGCCGCCCTCGTCGGCATCCTGCTGCGCGTGCCGCGGTTGCGCCAGCCGCCGAGATCGCTCGGCGAGACGCTCCGGCCCCTCCGCGAGCCGCGGCTCCTGGCCGCGCTGCTCGTGCCGATCGGCATCATGTGCGCGAGCTACCTGTGCTTCACGTACGCCACCCTCATCGTCGGGCCGCGGGTGGGCGGCGGCCTCGTCATGGTGCTCGTGATGTTCGGCTACGGCCTGCTGAGCCTGGCGGGCAACGTGCTCACCGGAAGACTCACCGACCGGCATCAGCCGGTGCGGGTCGTCACCGGCATCCTGTCGCTGCTCATCGCGGCCGCCGTGCTCGGCGCGCTGGGGATGCTGCTGCCAGGGGTGCTCGGAGCCGCCGCCGCTATCGCGTGGTTCTTCACCTGCGCTGTCGGCAACGGCGGGTCGGGGGTGCCGCTGCAGGCGCGGCTCAGCGCGATGGCGCCGGAGTCGGCGGCGCTCGTGTTCGCGCTCAACGGCAGTGCGATGGCCCTGGGATCGGCGCTCGGCAGCGGGCTGGGCGGCGCATCGCTGGAGCTGGGCGTCGCGCCCGACCGTCTGCTGCTGATCTCCGCGGCGGTGCTCGTGATCACCCTCGCGGTGCACCTCGCGGTGGTGCGGTCCGAGCGGATGTCCCGGCGGTGACGGCGAAGGTCGCGGAGGCCGTCAGAGCAGCCGCGCGGTCGTGCCGCGCACGTTGAGCTCGTACGGGAGAGCGGCCGGGATGCGGGTCGTGCCGTCGGTGGACAGCTTGGCGAGCACGGCATCCGCCGCTCGCTCGCCCTGCCCGAGCGGGAACTGATCGACAGTGGTGAGGCGGAAGAACTCGCCCAGCTCGTGTCCGTCGATGCCGACGATCGAGAGGTCGTCAGGCACGCCGAATCCCAGGTCGCGCGCCGCGAGGAGCGCGCCGATGGCCATCTCGTCGGATGCCGCGAACACGGCCGTCGGACGGGGGCCCGGACGCCCGAGCAGCTGCTTGGCTGCGCGGTAGCCGCCCTCGACGGTGAAGTCCGCCGGCTCGAGGAACGCCGGGTTCAGCGGGATGCCGGCCTTCTGCAGCGCCTTCTCGAACCCGAGACGACGGTTGGTGGGGATGTGGAAGTCGATGTCGAACTCGGGGTTCGCGCCGATGTGCGCGATGTCGCGGTGGCCGAGTCCGATGAGGTGCTCGGTGGCGAGCTGCGCGACCGCGACGTCGTCGACGGTGAGGGTGTCGAGCTTCGGGTTCGGGCCGCCGATCGCGATCACCGGGAGTCCGAGGTCGAGCAGCTGCTGCGTCTCGTCCTCGTCGAGCTCGATCGACACGGCGATCACGGCATCCACACGCTGACGACGCAGGAAGGTGTCGAACACGTGGCGGCGCACGTCCTTGTCTGCGGTGATGTTGTAGAGCGTGATGTCGTAGCCCTCGCGCATCAGCGCGGCGGAGACGCCGGAGAGCACGGTGCTGAAGAACCAGCGGTCGAGGAAGGGCACGACGACGCCCACGTTGCGGGTGCGGCCGGAGGCCAGGCTCGACGCGCGCGACGACACGACGTAGCCGAGCGCGGCCGCCGCCTCCTGCACGCGCAGCCGTGCGGACTCTGACACGTGCCCGCGGCCGCTGAGCGCGCGCGAGACGGTCGCCGTGGAGACCCCGGCGAGCCGGGCGACCTCATCGATGCTCGCCATGACAGGTTCCTTCCGTGTTCCCTCGCTCCGCTCCCGTATGAGCTGCGGTCGCTTCTCGGCCTGACAGGCGACGAGAGCTCATACGGGAGCGATGAGGAGCGGCCGATCAGGCCGTGGTGTACCAGACGGCGGTGTCGACCGGCAGATCACTGCCGTCGAACGGCTGGCTGCGCAGGACAACGGTCGCGCCGGCCGGCAGCGCCAGCGGGGCGGTGCCGAGGTTGGCGATCACGTGCACGTCGCCGCGGCGGAACGCCACGGCATCCGCTCCCGCGTCCTCCCAGACCAGCGAACCGGTGCCGAAGCCGTGCTCGCGGCGGGCCGCCAGCAGCTCGGTGTACAGCGCGAGCGTCGACGTGGAGTCGGCGGCCTCGACGTCGCGGGCGTAAGTCGCCCACTCCGCCGGCTGCGGCAGCCACGACAGGCCGGTGTCGTTGAAGCCGTACGCCGGGGCGTCGGCCTCCCAGGGCAGCGGCACGCGGCATCCGTCACGGCCGTTCAGTCCAGACGGCGGTCGTCGGCGTGCCGTGCGAGGC